>JANNAK010000013.1:0-1749 GCA_031384195.1 Gammaproteobacteria bacterium
CGCCGACCACCACCCGGGCGAGGTCAAGTTGGCCGGCTTCGGTGTACAACTGGCTATACCCCTCACTCAGAATCAAGCGCTGCTCGCTCAGACCGGCTGCCGGTTCGTGACCGCTCTTGTCTTGGGCGCAGCTTGTGGTGGCAACGAGCAGCGCCACTAGCAGAGCTAACGACCCGAGATTGCGCACGTCATGCTCCCGGGCGGGCTAGTGCCGCTCTGGCGGGCTGACGCCGCCCTTGAAGTAGTCGCGGTTGAGCAGAAACACGACCCGGTCATAAAGTCCGTCGAAGCGCTGCTTCGAATCCAGCAGGAATTTCCGCAGGCCAGGATCGGGCTCCTCATCGGCCATCACCTTGCACAGGTGACTCTCCTGGCTGAGGACCGCTGACAGGCTCAGCAGCAGCGTGCGCTCGAAATCGCCGCCCGTTCGACCTACGAAGGGGGCAAAGCTGAGGACCCGCTCCCGGCTCACGTCGGCCCGCTTGCGTTTCTCCATCTCGGGCAGGGGATCCAGGTCAATTCGCAGTGCCGGATAGTCCTTGGCCAGGCGCTTCAGCTCCTGCGCCAATTCACCGCTGTAATCGCTGATCTCGGTAACGATCGTATTGACCGGGTCGGACTCGACCTTGATCAGCAGGAGCAGCTTGGTGAACTCGACGTGGGACACGTCGAAATACAGCATGCTGTAGCCCTGATTCAGCTTCAGGCGCAGGTCGCCAGACTCCGCCGCCTTGGCCGGCTCGATTCCGCCCTTGTCACAAGCGATGCCGGCCAACACCAGCGGCACCAGTAGCAGCAGGAATCGGACTCGGGTACGCATGACCCAGCCTACGCCGCGCTGTTTGCTTCATCCGCGCGTTACCGCACACAGCGACCGGTGACGCTTCGCGCTTGTCATGATCCTTGTAGCGACGCTGGGTGCGCCTCCGCACAGACCCGCCCGCCCTCGTGACGTCACGCTACCCGCTGCAAATCCCGCAAGACACCGTTCACAAGGAACCCACATGAAGCTGAAAGCACTTATTACGGCGACGCTGCTGTCCACCGGCGGCCTGTTCGTCGCCAGTTGCGCGCACCAGCACCCGGGCCACGAGCGCTCGACCGGTGAGGTCATCGACGATGCCGCGATTTCGACCAAGGTCAAGGCGGCACTGCTAGCAGAAAAAGACGTCAACTCCTTCGACATAAAGGTGAAGACCTTCAACGGCATTGTGCAGCTGTCCGGCTTTGTTGATTCGCAATGGCAGATTGACAAGGCCGTGCAGCTTGCCTCTGGCATCGGCGGCGTCCAGAGTGTCACCAACGACCTGATTCACAAGCCTAAGCCGTAGGCCCCCGGCTTCCCCGGGCAAGCCGGGGAAGCTCTTTAATTCCGCTGGCCGGCACAACGCCACCGGATCGGAGCAGAACCATTTCATTCGCGATCTACATTACCGGCGTCATCATCCTCATCGGCGGTTTGATTTACGGCGCCGTGCTCCTCGATGTCCCGAGTCAGTGGATTACGGTGGGTGCCATCGTGATGCTGGGACTTTCGGTCCTTACGGGCGTCGCGGTAACCCGCCAGAAGGACCCCGCGGACTAGGCCGGCTGCGCGGAACACATAGTATGTGTGGCAGCGAACCGACCGTGCCCGACATCCCGGTTAGACTCGATTACCGTCCGGCTATAACATCGCGCCAATGACGACAAAAGCCGCATTAACCGACGTCACGACGCTCCGCTCCCCGGCGCGCCTGACGCTATGGC
>JANNAK010000110.1:0-12644 GCA_031384195.1 Gammaproteobacteria bacterium
GCCGCGACGAGCATCGCGAGGGCTCCGATGCCGCTGGAGCGGACCCGTCATGAGCCGCCAGCAGGCCGAGTCAGCCATGACACCCGTGCCCCCGGTCTACGCCGCGATGCTGGAGGGCCGGCAACTGGTTGAGGCCAGCGCCGGCACCGGAAAGACCTGGACCATTTCCGGCCTGTACCTGCGACTACTGCTGGAGCAGGGTGCCGAGGTGCGGCAAATCCTCACCCTCACCTTCAATATCGCCGCGGCGGCGGAGTTGCGCGAGCGCATTCGTGGACGCATCCGTGCCGTGCTCACTGCACTGAACGCTAAGGGCGATCCGCGGCCGGACGACGATCCCTTCGTGGCCTGGATGCTCGAACAGATCCCGGACCGCGAGCTTGCAAGCCAGCGCCTGCTGCTGGCCTTGCGCAGCTTCGACGAGGCGCGCATTCACACCATCCACGGGTTTTGCCAACGGGCCTTGTCCGATCATGCGTTCCGCAGCGGCTCAGCCTTCCAGTGCGAAGTCATTGCCGATCCGGGCGCCATCGTCCACGAGGTCGCCGCCGATTTCTGGCGCTGTCATATCGCCAGCGGCGCCACCGCCGGTATCGAAGCGGCCGGTCGCAAGCTGTTCGTGCGCTGGATTGCCAGCACCGGAGCCAGCGTCGAAGAACTTGAACGACTGGCGAGCCGCTATGCCCGCCGCGCCGGCGTCCAGATCAAGGCGCCGGATCGTGGCGGCGATCTTGCAGCGCGTCTGTCGCAGTACGACGCGGCCTGGCAGGACTGTCGCCGGACCTGGTTGTCCTCCGGCGACGGGGCGATCGCGATGCTCAGGGATGCGCCGAATCTCGACCGGAAGTCCTATCGCAAGGATTACCTCGCCAGCTGGCAAGGGCACCTGGGCGCGCTGCTGGCGAGCGAGTCCCCGCGCTTCGACTTGCCCAAGGGCAAGGCGCTGGAGCGAATTTCCCAGCGCGGGGTAGCGGAAAAATCCAGGGGGGCGCCGGTCAGTCATCCGCTGTTTACGACAGTGGACCGGCTGGTGGACGCCGCCGGCGCGGCGGTCGAATCACTGTCGGCACACTGGACCACGTTGCGGCTGGAGTTCATCCGCCACGCCGGGGCGGAGATCCCGCGACGGCTGGAGCAACGAAAGCTGCAGTCCTTCGATGACCTGCTGCACAAACTGGACCAGGCGCTGCGGGCCGAAAGTGGCGGTTCGCTGGCCGCGGCGCTGCGGGCCCATTGTCCCTATGCCTTGATTGACGAATTCCAGGACACCGATCCGCTGCAGTGGGGAATCGTCGAGGCGATATACGGCCAGCCGGCGCCGGACAGCGCGGTCTTCCTGGTCGGTGATCCCAAGCAGGCGATCTACAGCTTTCGTGGCGCCGACGTCTATGCCTACCTGTCGGCGGCCAGCACCTGCGGCGAGCCCCTGCGCCTGCTGGAAAACCAGCGCTCGGTGCCGGGCCTGGTGCAGGCACTCAACCAGGTCTTCGGCCTGCGCGAGGATCCGTTTCGCCACCCGGCCATCCGTTATGTCGAGGTCCAGCCCTCCACGCGCGAGAAGCGGCCGCTGATTGAGGAAGGCCGCAAGGACGAGGCGCCGCTGCGCATCGCGCTGGCTGGGCCGGCCGATTCCGGAAAACTGCGCTCCAGGGATTCCGGCCGGGACTGGGCGACCGAGCGGACGGCCAATGAAATTGCGCGCCTGCTGTCCGAGAGTCGCGCAGGTCGCATCACCCTCGGCAAGGACCGGTTGGCGGCGCGGGATATTGCGGTGCTGACCAATACCAATCACCAGGCCGCCATGGTCCGGCGGGCGCTGGCGGACCGCGGGATCTCCAGCGCTGAGCTGTCCACCCAGAGCGTGTTCGAGTCGCCCGAAGCCGAAGCGCTGCAGCGTGTGCTGATGGCGATCAGCACCCCGCGGGATTCCGGGGCCATCCGTGCGGCATTGCTCTCCGACCTGGTCGGCCTGGACGCGGCGGACTTGCTGGAACTTGAGGACGACCGCCGCTGGGAAGTGGTGCTGGCCGAATTCGCCGGCTATTACGAGGCCTGGAGCCGCTACGGCGTGATGCGCGCCTTGCGCGAGTTGTTCCGGACGCGACAGACCTACGCTCGTTTGGCGCAATACCGCAATGGCGAGCGGCGGCTGACCAACGTCTACCATCTCGGCGAAATCCTGAACCTTGAGGAGCAGCGCCGCCACGGCAAGGAGTCGCTGCTGAGCTGGCTGGCGGCACGCCGCGAGGACCGGCCGACCGAGGACATGCAGTTGCGGCTCGACAGCGATGCCAACCTGGTGCAAATCGTCACCATCCACCGCAGCAAGGGCCTGGAATACCCGGTGACCTTCGTGCCATTCCTGTGGGATTCGAAATCCTACGTCGACGACGAAAAATTCATGGTCCTGTATCACGGCGATGCCCCGGAGTACCGCCTGATCCTCGATGGACGGGACCGCGCCGCCAACCTGCCCGCGGCCATCGCCGAGGAACTCGGCGAGAAGATGCGCCTGGCCTATGTCGCGCTGACCCGGGCGGTCAATCGCTGCTACCTGTTCACCGGGGCGATGAGCGGCGCCAACCAGTCGGCCCTGAACGTGCTGCTCAGCGCACCCGAGTCCGCCAACGACATCGAGCAGCTGTGCCGCAACTCGGGTGGGACTATCCGCCTGTTTGCGCCGTCGTCGGCCCAAGGTCGGGAGCGGGAGGCGGCGGACAAGCTGGACTCGCTGTCGGTGCGGGAACTGCGACACCGGCCGCGTGCTGGATATGTTCAGAGCAGCTTCTCCGGCCTGCAGCGTGCTGCGCAGGCCAGCCCGTCCGCGGAGTCGGCAGTCCGCGACCATGACGAGCTTGTGCCGGTGCTGACGCCGGACGCGGATGCCCAGGACATTCGCGACAGGTTCCAGGGCGGCGCGGCCGCCGGTGATTGCCTGCACCGCATCCTTGAACACATCGAGCGGTCGGCGGACAAAAACTTCGAAAGCATCCGCACTGAATTGCGCCGGTCCGGTTTTGACGAGGGCCATGCCGGTGACGTCGAGGCCTGGATGCGAGAGGTGCTGGCCACGCCCATCGCGCTGACGCCGGCAGGCACCAGCACAACCTTGGCTGTGATCGCTCCGGCCGACCAGATCCGGGAGCTGGGCTTCCACCTGGCGGCGCCGCAGTTTGTCGCGCAGAAGCTGGTCGAGGTGGCGCAGGGGCACGGCGTGCCGATGCAGCATCTGCAGGCCGGGGAACTGCACGGCTATGTCAATGGCTCCATCGACCTTGCTTTCCGGCACCAGCGTCGCTGGTACCTGGCGGACTACAAGTCCAACCGGCTCGGGGCGATTGGCGCTACCTGTTCGCAGGCAGACATGGAACGCGCCATGGCCGCAGGCAACTATCACCTGCAATACCTGATTTACGCCGTGGCGCTGCACCGCTGGCTGCGAACCTGGGTGCCGGGTTACGACTACGACCGCCATTTCGGCGGCGTGCGTTACCTGTTCTTGCGCGGCATGCGTCCGGACTGGGTGGATGAACAGGGCCAGCCGCGCGGGGTCTACGCCTGCCGGCCGGACCGTGGATTGATTGACGCGCTGGATGCCTGCTTCGGCGTCGCCGCTGCGACGGTGGCGGCATGAGCGACGCTGCGATGGGCCTGCCGTTGCCGCCAGTAGCGGCCGAGGGCGAACTCGCGTTTCCGCAATTGCTGGCGCTGGGCCTGTCCGGACTGCATTGCGCCGGCGGTGGCGCGGAAAAAGATGCGGCGGCGATTGCCACGGCATCGCGGCTGGTGGGCGAGGCGATTCTGGATGGGTATATCCGGCTGGTGCTCGCAGACCTGCCGCCAACGGTGGATGGCGCTGCGCTGCAGGCGGCGCTGCGCCGCAGTCCGGTGGTCGGCACCGACGTTGGCGCCGGCGCACACCCGCTGGTGCTGGCCGATGGCGCCCTGTACCTCGCACGCTATCGGGATTACGAGCAGCGTTTCCAGGCCGTGCTGCAGCGGCTTAATCGTCCGTCAACTTCAATAGACGCAGCCGCCTTGCGCACGGAGTTGGACCGGCAGTTTGTCGCGACCACCGGGACGCAGCAGCCCGACTGGCAAAAAGTCGCCGCCGCCACCGGCGTGCTGCGTCAGCTGTGTGTAATTTCAGGTGGGCCGGGGACCGGCAAGACCACCACCGTAGTGCGCATCCTCGCGATCCTGCTGACGCTGAACCCCAGGCTGAACATCGCCATCGCCGCACCGACCGGCAAGGCGGCGGCGCGCGTGCAGGAATCGATCCGACTGCAATTGGCGGCAATGAACCTTCCGGCAGCGGTGGCGGCGGGCCTGCCGCGACAGTCGCACACGATCCACCGATTGCTCGGTTATCGCTCGGGCCAGACGCAATTCCGCCACGGGCGCGAGAACCGCTTGCCCTACGACGTGGTGGTCGTCGACGAGGCCTCGATGCTGGACCTCGCGCTTGGCGCCAAGCTGGCCGAGGCGCTGAAAGACGACGCACGCCTGATCCTGCTGGGCGACAAGGACCAGCTCTCGTCCGTGGAGGCCGGCGCGGTCTATGCCGGCGTTTCCTCAGGCCGGGCGGTGACGGCGCCCTGGGCGAAGCGGCTTGCGGCGGCGACCGGGCAGGCGGTGCCGGTGGTCCGCGCAGAAGCGGCGCCGCTCACCGACGCCGTGGTCTGGCTGGAGCACAGTTATCGGTTCGCCGGCGACAGCGCGCTTGGACGGCTGGCCCGCGCCATCAATGGCAGTGACGCCCCGGCCGCGATCGCCATCCTGCGGTCAGGGGCGGCCGAACTTGGCTGGACCGAGGCGCTGCCGTCGCCGGCCGTCGTGGTGGAGGAGTTGCTGCAGGGATACGAGCCTTTCATCGCGGCGGTGCGCGATGCCCGCCCGGCGGCCGAAGTGTTCGCCGCCTTCGACCAGTTCCGCGTGCTGTGCTCGACGCGAGAGGGGCGTTACGGCAGCCAGCGAATGGCCGCGATGCTGCTCGAGGCCCTGCGCCTGCGGCTCGGACGAGGACACGTGGACCGCTGGTTTGTCGGTCGGCCGGTGCTGGTCACTCGCAATGACTACGACAGCAAGCTGTTCAACGGCGACGTCGGCATTGTCTTGCCCGATGAGTCCGGCCACGCATTGGTTCACTTTCCCGCAACCGACGGCGGAATGCGCGCGCTATCGCCGATGCGCCTGGGCCATGTTGAGGACGCGCTCGCCGTGACCGTGCACCGCGCCCAGGGATCCGAGTTCGAGCGCGTGGCGCTGGTCATCGAGCCGCAGGCGCTTCGCGGCCTGAGTCGCTCGCTGATGTATACCGGCGTGACGCGGGCGCGGAAGGGCCTGCGTTTGTATTCACAGGCGTCCGCTCTCGCAACGGTGCTCGAAGCGTCGAATAATTGACGAACGTCGCAGCGTGTTCTGTGCCTTGACGCACCTGTGCTAGTGTTGATTGGGTGAGTCCTGATCCCGCGCGCCGGACGCTTTTTTGCCGGAATGAGCGGACCTCGTGAGCACCCGAGCCGTACTTTCCGGTTACTGGCTCCCTGCCGTTTTGCTGCTGGCTGGCCTTGGATTGCTGGCCGGACACCTGCTTGTCTTCCGACCGGCACTGGACGACGTCCTGCCGGCCTCGGTCTACGAATACCAGGTCGAAATCTCATTCGAGAGTTTCGGTGGTGACCTGCGAATTGCAACATTCCTTCCGGTCACCGGCGAGCGCCAGACCATCGTTGAGGAAACTGTCGAGTCTGGCGCTCTTTCCTTTGACGACCGAGTGTCCGATGCGGGACGGGTGGCGGAATGGAGTGGCGCGCCTCCGGATGGCCTGGTCCGGTACACCGCCCAGATTGCAACGCGCGCGGTGCGTTTCGAAGTGGCCCCGGGCCTGGGGTTTGGGGCACCGCTGAACCCGACGCTCCAGCCGTACCTGCAGGAAACGCCGGCCATCGCCTTCAGGCACCAGGAAATTCGCGATCGCTGGGCAAAAATCCGGCCCAAGGAATCGGCCGACGTGATGCAGACGCTGCGTGCCATTTTTGATTACACCCACGACCAGATCGAGCCGGCGCCATTCAAGGGCTACACCGATGCCCTGACCGCGCTTCGCCTGGGCCAGGCCAGTTGCAACGGCAAGAGCCGGCTGTTTGTCGCCTTTGCGCGGCTGAATGGAATTCCCGCGCGTCTGGTTGGCGGAGTCATCCTCGATACCGGAGTGAAGCGCACCTCGCACCAGTGGGTCGAGGCTTACGTCGGCGACCGCTGGATTCCCTTCGACCCTCTCAACGGGCACTTCGCGGAGCTTCCGGCCCGTTACCTGGAACTCTATCGGGGCGACGAAAGCCTGTTCGTGCACACGCGTGACATCAATTTTGATTACGCCTTCAAGATTCGGCCGTTGCTGTCGGTTTCAGCGGCGTCCACGGGCAACGACGACCCGGAGGCGCGCGACCTGTGGACCGCCGTGAAGCGCTTCATTGGCGCCAACCAGCTGATCTCGGAGATCTTTCTGCTGTTCCCGTTGGCGGCGCTGGTCGTGACGTTCTGCCGGAACGTCACGGGGCTTCGGACCTTCGGCGTCTTCCTGCCAATGCTGGTCGGCGCGGGATGCCGGTATACCGGCCTGCTCCCGGGCCTGCTCGGTTTTATCGTCATCCTGGCCATTGGCGCGCTGGCCCACCACTATTTCCGTGGTATGCGGATGCTGGTGGTGCCGCGGATTTCTGCGGTGATTACCCTGTTGACCTTGCTGATCCTGGTGGTCGGCACGGCGGTCGCCGAAAGCGCCGGCCACCGGGTGGCGCTGCTGTCGCTGTTCCCGGTGATCATCCTGAGCTTCGCCGCCGAACGCCTGCAGCAGATGGCCGAGAACAGCCGGATTGGCGAGCTGGCCGTGGTCCTGGTCTCGACCGTGCTCGTTACGCTGCTGTGCTATTGGGTTTTCAGTTCAGCCTTGCTGCGCGGATTGTTTTTCCACATGCCGGAGTTGCTGGTCCTGGTGTTGGCCTTGCAGCTGGCGGTCGGCCGCTGGACCGGCATACGCGCCAGTGAGTACAGGCGCTTCCTGAGGCTGTTTCGCAAGACCGGCGCCGGCACGTCCGGTGTCCTCGGCCTCAACGAACGCAACATCAACCTGATCGGCCGGTTGAATACGACCTACTGGATGTCGATCGCCGATGACAAGGTCGCGACCAAGCGGCACTTGGACGACGCCGGGGTCCGCACGCCGCGCACCTTGCTGACCGTGGAGTCTGCCTTTGAACTGGACCACCGGCGCGAAGCGCTGGTGACCGCCACCGGGTTCGCGCTCAAGCCGGGAGCCGGGTCGCAGGGGAACGGCGTGGTCTTGGTCAGCCGCGCGACCGCAGTCGAATTCCAGCTTGTGTCCGGAGGGACCTGGACCTACGCGATGCTCCGGGCGCACGTACACGACATCACCCGCGGGCTTTTTTCCGGCGCCGAGGATGCCGACGTTGCGCTGTTCGAGGAGTTGATCCATTGCGACGAGTTTTCCCGCCGAATCGCGCCGATGGGAGTCCCGGACATTCGCGTCTTGCTGCTGCAGGGCAAACCGGCTGCGGCGATGTTGCGCGTGCCGACCCGTCATTCCGGCGGCAAGTCCAACCTGCACCAGGGCGCTGCCGGCTTTTCCATCGACATGGACTCCGGCGTGGTTGGCCGCGGCGTCCACCGCGGAAAGCTGGTGGACCTGCACCCCGATACCGCCGAACGTCTGCCGGGCCTCCAGGTTCCGCATTGGCCCGAGGTGCTGGCGATCGCGACGCGCACTCACGTGGCCGTTCCGCTGGGATATTCGGGAATCGATATCTGCCTGGACCAGCGGCACGGTCCGGTCGTCATTGAGGTCAACGCGCGGCCGGGAATCGAAATCCAGAATGTGATCCAGAAAGGCTTGATTCCGGAGTTGGAGCGGATCTTCGCCGGGACTGGGCCATGAGCGCACTGCACGGGTGGAACAATGGCGTAATCCTGACTGCCGTCGCCGTCGTCGTGGCCATAGCGCTGGTGATCGCGGAGCAGAAAATTTCCCAGCGGCCGAGCCCTCCGTTGGTCATTGTGGTGAGCGCAGCCGATCTTGGCGACGACGCTGGCGACGACGATTTGGGGGGTCAGGCGCCGACCGCGCCCCTCTATGGATTCCAGGCCGAACTCGAGGTCCGGGCGCGGCAACTGCTGAAGGAGCCAAGCCCCAGCCCGGACCTGCTGCACGAACTGGCTCGCCAGGCGCGGGGCTTTCGCGCCTGGGCGCTGGCCGACGAGTTGCTGAATCGCAGCCTCGCGATTGCGCCAGGGCGCATCGAAAGCCTGTTCCTGCGGGCGCGCACCCAATCGGACCTTGGGCACGTTGATGTGGCGGTGAAGATGTATGAAGCGGTGTTGTCGAAGGCGCCCAACCACCAGAAGGCGGCCTACAACCTGGGTGTCTTGGCCCGGCGCAGCGGCAATCTGGCGCACGCCAGCGAGCTGCTGACGCGGGCCGCCCACATCTCCAGCGGTCGGCTCAAGTCCCGCGCCCTCTTGCAACTGGGATTGGTCCAGGTCGCCGAGGGTCATTGGGACTTGGCGACCGCAACTCTCCGTGAGGCGGTGGATTTGCGCCCGACTGACGCGCGCTGCTGGCTGGAGTTGGGAAGGGCCGAGCACGGGGCCGGGCACCTCGACCGGGCCCGGCAGGCTCTCGAGAAGTCGCTGGCGCTCAACCGGAAACTGCCCGGCGCGCACGCCGCGCTGGGCATGCTGTTCCTGCGACAGCGAGAGCGCGGCAAGGCCCTTTCGGCGTTGGCGCGGGCGGTCAAGCTCGACGGGGCAAACCCGGAGATCAGGCGACTTTTGGCGGGCCTCCAGGTCGAGAACGGAGAATTGAAAAAGGCGCGGGCTAATTTTTCGTGGCTGTCCCATAACGCGGTGGACGAGGCGGACCGGGCTTACGCCGGGGCAATGCTGGCGCTTTTGAACCGCGATCCGGGCCGGATGCTGGATTCCTTCAAGCGAGCCCAGGCTCTGAAGCCCGGCGCCTTCGACGAAGCCGCCGAGCAGGCCGCCCTGATCTTGTATGACCGCAAGGACTACAAGAGCGCCGAGTCGCTGCTCAAGCCGCTGCTCGACCAGCCGAGTCCTCGGCCGACGGCCCGCCTGGCTGCCGCGCGCCTGGCCATCCACCGGGCTGACTGGGAGGCTGCGGATCGGCTGTTGCAACAGGCGCTGAAGGGCAATGAGGGTTCGTCCGAAACCTGGTTCTTGCTGGGGCGCGTGCGTTCGGCACGCAAAGACACGGCGGGCGCGATCGAGGCCTATCGCAATAGCGTTGCGCGGAATCCCACATCGCGTAATGCGCGCCTGAACCTCGCGGTCCTTTATGGCCGCAGCGGGCAGCAGGCCGAGGCGCTCGCGATATACGGCGAACTGTTGCGCGAGTACCCGCGGTATACCCAGGCGCTGCTGAACCGGTCGCGAGTGCTGGAACGGAGTGGGCGGGTTGAGGAGGCACTGGGTGACCTCGAGGCCGCTTACCGGATAGACCCGGACAACCCGCAACTGCTGCAGCGCCTGGCCCAACGACTGCTCAACGATGGACAGCTTGATCGCGCACGGGGACTGCTGGTAGACGCCATCGCCGGCGCCCCGGCCGACGTCGAGGCCCGTCTGTTGCTCGCCGAGGTGCAGATACGAGCGGGCCAGCGGGACGCCGCCGCCAATGAGTTGCGCCGAAGCGCGGCGCTGGTCGGCGACAGCCCGCGCCTGTGGAACCGGCTGTCGCGCCTCTACAAGGACTTCGGCGACAATGCGGCGGCGAGCAACGCGGCGCGCCGCGCCAAGGAACTCGGCAAGCGATCCCCGACCGCGGCGGACGCCACGGATCAGTTAACAACGGAGCAAGGCGATGAATAAAAACGAAATGAGTTGCCTACAGGCCTGCGCAGCCGCGATGCTCCTTGCCGGCAGCTCCGCCGCCGGTGCTGGCGTGAACCTAAAGCTCGAAAGTGACGTGGGCTACGACTCGAATGTCTTCAACCTCAGCGATGGGGTCGGCGTGCGGGGCGGTGCGTTTGTCCGGCTGGATTTCAATGCGGGCGCGGCGCTGCCGACAATGGGGCGCTGGGTAACCGAGCTTGATGCCGGGGCGACGACTCTGAAATATGGAACCTCGGTCGAGGACGGGAACGAGACTCAGGTCTTTGCCCGGGTTGGCGGTGACTCGGGCGGCAAACGGGGAGATCATCGGTTCACGTGGGCGATGCGCTACCGGGATCGCGACTCTACGTATGTCAGTCATTTCACCGGCGACGTCGCCACCTACGGCGGAACGTCGATCGGCGATCGCTACGACAGCGGCATCCTCGATGCGACAGCCGAGTGGCGCCTGCCGGATACAAGTTTTGGCCGGTTCAGCCTGTCCGGCGGCGCGGTGTCCAAAAACTACAAGGAAGACTATGACGGCCTGCTGAACAGCTCCCTGGTGCCCACTGACCGGCTGGACTACGGCGAATTTGAACTCCGACCGGCGCTTGAGCTTGGAGACAAGGTGAATACCTTCCGCGTCCGCGTGCCCGTCGCCTTGCGAAAGTACCGGGACCGCCGCATCAGCGATGTCAACGGCGCGGCGATCTCCGGTACCGATCTTGAGTACCGCTACGTCGGACTCGACCTTCGATTTCAACGCGATTTGACCCATACCAGCCGGCTGGCATTCTCCGGCGACGTGGAGCGGCGGATGGACAACGGCGGCGGCTACGGCGATCTCCAGCGCTGGAGTGTGGGCAGCGACTGGAGCTGGCATCCCGCCGCCGATCAACGATTGTCCGCGGGGCTGAAGTGGAGTTCCCGCGTCCTGAACAACACCAATGCCAGCGATCCAGCGGTGGTCGACGAGTCACCCGACAAGAAGGGCTACAGCATCAGTGTTAATGGGCAGACGCCGTTCCCGGGCGTCAGCATCACGGGCCTTTCCCTCGTCGCGGAACTCAACTGGGAGTCGTTCCGGAACTCCAACGATGACCGGTATACCTACGACCGGTGGGAAACGTTTCTCGGGGTGAGAAAAGAGTTTTAGGCGTTCTGAGCCCGTGGGCAAAAAAGTTGGTGGTGATAGGTGGACTTGAACCACCGACCTCAGCATTATGAGTGCCGCGCTCTAACCAACTGAGCTATATCACCACGGGTGCCGCTTTACTGCGAAGGGGGCGGATTTTAGCAGGGTGAGAGGATGCCCTCACGCCCCATCGCCCTCTGACAACAACATTGGATGCCCGCCTTGGCGGGCATGACGAAGCTATACGTTGAACAGGAAGTGCATGACGTCGCCTTCCTTGACGATGTATTCCTTGCCTTCCTGGCGCAACTTGCCCGCCGCGCGGGCACCCGCCTCGCCCTTGCCGGCGATGTAGTCGTTATAGGCGATGACCTCGGCGCGGATGTAGCCACGCTCGAAGTCGGTATGAATGACCCCGGCGGCCTGCGGCCCGGTGGCGCCGACCTTGACCGTCCAGGCGCGCACTTCTTTCTCGCCGGCGGTGAAGTAGGTCTGCAGGTTGAGCAGCTTGTAGCCGGCGCGGATCACGCGGTTGAGGCCCGGCTCGCTCAGGCCCAGGTCCTTGATGAAGTCCGCCTTGTCGGCTTCGTCGAGCAGGCCGATCTCGGCCTCGATGGCGGCGCATACCGCGACCACTTCACCCCCTTCCTTCTTGGCCAGGTCCTGCACCTGGGTCAGGAAGGCGCTGCCGTTCTTCAGCCCGGCCTCGTCGACGTTGGCGATGTAGAGCATCGGCTTGGCCGTGATGAGCTTGAATTCCTTGAGTACGGCGCCCTCGTCGGCCGTCAGCTGCAGGGAGCGGGCGGGTTTGCCGGCATCCAGATGCGCTTCCATCTTCTTCAGCGCTTCAAAGCGCGCGGTCTGCGCCTTGTCGGCGCCGCTCTTGGCGACGCGGGCGATGCGCTCGGCGGCCTTGGAGATTACATCGAGGTCGGCCAGCCCCAGCTCGGTATTGATGGTCGAGGCGTCGCGCAGCGGGTCCACCGATTCCATGACATGCACGATGTCGTCATTGACGAAGCAGCGCACCACATGGGCGATGGCGTCGGTTTCGCGGATGCTGGACAGGAAGGCATTGCCCTTGCCCTTGCCTTCGCTGGCGCCCTCGACCAGGCCGGCGATGTCAACGAACTCGATCACGGTCGGGATGATCTTCAGCGGCTTGGCGATGACGGCCAGCGCGTCAAGGCGCGGATCCGGCACCGGCACGATGCCGGTGTTCGGCTCGATGGTGCAGAACGGGTAGTTCTCGGCCGCAATCTGCATCTTGGTCAAGGCGTTGAACAGGGTGGACTTGCCGACATTGGGCAGTCCGACGATGCCGCATTTGATTCCCATCAGTTTCCGCCCTGGGTGTGTAGTTTTTGCATGGCCTTCTCGGGACTTCCGTCGAGCAGCAAGGGCAGGGCGTCCAGCGCGGCGGCGATCGCCTCGCGGATCTGCTTTTCCTCGGCCTCGGGAGTGCGCTCGTCGGTGAGGTAGCCGTGGACCCGCTCCTTGGTTCCGGGGTGACCGACGCCAAGACGCAGGCGCAGGTAGGACTCGCCCAGGTGCTGGGAGCAGCTGCGCAGGCCGTTGTGGCCGCCGTGGCCAC
>JANNAK010000147.1:0-2408 GCA_031384195.1 Gammaproteobacteria bacterium
CAGCATTGGCTCGGTTGTTGGCACCATGGGCAATGCCGGGCAGGCCAACTACTGCGCCGCCAAAGCTGGCTTGGTGGGCCTCAGCAAATCGCTGGCCCGCGAAATTGGATCGCGCGGAATCACCGTCAACGTCGTGTCGCCGGGCTTCATCGAAACCGACATGACCAAGGGCCTCTCCGAGGACACCCGAACAGCGCTGCTGGCACAGGTTCCGCTCGAGCGCCTGGGCACGCCGGCCGACATCGCCGCAGCGGTGGCCTTTTTGTCGTCGGCGGGCGCTGCCTATATCACCGGCGAGACCTTGCATGTCAATGGCGGCATGGTCATGGCTTAGCGCCCCCGATATCCCGTAGAATACGCGCCGCATAACCATTTATTCCAACGAAATCGCGCAGGAGTTCCAATGAGCAGCCTCGAAGAAAAGGTCAAGAAAATCATCGCTGAACAGCTGTCAGTCAGCGAAGACCAGATCACCCCGGTGGCCTCCTTTGTCGAGGACCTTGGGGCCGATTCACTGGATACGGTGGAACTGGTGATGGCGCTGGAAGAAGAGTTCGAGATCGACATCCCGGACGAGGAAGCCGAGAAGATCGTGACCTACCAGGACGTCCTCAACTACATCAAGTCCCATACGGGCGCTGCTTCCTGAAGGCAGCAAACCTCCGCCGCCCCGCGCGCGGGCGGGTCATCCCGCATCGCTAAAGCCATGAATCGCCGCAGGGTCGTCATCACCGGCATGGGCATTGTTTCGCCCGTTGGGTCGAATGTCGCGCTGGCCTGGGACAACATTCGCAACGGCCGTTCGGGCATAGGCCCGATCAATTATTTCGACGCCTCCGCGTACACCACCCGGTTCGGTGGCATGGTCTCGGCTGATTTCAAGGCCGAGGACTGGATGGGGCCGAAGGAGCTGAAAAAGACCGATCCGTTTATTCACTACGGGGTCGCCGCCGGCAAGCAGGCACTGAATGACTCCGGCATTGAAGTCACCGACGCCAATCGCGAGCGTATCGGAATCTCCATCGGCTCCGGCATCGGCGGAATTGGCAGCATCCAGGAACAGTGCGACATCCTGAAGGAGAAGGGCCCCAGGCGGGTATCGCCGTTTTTCGTGCCCAGCAGCATCATCAACATGATCTCGGGCTACCTGTCGATCGAGACCGGCATTACCGGCCCGAACCTGGCGGTGGTGACCGCGTGCACAACCGCCAACCACAGCATTGGCCTGGCGGCGCGGCTGATCCAGTACGGCGACGCCGATGTCTTCGTGGCCGGGGCGGGCGAGGCAGGCTCGGCGCCGGCCGGGCTGGCGGGGTTTTGCGCCGCCCGCGCACTCTCAACCCGGAATGACGAACCCCAGCGCGCCAGCCGCCCCTGGGACCGGGATCGCGACGGCTTCGTTCTCGGTGACGGCGCCGGCGTACTGGTGCTCGAGGAGTTGGAACACGCGCGCACGCGCGGCGCCAGAATTTACGCTGAGCTCGCCGGATTTGGCATGAGCGGCGACGCCTTCCACATTACCGCGCCCTCCGAAAACGGCGACGGGGCGCGCCGCTGCATGCTGAATACCCTGAAGGACGCCGGACTCAATCCGGACCAAGTCGGGTACGTGAACGCCCACGGCACCTCCACGCTGGCCGGCGATGTTGCCGAAACCCAGGCCATCAAGTCCGTATTCGGGAGCCACGCCAGCACGCTTGCCGTGAGTTCAACCAAATCCATGACCGGGCACCTGCTGGGCGCTGCCGGCGGCGTCGAGGCAATCTTCACGATCCTGGCCTTGCGCGACGGGGTCCTGCCGCCGACCATCAACCTCGAGAACCCGGGCGAGGGCTGTGACCTCGATTACATCCCCGGAACTGCTCGCGAGCGCAAGATCGACGTCGCGATCTCCAACTCCTTCGGGTTTGGCGGCACCAACGGCACGCTGGCGTTCAAGCGCTACAGCTGACCCGGTGCACCGCGCCCGACACGCGGGAGCCGTAGATCTCCTCGACCTGCACCAGCGCGCCCCCAGCCGCTATCCCTTCCTGCTGCAAAGTGCAGCCGGTCATCCGGACTGCGGTCGCTACGACATCCTGTTTGCCTTTCCGTCGGGACACCTGAAGGTCCAGAACGGACATCTTTCTGCGCAGGGAGTCGCGGACGCGGCCGGCAACGATTTTTTTGCGCGGCTGTCTGCCTGGTCTGCTCAGGAGCACGAACCGGAGGTGGATTCGGACCTCCCATTTCATGGCGGATGGTTCGTGTTCCTGGGATATGAAATGGCCGGCCATGTGGAGTCGCGCCTGCGCTTGCCAGCCTCGCCGTTCACCTTTCCCGATGCGCTCGCCGTGCGCTGTCCGGCCGCCATCATTCACGATCGGCAGAAGCACGCTACCTGGCTGCTGGCGGAGCGGGATGCTGGG
>JANNAK010000201.1:0-4493 GCA_031384195.1 Gammaproteobacteria bacterium
CTGTTCCGCTGGTGACCGGGAACCGTCACCCTTTTTCCGCCGGACCCGTGGGGATGATCCGGTGATCAAGGGAAAAATGCGCACGGTCCCCTTGTTGATCCTGGCGCTGGCGCAGTCGGCCTTGGCCCAAGACCAGCCCGCCGCTGCGCCCGTCATCGCAATCGAGGCCGAGCAAGAGTCCGAGGATTCCACGCCCACCTCGTCGCAGCTGGACGACATTGTGGTCACCGCCGAGCGCCGGGTGCAGTCGCTGCAGTCCACGCCGATCTCGATGGAGGCCTTCAATGCCGCCGCGCTGGAGCAGCGTGGCATTGACGGCCTGCACGACCTGGGCTCGCAGGTGCCCAATCTCACTGTCGAGCCCTTCCCCACCCACAACGCGACCCTGAGGCTGTTCATCCGCGGCATCGGCATCCAGGATGCACAGCTGACCCAGGATCCGGCGGTCGGGCTGTACCTCGACGGCGTCTACATCGCCCGCTCGGTCGGCCTGGCGCTGGACATTGCCGACCTGGAGCGCATCGAAGTGCTGCGCGGCCCGCAAGGCACGCTGTACGGACGCAATACCACCGGCGGGGCCATCAACCTGATCACGCGGCGCCCCGATCCGGGCGTGTTCTGGACGAGCCACAAGTTGCAGGGCGCTACTCGCCATGGCTGGGTCGGCAAGAGCTCGATCAACGTGCCAATGGGGAATGACCTTGCGGTGAAGTTCGCAGTGCTCGGTTCGGTCAACGACGGCTTTGTCGAGAACACTGGCGACGGCGGCGATTTTGGCGACCGCCAGCAGAAAGCACTGCGGGTGGACTTGCGCTGGACCGGGCTGGACTGGCTCACCGCCGACTACGCCTACGACTACACCAACATGAAGTACTACAACTACATGTTTCAGGCCTACAGCCTGCCGACCACCAACAAGGGCCAGGCCGAATTGTTCAAGCCCTATGCGGTGGCGCAGTCGCGTTATTCCACCGACCGCCTGCGCGACTATGCATCCAGCGCACCGATGGAAGAATCCGGCACGAGGATTGGCGGCCACGCCTTCACCCTGGCCGCGCCCGTCGGCAACCACGAGATCAAATACCTGGGTTCGTTCCGCGATCTCACCGACCGCGAGTACGCCGACCTTGGCGGCGGGGCGGGCTCGCAGACCTACCGGCTCGACAGCCATCGCTACGACGGCCCGGCGGCCGATGTCGCCAATGGCGGACCGACTCCGCTGGTGGTGCCCACCGTCACCCAGCAACAGGTCTCGCACGAATTGCAGCTGCTGGGCTCGCTGTTCGACGGCTCGGTGGAATACGTCGCCGGCCTGTTTCACTTCCGCGAAAGCGGCACCGAGGACCGCCACCACCTCAACCACCAACTCAGCACCGCCGCCGACCCGCAGCAGCTGGACGCCGCCACCCAGAATATGCCGCCGGATCAGCGCGCGGCGATCCTGGCCCTCGGCTCCCCTCGCCTGGTCAACTTCGTGGACTTCTGGTGGAGCATCGACAACACCGCCACCGCCGCCTTCACTCAGGCGACCTGGACCCCGGGCGGGCTGCAGGAGCGCCTGCACCTGACGCTGGGCTATCGCCACTCCGAAGACGAGCGCCAGGCGGTCAAGTACCGCGTCAGCGACACTTACATCGAGGGCGACAACAATGGCCAGGGCAGCGCCGAGTTGCTGAGCAGCGCCGAGTTCTTTGATTACGTCCCGGCCGCGCGCACGTTTTCGGACGATGCCATGAGCGGCGTCATTGCGTTCGATGTTGCGCCGGGATTCAACACCTACCTGAAATCCTCCGAGGCCTACAAGAGCGGTGGCTTCAATGTGCGCGATCCCAACCAATCCGGGGCCACCGAGGCCGAGCAAGGCGACACCCATTACGGGTTTGGGTTTGTCGAAGGCTTCCGGCCCGAGTACGTGGAGTCCTGGGAACTCGGCGCCAAGACCGAGTGGTGGGACCGTCGACTGCGCCTGAACGCCGACGTGTTCTACAACCGCTTCCGCGACATGCAGACCAACTTCCTGGTACCGGGGACGATCTCCGACACCAAGTCGCGCAACGCCGGTCGCGCCCGCATGCGCGGCGTCGAAGTGGATCTCACCGCCCGCGTCCTGCCGGATGTCACCGTGTCCGCCGACTACGCCTTCCTCGATGCCGACGTCACCGAGGTGATCGACAACGACGGCAACAACATCGCCAGCCTGTTCCCGTTTCCGTTCGCGCCCAAGCGCTCCTGGGTCGCGGCGGTCGACGCCGGCCTGTGGCAGGGCGGCTGGGGCGAACTGCGCGGCCACCTGAGCTGGCATTACACCGGCTACCGGCAGGGACTGGTCATCGTCGAGGAGCGGCGCGGATTGACGGCCATTCCCGCCTACGGACTGCTCAATGCGCGCCTGTCTGCCGGACCGTTCCGCATCGGCGAGCGCGGCACGCTCGACGTCGCAATGTGGGGCAAGAACCTCACCGACAAGAAGTACCCGGTGATGGCCATCGACAACCTGCCGCAGGCCAACACCGCGGTGGTCTGGGGCGAGCCGATCGCCGCCGGACTGGAAGCGACGTACCGCTTCCAGTAGAAAAAGTGACCGCCATGCCGCGCCCGGCGAGGCTTACTACGTCACTCTCGACATCCAATTGACGTTGGGAGCTTCGAAGCCAACAATGAGCGCGGGCGTCAGGCCCGGGGTGCTGGCTTATAGTATTGAATGAGCTATACCGCGTTGGATCGAAACGGCGATACCGTCTGGAACCCCTCTCCAAAACAGCGGAGGACTCTTCTGGGGTCGCTCACGGCAGATGACGCCGACGCTTGTGTCTCCATCACTCATAACGGCCAATGGGTCATCTCCGCCTATCACTCCGGGCTGGTTTGCCTTGAAAACGCCAGCGCGGGCGAAGGTCCGTGGCACCTGACCGGCATTCCCGTTACAGGAATTCTTGATCTTTGGAAGCTCCTGACGGAAGGCAACATCCAGGAGCTGCGCCGGCTGCCGTGGCTCGACGGAAATGGCCTCTAAGCAGCGACTCCAGCCGGGCTTCCAATTAAGAATCACCTCGCCGAAGTCACCGTTTTAGTGCGGACGCCGCGCTCACCATGGACCTGACCCTCCTCCTCGCGTTCATCGCCAGCTTCTTTCTGGTCGCCCTGTCTCCTGGACTGTGCATGACCCTGGCGATGTCGCTGGCGATCAGCATTGGCGTGCGTCGCACCCTGTGGATGATGGCGGGCGAACTCGCCGGCGTCGCCCTGGTCGGGACCTCGGCGGTGCTGGGGGTGGCCGCCTTGCTGCTGAATGCGCCGGTGGTTTTTGCGGCTTTCAAATGGATCGGCGCGGCCTACCTGCTCTACATGGGCTGGCAGACCTGGCA
The DNA here is from genome assembly GCA_031384195.1 of Gammaproteobacteria bacterium. Taxonomy (GTDB): domain Bacteria; phylum Pseudomonadota; class Gammaproteobacteria; order Nevskiales; family Nevskiaceae; genus JACPFV01. The sequence goes on from JANNAK010000201.1 coordinate 3,366, forward strand.
CGCCGAGCCGCACGCTCCTGAAAAGCCGGCGGGTAACCTGCAGCGCAGCCGCGCCTCGCTGGCCTTGCAGGGATTCGTGACCGCGGTGTCGAATCCCAAGGCTTGGGCGTTTTTGGTTGCCCTGCTGCCCCCGTTTGTGGACCAAAGCCGGCCGCTGGCGCCACAACTGCTGACGCTGCTGGCACTGATGCTGGTCATCGAATTCATCAGCCTTCTGATTTACGCCAACGGCGGACGCTTCCTGAGCGAGCAACTGCACCGGCGCGGCAAGGCGCGCTGGCTAAACCGCATCGCCGGCAGCCTGATGATCGGCGTCGGGTTCTGGCTGGCGCTGGGCTGATCGCGACGACGTGATCAGGCCGTCCGTGGATGCCCGATTGCTTACCGGAAGTACTTGGGCCGACCGGCGGTCCACAGTTCGCCCCACAGCTTGCCGCCACCGTCGACGTCCAGCACTTCGCCGGTGATGAAGCTGCCGGACGGGCCGCCGAGGAAAACGCAGGCCTCGGCGATTTCCATCGGCGTGCCGGGACGGCGCATGGGATTTGCCCTGGGAAATTCTTTCCTGGCTTCGGGCGGGTAAACGTCCAGGCCTTCAGTGGCGGTCAGGCCTGGGGCCACGCAGTTCACGCGGATGTTGAGCGGCGCCCACTCCACCGCCACCGTGCGCGTCAATCCGACCACGCCAGCGCGGGCCGCGGCGGTGTGCGCCACGCCCGGCAGGCCGCGCGCACCCACGACCACGACATTGACGATCGAGCCAGGACGCTTGCGCTGGCGCCAATGCTGCGCGGCGCGCTGCATCATGTAGAAGGTGCCGTTGAGGTTGTTGTTGATCACCGCCGCCCAACCCTTGGCGGGGAAATCGATCGCCGCCTGCGGAAACTGGCCGCCGGCGTTGTTGACCAGCAGGTCCAGCGTGCCGAACTCCCTCTCGATGGCCTTGAACAGCGCCTCGACCTGGTCTGGTTCGCGGATGTTGGCGACCATCGGCACGACCTTCGCCTTCTTCGACTTGGCAAACGTCGCCACCGCTTCCAGCCTGGCTTGCGTGCGGCCGCAGATCACGACCGTCGCGCCGAGCCGCGCCAACAGCAGCGCCACGGCCCGGCCGATGCCGCTGCCGCC
>JANNAK010000218.1:0-2790 GCA_031384195.1 Gammaproteobacteria bacterium
GCCGCTGCCGATCCTTGAGCTGGCGCTCGAGAACGTGCGCCCGACCGTCGAGGTGAAGTCCCGCCGCGTTGGTGGCGCGACCTACCAGGTCCCGGTCGAAGTGCGCGCCGTGCGCCGCACCGCGCTGGCGATGCGCTGGATCCTCGAGGCTGCACGCGCCCGCGGCGAGCAGGGCATGCCGGCCCGTCTGGCCGCCGAGTTGCTGGACGCGTCCGAGCATCGTGGCGCCGCGGTCAAGAAGCGCGAAGACACCCACAAGATGGCGGAGGCCAACAAGGCCTTCTCCCATTTCCGCTGGTAAACGTCGAGAGCTCCCATGGCACGTACGACCCCCATCGAGCGGTACCGCAATATCGGTATCTCTGCGCACATTGACGCGGGCAAGACCACCACGACCGAGCGCGTGTTGTTCTATACGGGCGTCAACCACAAGCTGGGCGAGGTGCATGACGGCGCCGCGACCATGGACTGGATGGAGCAGGAGCAGGAGCGCGGCATCACCATCACCTCGGCGGCCACCACGGCGTTCTGGAAGGGCATGGCGCTGCAGTTCCCCGAGCACCGCATCAACATTATTGACACCCCCGGGCACGTCGACTTCACGATTGAAGTCGAACGCTCGATGCGCGTCCTCGACGGCGCCTGCATGGTGTATTGCGCCGTGGGCGGCGTGCAGCCACAGTCCGAGACGGTTTGGCGCCAGGCCAACAAGTACAAGGTTCCGCGCCTGGGCTTCATCAACAAGATGGACCGCGATGGCGCCGACTTCTTCAAGGTCGTCAAGCAGATGAGGGATCGCCTGGGCGCCAACCCGGTGCCGGTCGTCATCCCGATCGGAGCCGAGGGCAATTTCACCGGCGTCATTGATCTGGTCAAGATGAAGGCCATCAGCTGGGACGAAGCGTCCCAGGGCATGAAGTTCGAGTACACCGACATCCCGCCCGAGCTGCAGAAGACGGCCAATGAGTGGCGCGAGAAGATGATCGAGGCCGCCGCCGAGGCCAATGACGAGCTGCTCAACAAGTATCTTGAGTCGCACACGCTGAGCGAGGAAGAGATCCGCGCCGGCTTGCGTGAGCGCACCATCCGGATGGACATCATCCCGGTGGTCTGCGGCAGTGCGTTCAAGAACAAGGGCGTGCAGGTGATGCTCGACGCCGTGATTTATTATCTCCCGGCGCCGACCGAAGTTCCGGCGATCAAGGGCACCGATCCGGACGACAAGACCAAGCTGATCGAGCGGCACGCCGACGACAGCGAGCCGTTCGCGGCCCTGGCATTCAAGATCATGTCCGACAAGTTTGTCGGCTCGCTGACTTTCATCCGCGTCTACTCCGGCGTGCTGAACTCCGGTGACTCGGTCTACAACCCGATCTCCGGCAAGAAGGAGCGCATCGGCCGCCTGATCCAGATGCACGCCAACGAGCGCAAGCCCATTGACGAAGTGCGCGCCGGCGACATCGCTGCCTGCGTCGGCATTTCGCACATCACCACCGGCACCACGCTCTGCGATCCGGACGACCAGATCGTTCTCGAGCGCATGGAGTTCCCGGCACCCGTGATTTCGCAGGCCGTCGAGCCGAAGACCAAGGTCGACCAGGAAAAGATGGGCTTCGCCCTGCAGAAGCTGGCGATCGAAGATCCGTCCTTCCGCGTGCACACCGACCAGGAATCCGGCCAGACCATCATCTCCGGCATGGGCGAGCTGCACCTTGAAATTCTCGTCGACCGCATGAAGCGTGAGTACGGCGTTGAAGCCAACGTCGGCAAGCCGCAGGTCGCCTACCGCGAAACCATCCGCAAGACGGTCGACAGCGAAGGCAAGTTCGTGCGCCAGTCCGGCGGTCGCGGCCAGTACGGCCACTGCTGGCTCAAGATCGAGCCCCTGCCGCCCGGCGGCGGCTACGTGTTCGAGAACATCATCAAGGGCGGCGCGATTCCGCGCGAGTTCATCCCCGCGATCGACAAGGGCATCCAGGAAGCCATCAAGACGGGCGTGCTCGCCGGCTTCCCGATGGTCGATATCAAGATTTCCGTGTTCGACGGCTCGTACCACGACGTCGACTCCAACGAAATGGCGTTCAAGATTGCCGGCTCGATGGGCTTCAAGGAAGGCGCGAAGAAGGCCGATCCGGTCATTCTCGAGCCGATTATGGACGTCGAAGTTGTCACTCCCGAGGATTACCTCGGCAACGTGATGGGCGATCTCAACAAGCGCCGCGGCATGGTGCAGTCGTCCGAGGACATCATGGGTGCCAAGAGCATCCGCGCCGAGGTCCCGCTGGCCGAGATGTTCGGCTACTCCACGACCTTGCGCTCGATGAGCCAGGGCCGCGCGACCTACACGATGGAATTCAAGAAGTACCAGGAAGCGCCCCGCAACGTTGCGGAAGCGCTAATCCCCTCTGCATCCAAAGCTGCCTAACCTGAATCTTCAAGGACGAGAGAAAAATGGCCAAGGAAAAGTTTGATCGCGTTAAGCCCCACGTCAACGTTGGCACTATTGGCCACGTCGATCACGGCAAGACGACTACCACCGCGGCGCTGACCAAGGTCAGTGCGGACCGGGGCTGGGGCACGTACGTTCCCTACGACCAGGTCGCCAAGGCGTCCGAGAGTCAGGGTCGTCGCGACGCGACCAAGATTCTCACGATCTCGACCTCGCACGTCGAATACAGCACCAAGAACCGCCATTACGCCCACGTGGATTGCCCGGGTCATGCGGACTACGTCAAGAACATGATCACGGGTGCCGCGCAGATGGACGGCGCGATCCTGGTGGTTTCGGCG
>JANNAK010000240.1:0-2979 GCA_031384195.1 Gammaproteobacteria bacterium
CTCGATGCCCGCGACGCCATGCTGGCAGCGGACGTGGCGCGGTTCGACGGCGAGAACCAGTTCGAGATGTGGCACGGATTCGCCGCTTTCGGCATGGGCGAATTTGCCTACGCCGTGAGCGCCAGCGACATTTTCCCGATCCCCAGCTTTGAGTCGCCGCTGGAAGACGAGGCCCTGATCACCTTTTCGGCGACGGCTGCCGACGAAGGCGGCGTTGCGCTTACCAGTGCCAAAATCTTCGTCGGCCAGCACGCCACGCGCAGTCGGCACCTTGCCGACACCGACCCGGCAACTGTCGTGGACAGCAGCACGGAGGCGAAGCTGCGCCAGACACAGAACAATTCCGATACCTTCAAGTTGCCGCCGGGTACCTACGACCTCATCGCGGAGGCTCCGGGCTACGGGCAACACCGGTACACCCGAACCTTTGTGGCAGGCGCGAACACGCTGGCGCTGCCGCTACCGACCAACCGGGCCTCAAAGAGCAAGGGCGCTACCGTGATTACCAGCGCCCGGGTTGCCGCCAACATTACGGCCGCACCCAATCTCATTGATGACACCGAGAACACCGGCGCCCTGATCGGTGACCGTACCACCCAGATCGATCCCGGCCTCGTCGCCGGCGCTTACGCCAGCGTCGACCTGCCCGGGAGCGGCGCGTATCGCGTCTACCAGGTCAACGTCAGCACGGCCGCCGGACCGAACAATCCGGGGCGCTTCACCGGCGTCCGCAAGTTCGAGATCCGCACCTGCAACGGGATCTGCGCAAATCCGCTGACGGATTTCACGACCGTGGCGTACACCAGCCCCAACGACGCCTTCCCAGGCGGGCGGCCCCGGCCGGTCCAACCCCAATTGAACATGCGCACGTTCACGTTTGCGTCGGTCGAAGCAACGCACGTGCAGCTCCGGGTCCTGACCAACCAGTGCACCGGCAACCCTCAGTACCTCGGTGACCAGGATAATGATCCGCTCAACAACACCGACTGCCTGACGTACAACCCGGCGGCGGTTGGTGGCTCGACCGCGCCCGCGGCCCACCAGCAGGTTCGGCTGACCGAGTTGCAGATATTCGGAACGCCGGTTGTGGTGAACCAGGCGCCGACCGCCAATGCCGGCCCGGATTTCGAGGTTCTCGAGGGCGCAACGGGGGAACTCAAAGGCTCCGGCCTCGACCCGGAAGGTGGCGTCCTGCTGTACCTCTGGGCTGCACACCCCGACAGCGCGATCGCAGTCGTTCCGGACAACTCCACCAGCCCGGGAGCGACCCCGGATACGACCTTCACCGCCCCGGCGGTGGACGCAGCCACGCCCATCAAGTTCCTGCTCACGGTCATCGACGACGTCGGCAATATCGGAACGGACGACGTTATCGTTACCGTGCTTGCCGCGTCGATTGCGCCGGTCGCCAACGCCGGCCCGGACCAGACCGTCGACGAGCGGACGCCGGTCAGCCTCGACGGTACCGGTTCAGTTGACCCTGACAACACCACACCGACCTTTGAATGGTCGCAACACCCCGAAGATTCAGTCCAGGTGACCCTGACCGCGCCCGGGAGCGCAAGACCGAACTTCACGGCGCCCGAGGTTGCGAAGACCACCCTGCTTCGGTTCACGCTGACCGTGCGCGATGCGGGCGGCCTTTCGCACAGCGACTCCGTCGCGGTCCGGGTCCGCAACGTGGATGGCGAAACCAAAATTCTGGGCGGGGCACTTTCGTCCGTGACCCTGCTTTTCCTTGGACTGCTTGGCTTGTCACGACGTCGCGTGAATTAGGCTTCGGTAACAGCGTCATGGTCTGGGCTCGCTGGCGCTAATATCGCGCTGCGGTCAGAATTCGGCACGATCGGACCGTTACCGAGATCATGAAAATCCTGAAAATCGCGCTGCCGCTGCTCGCCGCCCTCGCGGCCTATCTTCTGCTGTGGCCCACCGGAATGGACCCGGTGGCGTGGACGCCGCGCCCGGTGCCACCGCTGGAGGGGGATTACGCCTACAACGAGAAGCTCAAGGGCATCCAGCGCCTGGTTGAAGGCGTTGGCGTCGGACCGGAAGGGATCAATGTCGACGCCGTCGGCCAGATCTACGCCGGCTACAGGGACGGCCGCGTCATCCGGCTGGCGCCCGGCGGGGGCCCCTACACCGAAATCGTGAATACCGGCGGACGGCCGCTGGGGATCGGCTTCGGCCCCAAGGGCGGGATCGTCATTGCAGACGCGCTCAAGGGATTGCTGCACCAGGGTAGCGGGCTCACGGTACTGGCAACCGGGGCCGACGGACTTCCGTTCGGGTTTCCCGATGATGTCGACAGCGCGAACTTCGACAAGAACGTCTATTTCACGGACGCGTCCTGGAAGTTCGGCATGCACAACTACATCAAGGATTACCTTGAGCACGGCGCCAACGGCCGCCTCCTTCAGTACAACGTCGTGACGAAAGAGTTGCGGGTGTTGATGAAGGATCTGCATTTCGCCAACGGCGTGGCGGTCGGGCCGGACGATGAGTACGTGCTGGTCAACGAGACCGCCGAGTATCGGGTGCGGCGTTACTGGCTGAAGGGCGAAAAAGCCGGGACCTGGGACACCTTCATCGACAACCTGCCGGGCTTCCCCGACAACATCAGCTTCAACGGCCGTGACCGCTTCTGGCTCGCGCTTTACGGCGTCCGCGATCCCAAGCTTGAGGAAATGCTCGCCGGCAGCTTTTTCATGCGCCAGCTGATTGCGCGGCTTCCGGGCTGGGTACAGCCTCGCCCCGAGAAGCACTCGTTTGTTCTCGGGCTGGATTTCGACGGCAAGGTTGTGGCGAACCTGCAGTACAAGGGTCCGGACGCCTACGCCCCGATCACCAGCGTTCGCGAGTTCGGACCCTGGCTGTACTTCGGCAGCTTGAGCGACACGGCGATCGGGCGGTTGCCGCTCGCCCATGCGCTGGCTGGCGCGCCGCTGCCGCCGGCCGGTTGGGAGCAAGTGCCGGATG
>JANNAK010000010.1:0-11279 GCA_031384195.1 Gammaproteobacteria bacterium
TCGGCATGAAGACCAGCACGCCGGTTCTGCCCGGCTGCAGGATCAGCTCGAGTTTCCGGGTCGCCACGGGCTTCCCGGTGTCGCGCGCGCGCTCGAGGGCTTCGCGACGAACCGGTTCAGACATTACGTCAAACCCCAGCAAGGCCTCGACAGCGTCCCGCGCGACGACGGCAGACACCGGCACATACTCCGGGCGCTTCCCGGCCCGAACGCGTTGACCGTCCGGCAAGAATTCATAAATCTCCCGCCCATGGCCGGCCCGGCTCTCGAAATGCCTGCGCTGACCATCCGGGATCCGCGGATTCCACGACAGGCCGCGGCCCGCACGCAAAGAAGGCAACAGGCGTCCGGCGAAAATCTCAAATTGGAAGCTTTCTACCTTGTCGGTGCTGGCGTAATAGCCCTGGATGGAGGTCAGGACGGTCAGGGTATTGTCGAGGTCGTCCTGCAGTCGGCGTGCGATTTGCCCGGCCGTGGCACTGAATTCGGTCTTGATTCGAAGCTGTTCGCGCTGGCTGATGTAGAAAAAAACGAATACCACCAGCGCCAGCAATCCGACCAGTGGCACGCTAACGAACAACTGCCGTCGAATCCATTTCTCGTAGGGCCGCACGCTCCAGATCAGCGCCAGGGCGGCAAAAATGAGTACGCCGATGGAGTCCCCGACCCACCAGGTAAACCAGTTGAACGGCACTGCGTCGGCGGGAACCCTGCCGGTGAACCACAGGATTCCGACGCCAATCGTGGCACTGATGAAACAGGCCAGCGGGCCGCCGAGGATGAGTATCCGGATCGCATCCAGTTCCTGCGTCAGCAAGTTGCTGTAGCCGACCCAGCGACGGGCGAGCCAGGCCCCCGCCGCCGCCTGCAGCATCGCTCCCGCCGCAATCGTCGCGGGCACCCCGATCGAGCCGAGAAAATCCGCCGCCGACCAACCGGTCGGGCTATTGACCAGGAACGATCCCAGGGCGATGCCAGGCAGTGCCGCGCGGCCCAGCAACAGCACGGCCGCCAGGGCGATCCCCGACGCCGGCCATACGGCAGTGGCATACCCCGGCGGGATGGCAAGCAGCAATCCGAGGTGGCCGGCGGCGAAGTAGGCCGTCGCGACCAGCGCGACGATCACGATCCAGCGTAGCCCGGCGGATCCCGGCGCCGGAAGCCTGCCTGGGACTGGCCGGTTCACGCTCCCGCCTAAGACCTGGAAGGATCGGTGCGGTGGCGAGCGGTCCCTTCGGCGGCGCCACCGTCGCGAATCCGGCGACGGACCTTCTTGTCGTCGTACATGGCTTGGTCGGCGCGCACGATCAGCAAGTCCAGGGTGGGCGCATCCTTGGGGTAATGCGCAAGCCCGGCACTCACCGCGATCGCAACATCATGGCCGTCAATTTCCGTGATCCCGGCCACCGAATCGCGAACGCGCTTGATCGCCTGCTCCACGTGTCCGGCATCGTCCATCGGCGACAGCAGCACCAGGAATTCATCGCCACCAATGCGTGCCAGCATCTCGGAATCCCGAAGCGCCGCCCGCATGACGCGGGCCACCGCTCGCAGGAGGCTATCGCCGACGGCATGCCCGAACCGGTCATTGACGTCCTTGAAGCCATCGAGGTCAAGGTAGCCCAAGACAACGATCTGATGCTTCCGGTCGGCATGGCTGAGTGCCTGGCGGGCACGTTCCATGAACAGCTGGCGGTTGGGCAGGCCGGTGAGTCCATCGTGCGTTGCCTGAAAATACTGCTCCTCGCGCAAGCGGTCCACTTCCGACAGCACCCGGTTGCGCTCAATGGCCCGACGGATGATGCGCAGGAGCTCGTCCCCTTCAGTGCGCCCCTTGACCAGGTAATCCTGAGCCCCACGCTGCAGGTTTCCCAGCGCCACCTCCTCGCTGTCCAGGCCGGTCATGATGACGATGGTTTGCCAGCGATTGGCGGCCCGGAGGCGTTGGACATTGTCGTGCCCGGTGGCGTCCGGCAGTCCAAGGTCCAGCAGCACGCAATCAAAGGTATTGCCGCCGATGATTGCCTCCGCTTCGCCAAGCGTCGCCACGATCGTCAACTCCACTTGGCCGCTGGCCCCGGCGTCACGAATGGCTTCCTGCAGCAAGCGGGCGTCGGCGACTGAATCCTCGACCACCAGAACCCGCAGCCGCTGCAAATTGTCGACCGCCGCAACCGCAGGGCTTTTGTCGGAGCGGGTCATTGCCCCCCGCTCGGACCCTTGGGCGGAAGCGCCGCGCGTCGCAACCAGAAATCCTCCACGCCCCGCATCAAGTCGGCGAACGCATCAAGGTCCAGCGGCTTCTGCAGGTAGGCATTGGCGTGCAGGCTGTAGCAGTCGCGCACGTCCCGGTCGGCACGGGATGTTGACAGTACCAGGATCGGAATATGGCTTAGCTGCTGGTCCTGCTTGACCTCCGCCAGCACCGCCCGGCCATCTTTTCGGGGGAGATTCAGGTCCAGCAGTACCAGGTCCGGCTCCGGATGCCCGGAGTAGGCTCCGGTGCGACGGATCATCTCCAGCGCCTGGTCGCCGTCGCGGGCGACGCGGAGCACGTGCCGCAGCGACGTCTCGCTCAGCACTTCCTCCGTCAGCCGAATGTCGGCTGGATTGTCCTCCACCAGGAGGATTTCCCAGGTCCGGATTCGTTCTTGCGCTGCGACTGCAATCATTTGAAGATCAACTCCAGAACCGTCCTTGCCCCATTATAGGGGTGCACCCGTACCATCGGGCCGGTTCGCGATAATGATTGAAATCCAGGGACGCAGGAGATGACCGACAACCTGCGCCTGGGTGCCTGGAACGCGCTGGCTGCCGCGGCGGCATTTGCTCTGGCTGGCGCCTGCGTCAAGGCGGCGACCGCGGATACCGGAATCACGCTGGTGGTTTTCTTCCGCAACGCGACCGGCTTGGTGCTGCTGCTGCCGTGGCTGCTGCGCAAGGGCACCGGCGCGCTGGCCACCCAGCGCCTGACCGGCCACCTGTGGCGTTCCGGGCTTGGCGTCTGTGCCATGTATTGCTTCTTTTTTTCCCTGTCCCGGTTGCAACTGGCCGAGGCGATGGTATTGACCTACAGCGCGCCCCTGTTCATTCCGTTCCTCGCGTGGTGGGCTGTTGGCGAGCCGCCGTCGCCCATCCTGCTGCCCGCGCTGGCCCTCGGCCTGGTCGGCGTACTCCTGATCGCCAAACCGGATGCCCACGGCCTGATGACGTCGGCCGCCGCCGTGGGCTTGCTGTCCGGCGTGTTCGCCGCCGGGGCGATGGTAACCATCCGCAGGATCTCCAGCACCGAGCCGGCGGTCCGGATCGTCTTCTACTTCGCGCTCCTGTCCACGGTCCTCACGGCGCTGCCGTTGCCCTGGACCTGGCGCACGCCCGACGCGGCCGCACTGGGATGGATGCTGGCCACCGGTGTGCTGGCCACCGGCGGGCAGTTGTTCCTGACCCGCGCCTACACGCTGGCGCCGGCCGCGCGTGTGGGCGCGTTTACCTATGCCGCGGTAGTCTTTTCCGGAGCGATCGGATGGATCGCGTGGGCGGAACAACCCGATCGGCTTTCACTGCTTGGGATGGCGCTGGTCATCGCCTGCTGCCTGCTGGCCGCCACGCGGCCGACTGCCGTCGTCAGGCCGACAGGGGCAGGATAACCGCCTGATTGCGGCCCTTGGATTTCGCTTCGTAGAGGGCAATGTCGGCGGTGCGAATCAGCCCCTCCATGGGCTGGTCCTTGCTTGGAAATCCGCCACAAACGCCGAGGCTGATGGTGATGTTCGCGCCGGTCGTGGAGCCCTCGTGCCGGATCTTCAGACCGCGCACCGCCTCCAAGGTGCGCCCGGCCAGCAGCAGGGCGCTGACGGCCGGGGTTCCGGGCAGCAGGATCGCGAATTCTTCGCCTCCGTACCGCGCCGCCAGGTCAATTTTCCGGTGCACACTGCCCGCCAGCGCCTGCCCGACGGCCCGAAGCGTCTCGTCGCCCTTGAGGTGGCCGTAGTGGTCGTTGTACTTTTTGAAGTGGTCAACGTCCCCGAGGATCAGCGCGATCGGCTGATGGTCGCGAATCGCATGCTGCCACTCCCGCTCGAGGGCTGCGTCGAAAGCGCGACGATTGGCGATACCGGTCAGGCCATCAAACGACGACTGGATCCGGAGCGCCTCGTTGCTGCGCTCCAATTCGCGGCTGAGGTCAATCAACCGGCGCCGCATGTCGGTGATGCGTTCCATGGCATTGATCTTGGCCCGCAGGACGACCGAGCTGACCGGCTTCATCAGGTAATCGTCACCACCGGCCTCAATCCCTCTCGCCACGTCCGCATCGCTGACGTTGCCGCTGAGAAACATGATCGGGATCCACTCGTTCACGCCTGCCAGCCGACGCAACTCCCGGGCCGCTTCGTAGCCGGTCATCATCGGCATGTCGACATCAAGAATGACGAGATCCGGCGTTTTTTCGGCAAAGCGTTCGACCGCCTGCAGGCCCTCCTCGGCCTCGATCACCTCGTGCCCCATCGACCGCAACAGGTCCGCCGTCGCCAGCCGCAGCGTGCGCGAGTCATCCGCGTAAAGGATGCGCATGTCGGCTTTGTTACAGGCTGGCCCGGTGCCCGATTCCTCGAGTCCGCCTACTCGACCCAGCCAAAGCGCTCGACCGCATTGAAGATGTCAGTCTCGGTGACGATGCCGATGATCTTGTCACCCTGGGCGATCGCCAGCCGGCTGAAATTTCGGTCGGCCAGGATTTTTGACGCTTCGCGGATGGTCGTTTCCGCCGGCACCGAGACCAGCGGCCGGTTGGCAATGGCCTGTACCTTGGTCGTTGCCGGATTCTTGTTGGCGTGCACGATCTTGGTGACGATGTCGCGGCGGGTCATGATCGCCCACTCGCCCTTCGGGTTGGGCTCGACCACGATGCAGCTGACATTGTTGGAGTGCATCTGGTGCATCGCCTCCTCCACCGTCTCCTCGTCGGTTACGGTAATCAGCGAGCGGGTCATCAGGTCGCCCACGGTCTGAGGAGCACGGCCGGTGTTGACCATCTCCTCCATCGGCTGCAGCAGTCGGCGGATCTCGCGCTGCTTGCGCTCCTTGACCAGCGTTTCCTGCTGCGCCTTGCGCTTCGCCTCCAGGTTCACACCACCTTCGAAACGTTCAATCAGCGCATCGGCGAACTGGCTGGTTCCGACCTCGGTGGCCCCGTCAATCTGGCGCGCAAAGTCATACGTCACGATGCCGTCGCTGACGACTTCGGGATAGGTCAGCGAAATCAGGTCGGCCGCTTCGCGCCAACCCATGTACTCCAGCATCATCACGCCCGAAAACAGCAGGGAGCCCGGATTGACCTTGTTGAGATTCGCGTACTTCGGCGCCGTGCCGTGGGTTGCCTCGAACACCGCACACTTGTCGGACATATTGGCCCCGGGCGCGATGCCCATGCCGCCCACTTCCGCCGCCACTGAATCGGACAGATAGTCGCCGTTTAGGTTTGGAGTGGCCAGCACGTCAAATTCCTCGGGTCGCAACAGCATCATCTGGAACATGATGTCGGCAATGCGATCCTTGATGACGATCTTGCCTTCCGGCTGCTTGCCCTTGAACTCGGCGTACAACTGCTCCTCGGTGATGGTGACGTTGCCGAATTCCTCACGCGCCACTTCGTAGCCCCAGCTACGGAAGGCACCTTCGGTGAACTTCATGATGTTGCCCTTGTGCACCAGCGTCACCGATTCGCGGCCGTTGTCGATCGCGTACTGGATCGCCTTGCGCACCAGCCGCTTGGAGCCGAAAGCAGAAATGGGCTTGATGCCGATTCCAGCGCCCTCGAAGAACTTCGCCTTCATTTCCTCTCTGAGGAACTTGGCGACCTTCTCGTTCTCCGGGGTGCCCGACTTGTATTCGATTCCGGCGTACACGTCTTCGGTGTTCTCACGGAAGATCACCACGTCGACCTTGCCCGGCTGCTTCAGCGGCGAGGGAACGCCGGCGTAGTGCTTGACCGGCCGCACGCAGGCATACAGGTCAAGGTCCTGGCGCAGCGCCACGTTCAGGCTGCGGAAGCCACCGCCGACCGGCGTGGTGAGCGGGCCCTTGATCGAGACCACCAGTTCCTGCAGCGCCTTAAGGGTTTCGTCCGGGCAGTAGTTGCCGTCATAAATCCCTGCCGCCTTCTCGCCAAGGTAGGTTTCGCACCAATGGATCTTGCGCTTGCCGCCATAGGCCTTGTTGACCGCCGCATCCCAGATGCGCAGGCAGGCCTTGGTGATATCCGGGCCAATTCCATCGCCCTCGACGTAGCCCACGATCGGCTGGTCCGGCACCTGCAGCTTGCCGTCCTTGTACGTAATTTTTTCCCCGGTGGCGGGAATCTTGATATGACGGTACATGCGCGTCTCCGTGGTTCTTTTCGGCTCCCGGACACCCCGGGACCGGCGGTTTAGGGGGCGAATTCTAGCATTCCCGCATGGGGAAAACGGTTAGAATGGTTGGCTAAGCTATTGCCCCGCAACGTAATTGCCTTCCGTTTTGGAGTTCCTCCATGAAAGCCCTGATTCCCGTCGCCGGCGGCGTGGAGGATATTGAGACCGTCACGCTGATTGATGTCCTGCGCCGAGCCCAGATGGAAGTGACCGTCGCCAGCATCGAGCACGACCTCACGATCACCTGCGCCCGCGGGACCCGGATCACCGCCGACGAGAGCTTCAAGGACGCCGCGCGCGCCGATTACACGCTAATCGTCCTGCCGGGCGGCGCCCAGGGTGCCGCGGCCCTGGCCAAGAACAAACTGTTGATCGAAAAGCTGAAGGGCCAGCGCGACAACCGGCGCTGGTACGCGGCGATCTGCGCCTCGCCGGCACTGGTGTTTGCCGCGCACGGGCTTCTCGATGGCAAGCGCGCCACCTGTTACCCCAACTTCAAGGACCAGCTGCCGCGCTACATCGACGCCCCGGTGGTCGACGACGGCCACTGCGTCACCAGCCAGTCACCCGGTACGGCCATCGCCTTCTCGCTGAAGCTGGTCGAGCTGGTGTGTGGTGAAAAGGTGTACCAGAAGGTCCACCAGGAATTGCTGGTTCCGGCCAGCGGCTAGCGCCTGCCCGCACTTCCGATTCCCTGCAGCGCCAACAAAAACGCCCGCGACGAGCGGGCGTTTTCACTCCTGGCCAGGGCTCAAGCTGCGGCGCTTGTCGCTTCCTTGAGCATCTTCTGCAACTCCCCGGACTGGAACAGGTCCAGCGCAATGTCGCAGCCGCCGACCAGCTCGCCCTTGACGTAAAGCTGGGGAAACGTCGGCCAGTTGGCAAACTTGGGCAGCGCCTTGTAGACCTCCTGATCCTCAAAGATGTTGACGAAGGCGAATTCGACCGCACAGGACTTCAGCGCCTGCACGGTGCGCGCGGAGAATCCGCATTGGGGGAAATCCGGAGTGCCCTTCATGTAGAGCATGACCGGGTTGTCGGTGACCTGCTTTTTGATGCGTTCCATCACGTCCATTTCTGGCTCTCCACTCGCCGCCGGACCCCGGCGGGCCGCGATTATATCTTTCCACGCCCGCGCGCGTTGAACCGGCCCCGCGCCTTGCCGTATGCTGCTTCGCATCAGGCGTTGTGCACAACATTCAGGAGAGCACATGAACCCTCTGGACAAGATTCTGTCGACCATTATTTCCGGCGTGGTGCTGGCCGTGGCACTGGTGTTCATCATCAAGGGCATGGCCCCTGGCTCGGTCCATGGCGACACCCTGCTGATCCTCGGTCGCTGGCTGCACATCCTGGCCGGCATCACCTGGATCGGCCTCTTGTACTACTTCAACTTCGTGCAGACCCCGGCCATGGCCGCGGCCGTGGGCGACAAGGGTGGCCCCGGCGGAGCCGGCGTCACCAAATACGTGGTGCCGGTTGCGCTGCTCTGGTTCCGCTGGGCCGCGCTGGTGACCTGGCTTTCGGGTGCCGCCTACCTGTTTCTCGCCGCGCACCTCGGCCTGTTGCATCCCTTCACGCTCGGCCTGATGAGCGGAAGCTGGCAGCATGCGACGATTGGATTCGGCGCCTGGATGGGCACCATCATGCTGTTCAATGTCTGGATCCTGATCTGGCCCAACCAGAAGAAGCTGCTGGGGCTGGTACCGGCCACGGATGAGGAAAAGGCCAAGGGCAAGCGCATCGCCTTCCTGGCCTCGCGCACCAACACGATGCTGTCGATCCCGATGCTGCTGTGCATGATTGGCTCGGCCCACGGCCTCCCGTTCTGACGCCGGTATTGATGAACAGGCCCGGCGCTGCCGGGCCTTGTTCTTTCTGAGGTGAGCACATGCCCCGTCATTTCCTGAAACTTTCGGACCTCAGCCCGACCGAACTGCGGCGGGTGTTGCTCCGGGCCGGGCAACTCAAGCGTTCGACCCGTCGGTCCTACCGGCCGCTGCAGGGCCGCGCGCTGGCGATGCTGTTCGCCAAGAGCTCGACACGCACCCGGGTGTCCTTCGAGGTCGCCATGTCGCAATTGGGCGGGCATGCCCTGTTCCTGTCGCCGCGGGACATTCAGCTGGGTCGCGGCGAGCCGGTGGCGGATACGGCCCGGGTGCTGTCGTCCATGTGCGACGCCATCATGGTCCGGAATGACTCGCAGTCCGAGCAGGAGGAAATCGCGGCGCATTCCAGCGTGCCGGTAATCAATGGCCTGTCGGATCGCCACCATCCATGTCAAATTCTCGCCGACCTGCTGACCTTCACCGAGCTGCGCGGAAATATCCGCGGCCGCACGGTGGCCTGGATCGGCGACGGGAACAATGTCTGCAACTCCTGGATTGAGGCGGCCGACATGCTTGGTTTTGAGTTGCGGGTGGCCTGTCCCGCCGGGTATGAACCCGAAGCGACTCCCACCCGGCTGCTGCGCGACCCGCTGGCCGCCGCACGCGGCGCGGACCTGGTGATCACCGACGTTTGGGCCAGCATGGGCCAGGAACAGGACCAGGCCCGGCGCCACGCCGACCTCGCCCCGTTCCAGGTCAACGCCGGCTTGATGCGCCGGGCCGACCCCAAGGCCCTGTTCATGCATTGCCTTCCGGCCCACCGGGGAGAAGAGGTGACCGCGGAGGTGCTGGACGGGCCGCAGAGCGCGGTCTGGCCCGAGGCCGAAAATCGCCTGCATGCCCAGAAAGCCTTGCTTGAATTCCTGCTTGTGACCATGCGCAAGGCGACCCACCGCAAGGCCGGCCGCTCATGACCTCCCGCGTACAATTGCTCCCCATGTCCGATACAGAACCGCAGGTACCCGCCGACCTTGACGCCGTGGTCCAACGGGCCTTGGCCGAGGACGTTGGCTCCGGCGACGTCACGGCGAGGCTGGTTGAGGCCTCCACGCAGGCCCGGGCGGCAGTGATCGCGCGCGAACCCGCGGTCCTCTGTGGCCGGCCCTGGTTCAGCAGAGTCTTCACCCAACTCGACCCCGCCGTAACCATTGAATGGGAGATTGACGAGGGCGCCACCGTGCGACCCGACCAGTGCGTTGCCCAGGTCATCGGCCCGGCACGCGCCATCCTCACCGGTGAGCGCACGGCGCTGAATTTCCTGCAAACGCTGTCCGGAACGGCGAGCACGGTCCGGCGTTTTGTCGACCGGGTTCGCGGCACTCCGGTCAAGATTGTCGATACCCGCAAGACGGTTCCCGGCCTGCGAACGGCGCAGAAGTACGCCGTAATTTGCGGTGGCGGCACCAATCACCGCATCGGCTTGTTCGACGGAATCCTGATCAAGGAAAACCATATTGCCGCGGCGGGTGGCATCCGCCAGGCCATCGACCGCGCCCGGGCCCTGAAGGCGAAAGTGCCCCTGATGGTCGAGGCCGAGAACCTGGCCGAGGTGCAGGCCGGGCTCGACGCCAACGTCGACTTGTTGCTGCTGGACGACTTCCCCACCCACATTCTGAGCAAGGCGGTGGCGATGGCGCGGGATTACCGGCGCTTCAACAAGGCCAAGACCCTGCTGGAGGCTTCCGGCGGAATCCATCTGGGAAATGTGCGCGACATCGCCGACACCGGTGTGGATCGCATCTCGATCGGCAGCCTGACCAAGCACGTGCAGGCGGTCGACTTGTCGATGCGATTCCTCAGCGACAAAAGCTAGAGTGGAAGCGGTCCACCTTGAGTTGCTTCAGGAGCTTCCATACATCCGCCGCAAGAATCTCGACGCCGTAGGGCCCTTCGCGCGAGCTAGCGCCGAATCAGTGTCCGCGCGATGACGGGGTCGGCGCGCAGAAGCAATGTGAATAGATGCCGCGAGGATCCTTGATCCAGCGCAGGGAACGAGCAACGGCGTCCACCGGCGCCAGAACCGTCCACGGCGCCATCCAGCCCTTGAGCTCGCGCACCTGGACCTGCCCAAACAGGTCCAGCAGGTGCCGAAACCCGTACTCCCGCTCCTGCCGAAATTCCTCGACCCGGTAGCCCTCGGCCTCGAGGCCCGCCAGCCGCACCGCTGCCGCAACCGCCTGGTCCAACCCGCCGATCTGGTCAACAAGTCCGAGGCGCAATGCGTCGGTACCGCTCCACACCCTGCCCCGCGCGATCTCCTCGACCTTCTCGACCGGCAAGTCGCGCCCGCTGGCAACACCCTCGACAAACATGCGGTAGCCCTTCTGCAGCTGCGACTCGATGATGGTCGCAAGTTCGGGGGACAATGGACGGTCGCCGCGGAAGGCTCCGGCCAGCGGCGTGGTACCCACGCCATCGGTATGAATCCCCAGCTTTTCCAAGGGGCGGCTGAAGCTTGGCCACAAGCCGAAAATCCCGATGGACCCGGTCACCGTGGTGTCGTGTGCCCAGATCTCGTCGGCATCCATGGATATCCAGTAGCCGCCGGAGGCGGCCACGTTCGACATAGAGGCGACGACCGGGACATTGTCGGCCTGGATGGCCCGAAGTTCGCGGCGAATGCGCTCCGACCCGAAGACACTGCCGCCGGGCGAGTCAACCCGCAACACGATCGCGGCGACATCTTCGTCGTCATGGGCCTGGGCCAGCAACTCGCTGATGGTGTCGGCGCCCGCCAACCCCGGCTCGCTTTCGCCGTCGACGATCTCGCCCTGAACCACGATCAAAGCCACTTTCTTGCGGCCATCCGGCGATTGCGAACCGGAATTTTCACGGTGGTCGACTCGCAGGTAATCGCTGTAGTGCACCTGCCGAAAGCTCGCGTGGTGCTCGTCCCAGTCCACCAGCTTGGCCACGTGTTCCCGGAATTCCTGCTGTGTCTCGACCGCGTCGATCAGTCCGCTGGCCCGGGCGAACTCGG
>JANNAK010000181.1:0-6329 GCA_031384195.1 Gammaproteobacteria bacterium
CCGCCGTGATCAGCGCGCAGAGCTCGGCGGTCTTTCGGTCATCGAGGTCCGACTGCTGGTCCCAGCCATTGTTGAGGCCGGCGACCAGTGTCAGGTTGTCGTTGACCTTGAAAGTAGTGCGGATACCGGTGTGCCCGAAGGGGATGGCGTAACCGAAGAGAATGCTGCGGGAGGCGTTGGCGTTTGCGGTGGAATTGATGACTTCGGCGCCGGACATGGTAACGAACTTGCCCGCCATGACCGTGAAGCGGCCGCTGGCGTACTGGACGAAGGCCTGCGTGACGTCGAAATTATCGTCGCCGGCGTAGATGCCGCCACCGGTGCCGGCCGCAGCGATGATGTCCGCGTCGCTCCCCGCGGTAACGTTCACGTATCCGCCAACACCTTCGGCCGGCTGCTTGGCGAGGATCAGCGCCGCTTGATGCAGTCTGAAACCGTCGGGCTGACCCTCGAATACGCGGTTGGCGACACCACTGGTGAACACGCCATCGCCGTCCAGATAGTCGTAGGAAGTATCGATATAGCCGCCGACGCTGACTCCCGAGGCCGCCATGACCTCGCCCATGGTCGGCATATGGGCGCCAGCCTTCGGGGGATCTGCAGAATGGGCGGCGAGCGGCGCGATCAAAAGGCCGGACAGACAAAACGATCGAAGCAATGTGCGCACGATATATCTCCTTGGTTGCGGATACGGGTCACGAGGCCGCAGGCGCTTGGCCACGGCTACACGAGCAAGGAGCACGTTTCGTGCCACGGACGGCGTGACGGCCTGCATGCGCTGCGCGTGCGCTTTTATGAACCACAACAGGGCATTTGCCCCAGACTGGTGCACAAGAACCGGAGCGGCGGTACAAACTAAGAGGGCCGCTCACGCGGCCCCCTTTCGTCGACTTCAGTACTTGATCAGATCTTGAAGTTCTTCTTGAATCCGATCACGAACTTGGGATTATCGTCGTTGGCCGGGTTCGATTCGAGGTTGGTGCCGACCAGCGCCAGGCTTACCGACGTGTCGTTCTCCAGCTTCTTGATCGCGGTCAGGCTGTAGTCGAGGTACTCGTCGCCGAAGGCATCCTTGACGCCATCGCCAGCGGACAGGCCGACCTGCGGCACCAGCGACAAGGTGTCATTGAACGGCAGGTTCACCGAGGCGCTGAAGTACAGCATCTCGTTCTTTTCCGGGTCGCCCGAAATTGCGCCGCCCTGGTCAAGGCCAAACTCCGGCGCATAGAACAGGTGGACGGTGACCGGGCCGACCGCGCTGCTGGCATAAACCTCGGCGTAGTCCTTGTTTGGTGCCGAGCCCTGCTCGGTGTCTTCGCTGAACAGGTAATAGACGGCGCCGAAGTCCAGCTTGAACGAGCCCAGCGTCAGTCCGTAGCCAGCATAAATATCGGCTTCGTTGCCGCCGGCCAGAGCCGAATTGGTAACCCACAGCCCGGAGTAAATGCCGTTGTCGAAGCCGTAGTCGACCCCGCCCTGAACGGCAGCGCCGTTGTCGCTCCGGTCCAGGCCACGGAACATGTAGTCACTGACCACGCCAACATTGCCGGTAAGGCTGCCGGCAAACACGGCCGGGCTGGCGAGCGCGATGGCGAGCGCGGCGATTCGAATGGACGTCATGGTGTACTCCAGAAAAGTCGTTAAGGGGTGCCCGGGTCGCGCATGGCGCTGTCACGAAGCGCGCGGAGCGTAGCATTCCGCACCGGAGGTGAAAAGACGATTGGGCCGACGCCGTGGTCGGCCCTGGATCAACTGCCCTTGTGCAGGACCTCGATCGCGGCCTTGATTTCGGCATCGCTCAGCGACGGATCGCCGCCGCGCGCCGGCATCGCGTTCTTGCCCTTGATGGCACTAGCCACCTGCGCTGCCAAGCTCCCGCGCGGCGCCCAGTCGGCGGCCACACCGGTCTTCGGCGCACCCAGCAACCCGGAGTTGTGGCAGGCCGAACAGACCTTGGCCACAACTTCAGCACCGGTCATCGGCGCCCGGGCCGCGGCCGGAGCCGACACCTTCATCAGGGCGGCGGCATCGGTGATCACGGTGCCTGCCGGCTTGATCCGCTCCTCGATCCTTGCGGTCTCGGCAGGATCCTGCGGCACCTCGTCCAGCAGGTTGGCAATGAAAATAATGCTGAGCGTGAAAGCGCCCAGGAATGCGACCACGGCGGAAAACGTGGTGAAAAAAACCTTGTCGTGTTTTTGCGTGTCCACCGCAGGCTCCGGGTGCTCTTTTGCGTGGCGCAGAGTATAGCGGTCGCGTCGCCACTGGCAACGCGGGTCTGGCCGACATTCCCGAACGGCAAATGGGCTGGTACCGGCGCCTGGCGTAATTGGTGCGCCCGACTGGATTCGAACCAGTGACCCCTGCCTTCGGAGGGCAGTACTCTATCCAGCTGAGCTACGGGCGCACACGACAAACGGCGGCGGCGGATTGTACGGCATGGCGGAGCTAGCGCCGATAGCGCGCCTTTTTCCCGCCCTGGAATTCGAATGCAGCGTGCGGATCCTGTTCGCCGGCGGCCTGTGGCGGCTACGGCGCAACGGCTCGAAGCAGTTCCAGAAACCGGCGTAGCGCACCGCGGTTCTCATCGACTGCGCGGCGTGCCGCACTGCCCATGCGCTCGCGTCGCCCCGCGTCCCGGAACAACGTAACCACGGCGGTCGCCAGCTCGCCGGAGTCGCCGAGTTGCAGCGCCGCCTGACGCTCCAGCAACAGCACGCGCGCCGCTTCGGCATTGAACATGTGCGGTCCGAACAGCACCGGCAACCCGAGCGCCGCCGGCTCCAGGACATTGTGACCGCCCACTGGCACCAGGCTGCCGCCGACGAAGGCGACATCGGCGGTGGCGTAGTACGCGGCCAATTCACCCATGCTGTCGCCCAGCAGCACCGGCGCCGGCATTGGCGCGCTGGAGTCCGACCAGTTGCCCAGGCCACTGCGCCGGGTGAACTCGAAGCCGGCCGCCTGGATGTCATTCGCCACCGCGTCGAAGCGCTGGGGATGCCTCGGCACCAGCACCAGCACGGCTTGGGGAAACTCCGCCAACACGCGGCGATGGGCCGACAGCGCGTGGATCTCTTCGCCTTCATGCGTACTGGCCGCAATCCACACCGGACGCCCAGTGCCGATGCGCCGCCTCAGTTGCTCGGCTCGCCCGGTCGCCCCGGCCGGCAACTCAAGATCGAACTTCAGATTGCCCATCACGTTTACGCGTGCCGAGTCGGCCCCCAGCTCCAGAAAGCGCTCGGCATCGGCCTCGCTCTGGGCGGCAATCACGGTGCAATCGGCCAGCATCCGGGCCACGCCGGTTTTCAGGTACCGATAGCGTGGAAAGGACCGCGGTGAGATGCGGCCATTGGCGATCAGCAGCGGGATACTCCGCGCCCGCAGGGCCCGGAACAGGTTCGGCCACAGCTCCGTCTCCATGACGACCACACGCGCCGGCCGGACGCGATTGAGGAACCGTCTCACGACGTGCGGCAAGTCGTAGGGAGCATAGGCATGGCAGACGGCGCTCCCCAGCAGCTCGCGCAAACGCGCCGAGCCGGTCTCGGTACTGGCCGTCACCAGGATCCTGCCGGGAAATTGCGACACCAGCGCCCGAATCAGCGGCAGGGCCGCCATCGCCTCGCCGACTGAAACGGCGTGGACCCAGGCCTCGACACCGATCGCGCAGGCCGGGGCATGGCCAAATCGTTCCGCCACGCACTCGCGGGATTCGGCCTTCCATAGCGCCCGCAGCCACAGAAACGGAGCGGCCAAATAAAGGAGCAGCGAGTACGCCAGTCTCATGCGCGCCAGAGTTTAGCCCGCCTTCCCGGCTCGCCGGACGCTCCCGTCTAGAATGTTGTTATGTCGCCTGCCCGGTTTCCCCGCGCCCTGCTGCATCCGCGCCACTGGCCGACCTGGATCGCCCTGGGCCTGCTGCGCCTGCTGTGCCTGTTGCCGATCGCCGGGAGCCTGGCGCTGGGAGAGGGGCTGGGCTGGCTGCTTGGCCGGGTGGCACGCTCGCGTCGAAATGTGGTGCTGACAAACCTGCGACTGTGCTTCCCGGCCCTGTCCGAACGCGAACGACACGAATTGGCCGACGCCCATTTTCGGGCCCTGGGCGCGGGAGTCTTCGAGGCCGGGCTGGCCTGGTGGGCCTCCAATGCGAGGCTGGCACGCCGGCTGGAGGTCTCCGGCCTTGAACACCTCGACGCCGCCCTCCGGCGTGGCGGCGTAATCCTGCTCAGCGGCCACTTCACCACGCTGGAACTGGCTGCACGGATGGCGGCCATGCAACGCGCGTTTCATCCCATGTACCGGCCGCTCAATAACCCTTTGGTCGATTTCCTCACGTCCCGGTGGCGCAGCCAGCGCGCCGGGGTACCGGCTATTCCCAAGGACGACTTGCGCGCGCTGGTCCGGGCGCTGCGCGAGGGCCGGGCGATCTGGTACGCCCCGGACCAGGCATTGGACCGCCATCAGTCGGTCTGGGCTTCTTTCTTCGGGGTGCCGACGCTGACCATCACCGCGACCTCGCGGCTGGCCCGCATGGGGCGGGCCAGCGTGGTGCCGTACTTTTCGGAGCGGCGGGGCAGCCGCTACCGCCTTCGATTCCATCCGGCACTGGAGAATTTTCCCGGTGCGGACGAGGTTGCCGATGCCAATCGGGTCAACCGAACAATTGAGGAAGGGGTTCGCGCGGCCCCCGCGCAGTACTTCTGGGTCCACAAGCGATTCAAGGCCCGCCCGCCCGGGGAGGCGGACGTCTATCGGCCACGCTGACGGGGGGTTATATTATCCCCCTCTAAAAATCATACCTTCAGGGCGGAAACCATGCGTCAGCTGTCAACTCCGGCGGTCGGACTTCTGCTCGCGTTGCTGTGTTGTGCAACATCCGCCCTCGCCACGTCCGCGGCAGTCCGCGACGCGCAGGCCCTGATGAACCAGGGAAAGCTCGATCAGGCACTGCAGCAGCTGGACCGCCAGATCAAGGCAGCGCCGCAGGACGCCGAAGCGCGTTTTACGCGTGGCCTGGTACTGGTGCGACTGAACCGGAACGACGAAGCGGTGAAGGCGTTTTTCGCCATGACCCGGGATTTCCCGCAACTCCCCGAGCCTTTCAACAACCTTGCCGTCATATACGCCCAACAGGGCGATTACGAAAAGGCGCGAGACTCGCTGGAGTCGGCGCTGGCAACGCACCCCAGTTACACGGTCGCGCACGAGAACCTCGGCGACATCTATGCCGCGCTGGCCGCGGCCGCCTACAACCGTGCCTTGACGCTGGACCAGAACAATCCGTCCGTGCGCGCCAAGCTCAACCTCATCAACCAGCTCGACAGCATGGGCGACGGTCGTACGCCGGTTGCGCAGGCCAAGGCACCGCCAGCCGCCCGTGTCGAGACGGCGCCGGCTGCCGCTCCGACACCCGCACCCGCACCGACGGCCGCATCAACACCAGAACCGGCATCAGGATCCGCGCTTTCGACCGCCGATGCGGCCGGCCTGGAGCGCACTATCCAGGCCTGGGCCAAGGATTGGTCGAGCCGCAATGCCGATCGCTACCTGTCGAGTTACGCAGCCGATTTTTCGCCGGAGGGCGGGATGTCGCGCAAGGCCTGGGAAGCCCAGCGTCGCGATCGCGTGACTCAACCCAAGTCCATTTCGGTGGAAATCAGCGACCTGAAGCTGGAACCCGTTGCTGACGGTGGCGCGCGCGCCACGTTCCGGCAGGACTACACCTCTGACTCTTTTTCCAATCGCGCCACCAAGGTGCTTGAACTTTCGCGCACCGCGGACGGCTGGAAGATCGTCCGGGAGTTCTCTCGCTGATCTCCCAGCTTCGCCGTCGCCCACTCTGCGGGCTGCTGCTCTCCGCCATCTTGCTTGCGTCGACGCCTTCCCTGGCGGCGGCGGATTTTGAACCGGAAGCCCAGTTGCTAACGGCCTTCGATTATTGGCAGGCCGGCCGCGTGCAGGAAGCCGGCCGGGCGCTGGACGGCCTGGTCAAGCGCGTCCCCAATTTTCGGCTGGCCCAGTTGCTGCACGGCGAGCTGCTCGCCGCGCGCTCGGGCTCGCCGGAGCGCAGCCTGCTGGTGGCCTCGCAAGAACCCGAAGTCCGCGAGCTGATGGAGGAAGCCCGGCTTCGGCTCAACCAGTGGCGCCGTGGCGCGAGCGACGGATCGGTCCCCGATGCCGTGATCGGCCTGTCGCCGCAGACGCGCTACGCCCTGGTGGTGGACCTGCCGCAGGCCCGGTTGTACGTGGTCGAGAACACGGCAGGCGGCCCCAAGGTGGTCCGCAACTTTTACGCCGCCATGGGGCGCAATGGCGCGGGCAAG
>JANNAK010000018.1:0-4394 GCA_031384195.1 Gammaproteobacteria bacterium
CATGGCGTCGCGCATGGCCGCGAGGTCGACCACGCAGGGCACGCCGGTAAAGTCCTGCAGGATGACGCGTGCCGGTGTGAAGTCGATGTCCTGGGGCACGAGCTTTTTCAGGTTGGCGCCGGCCAGGGCCTGAATGTGTGACTTCGCGACGTTTTCGCCGTCTTCGTGGCGCAGAAGATTCTCGAGCAGGACTTTGTGCGAGTAGGGAATCCGCGACAACTTGAACGTCGGCTCCAAGGCCTTGAGGCTGAAGTAGTTATACGTCTTTCCACCGACGCTGAGCGTCGCCTTGGCGTTAAAGCTGTCGGTCATGAATATCTCCGGGATTCTGGATCCGCGTGAGCCGGAAAGCCGGTTCAGCGGGGGGCGAAGTATAGCGAAACACCCTATGCATCAGCATGCGATCGGGATAGCCTAGCGTCACATGAAATTCGTTCCGGGAAGGCTTTGGCCGGCGTTGGCGCTGTTATCGGCCACCGTCGCCGTTGCGGCCCCCATCCATATTCCTGAACTCGGGGAAGCCCGCACGGAGCTGACCGAGGCTGAACGCGCCTGGCTCGACCAACACCCCATCGTGCGGGTCAGTAATGACCCGCAATGGGCACCGATCGATTTTGACGGACCGGATGGCTTGCCGACCGGACTGGCGGCTGACTTCATGAACCTGATTGCAGAGCGACTCGACATCAACGTCGAGTACGTCCAGCACCAAAGCTGGGCCGACGCGCTGGAATCCGCCCGCAAAGGCGAGGTCGACGTGCTGTTGGCGGTGGGGACCCAACCCGGGCGCCAGGTTGAGTTCGACCTGACCGACGCCTACCTCAGTTTTCGCTCGGTCATCGTGGTGCGGGATGACACCCCGTTTGTGGCGGACATCGGCGCCTTGGTGGACCGGCGGTTTGCCCTGGTCCGCGGCTATGCCGACACCGAGGCACTGCGCCTGCGCTATCCGCAGCTCAAGGTGACAGAGTTCGATACGGTGTCAGAAGCCTTGCAGGCCGTCGCCCTGGGCCGGGCCGACGCCACGGTCGGCAACATTGCCGTGCTCTACTTCAAGATTCGTGAACTTGCGCTCAGCAACCTCAAGGTGGCCGCCGAGGCGGACCAACGCGAGCGCGAGGTGCACTTCGGGGTGCGAAAGGACTGGCCGGAGCTCACCTCGATCCTGAACAAGGGCTTGGCCGGGATCGCCCCGGAGGAGCGCGAGCAGATTTTGGATCGCTGGTTCAACGTCGAATTCGAGCGAGGGATAGACCCGGCCGAAATCTGGAAGACGGCGGTCCGAATCATCGTGCCGGCGGCGGCCATCCTGCTGCTGGTGCTTTTTTACCTTCGCCGCCTGCGGAGGGAGATCGAGGATCGCAAGCGAGCCCAGCTCGAAGCGGCAGCCGCGCGAACCCGCCTGCAGGAAATCGCCGACACGGTCCCGGCCGCCGTGTACCAGCTGCGGATCTCTGCCGATGGCAGACCGAGGTTCGGGTTCGTCAGCGAGGGGCTGCGAAAGATGATCGGCCGGCCCGCCGAAGGCGCGGGCGAGGGGGAGACGCTGTCCAGTGTCATGAAGGCGATTGTCGAGGACGACCGCAACGCGCTGGCCCAGGCCGTGATCGCGGCAGCGCACAACATGCAGCCGCTGCAGCAGGAACTGCGCCTCCGGGACACCAGCGGGGCGGTGCGCTGGGTCCGTGTCGGCGCCTTGCCGCGGGTGGAGGCCGATGGACAAAAGGTCTGGAACGGCTATGCCATTGATATCACCGGGCGCAAGATTCTTGACCAGGAACTCGCGGCGGCACGGGACGTTGCCGAAAGCGCCAGCCGGGCCAAGAGTGAGTTCCTCGCCAACATGAGCCACGAAATCCGGACGCCGATGAACGCCATCATTGGCCTGTCACACCTGGCGCTCAAGACCGAGCTGGCCCCGAAGCAGCTCGATTACGTCAGCAAGATCGCCAGTTCCGCGCAGTCGCTGTTGCGGATCATCAACGACGTTCTGGATTTCTCGAAGATCGAGGCCGGCAAACTGTCGCTGGAGGAAATCCGCTTCGGGCTGCGGTCGGTATTCGACGACCTGACCAGCATCATCAGCCAGCGGGCGGCGGAGAAGGGACTCGAGCTGCGCATCGATATTGCGCCGGACCTGCCGGCGACGCTGCTGGGTGACCCGTTGCGGCTGAACCAGGTCCTGCTTAACCTCGCCAACAACGCGATCAAGTTCACCAGCGAGGGGCACATCGTGCTGCGGGCCGAGGCGGTCTCCCAGGACGAATCGGCCGTCGTGGTCAAGTTCACGGTGCAGGACTCCGGCATTGGATTGACGCCGGAGCAGCTCGGCCGCCTGTTCCAGTCGTTCGTGCAGGCGGACAGCTCAACCACGCGCCGCTTCGGCGGCACGGGCCTGGGCCTGTCGATCAGCAAGCGGCTGGCCCAGTTGATGGGTGGCGACATCGGCGTGGAGAGTGAGGCCGGCAAGGGCAGTTCGTTTTGGTTCACGGCGTGCTTCAAGCCGACAGCACCCGGCTCCGTCGATGAGTCGCCACATGCGACTGCCGTGGCGCCCGGTCACCTGCGTGGCCTGCGGATCCTGCTGGCCGAGGACAACGAAATCAACCAGCAGGTGGCGCGGGAAATCCTGCAATCCGCCGGGATTGAAGTGGAAATCGCTGCCAACGGCAAGCAGGCGGTCGAGATGGCGTTAGCCTCGGCCTTCGACGCAGTGTTGATGGACGTGCAGATGCCGGTGATGGACGGACTGGAGGCGACGCGCCAGTTGCGCCTGGTCGATTCCCTCCGAAATCTTCCCATTGTCGCGATGACGGCGAGCGTCATGCAGGGGGATCGCGAGGCCTGCCTGGAGGCTGGCATGAATGATCACGTACCGAAACCGGTGAACGTGGACCAGCTGCTGGCGACGCTGGGCCGCTGGACCAAGGCAGGCGAGCGACGGCCACGGGTGGCCGGATTTCCGGCCAATGCTCCGGCGGCACCGGTAGCGCCATCCAACCCGGAACCGGCGCTGCTTTCGGATGAAATTGACGGACTGGACCTCCCCGCCGGGCTCAAGCGACTGGGCGGTGACCGCAAGCTCTACCGCCGGCTGCTGCTGCAGTTCCGCGATACCTCCGGCAATGCCGCGAACGAGATTCGCGCGGCGATCAACGGCGATGACCGGGACGCCGCGAAGTCACTAACCCATTCGCTCAAGGGCGTCAGCGGCAACCTCGGCGCGGACGATCTGTATCACGCGGCCAAGCAGCTGGAAGGGACGCTGCGGGGCGGGGCCGGGGCCATCGGCAACGACTTGCAGCAGCTGTCGGTGGCGCACGCCCGCCTGATGCGCGGGCTGGCGCAGATCTCCAATCCCGATGTCGCCACCACTGCCACGCGACCCGATCCCGAAGTTTACGGCCCCATGTTGCGCGACCTTTTGAAGAAGCTTGAGCGCAGCGATACCGCATCCGGGCAGGCCTTCCGGGTGCTAAGTGGCGCGTTGGGCAACAGCGCGCCGGCTGAGTTGAAGCGATTGGAGGCGTATATTGGGAGTTACGATTTCGACCGCGCCAGTGCCGCTGTGCGGGAACTGGCGCGTCACCTCAAAATCCAGCTGGAGTCCTGATTGAGCCACGACACCGACGCAGGTCGCAAACCGACCATCCTGGTCGTCGACGACGTGGCGTCGAACATCGACGTGCTCAATGCCATCCTCCAGGATCAGTACGCGGTCACGGCCGCGACCTCGGGCGAAAAGGCGCTGGCCATTGCCCGTGCGACGCCGCCGCCCGACTTGATCCTGCTCGACGTGATGATGCCGGACCTCGACGGATACGAAGTCTGCCGGCGGTTGAAGGCGGATTTCGCGACGCAGCGAATCCCGGTGATATTTTGCACGGCCATGAGCGAGGTTGGCGACGAAACCCGGGGCTTCGACCTGGGTGCGGTGGACTACATCACCAAGCCGGTGAGCCCGACGCTGGTGCGGGCCAGGGTCCGGACCCACTTGCAGCTCTATGACCAGAAGCGGCACCTGATCGAATTGGTGCGCAAGCGGACCGCTGACCTTGAGGAAACCCGCCTGCAGATTATCCGGCGACTGGGTCGCGCCGCCGAGTACAAGGACGATGACACCGGCTTTCATGTCATCCGCATGAGCCACTACTCGCGGATGCTCGCCATGGCCGAGGGGGTGCCTGAATACCGGGCGGAGCTGCTGTTTCATGCTGCGCCCATGCACGACGTCGGCAAGATCGGCATGCCGGACTCCATCATGCAGAAGCCCGGTCCGTTGACGCCCGAGGAATGGGTGGTGGTCAAGAACCATCCGGCCATTGGCGCCGGAATCATCGGCAGGCATGACAATGAATTGCTGGAAATGGCGCGCGTCATCGCCCTGACCCACC
>JANNAK010000043.1:0-14000 GCA_031384195.1 Gammaproteobacteria bacterium
CGACCGCGGCACGCCGGCCGGCGTGCGTGGTCCTCGACAAGCAATCGCTGTGGGCCTTGGTCGGCCCGGCACGTCACTGGGTCGATGAATTTGAACAGTTCCTGGACGCCCGCGATCTCGCGCCAAATGCGCAGGCTGGGCACTGATTCATCTGGGCAGTTCGAATGTGGTATTTTTCCACCCTGCCGCCTGCTCCATTTTCGGCATCAAAAGAAACCGAGGCTCCGCAATGCGCAAAACCCTCAAGAAGCTCAGCCGCACCTTGCGGATCCCCTTCAACCGGGCCGCCGCATTTCGGCGCCTGAAGGCCTATCAATCCGAGCCCCGCAACCTGGAAGAAACAGTGAAGTGGGCCATGTCCTTCGGCGGCAGCGGATATTTTCGCGTGCGCACGCTGCAGATTTCCTCGGAAATCACGGCACTGGCGCGGGCGGTGGCTGCCCTGAAGCCAAAGATCATCCTGGAAATTGGCACGTCTCGTGGCGGCACCCTGCTGATCTGGGCGAGCCTTGCGTCGGAACGGGTCATCACTTGCGACCTTGAGCATTACGAGGCTCAACGCCCCCTGCTGCAGGCGCTGCCGCCACCGGGATCAAAATGCGAAGTGGTTCTGCTGACCGGAAACTCGCACGAAGCCACCTTCAAGGAGCGGGTGAAGCAGGCCCTGAACGGCCAGAAGGCGGACTTTCTGTTTATTGACGGAGACCACACCGAACCCGGCGTCACCGCCGACTACAGGGACTATCGGGAGTTTGTGCGTCCGGGCGGCCTGATCGGGTTCCACGATATCGTCGAAAGCCAGCCGCTGCCGACCAACCAGGTCTATCACCTGTGGAAGAACGTCCGGAAGGAAGCGGTCACCGAAGAATTCGTTAACGATCCAAAGCAATGTGGCTTTGGCATCGGCATCGTTCGCGTCCCCGCCTGAGCCCACGCCGCCGACTCAGCCCTCAGGGCCTTTCGGGACGCTCGCCACCGCCAATCGAGTGCCGCCTGCGACACGCCGCCAGCGCGAGCGCAGGTAGTGCGCCGTTATCGCCGCAATCTGATTGATGCGGGCCGAAAACCGGATCGGTGCGCGCAGCGCCAAACCTGAATAAATCAGCCATTCGGAGAAGTCCGGCGCGGATTTGGACCGGAATTCGTGCTTCGCCAATCTCAGCCAGGACGCCGAGATCCCCATCCTGCGGCGGTAATGGTCGAGCATCTTCTCGAACTGGATCGCGTATCGGGCGAGCTTGAGCGGCGCGTTGGAGAATTCGAGCTTCGCGTTGCGAGTGTGCTCGCGGTGCCGAACCAGCGGCTCGGCCAGGTAATACTTGTGCGCCCCCAGGATGTCGCTCCCGTAAAACAGGCAGTCGTCGGGCCGGGACTTCCACGCCGGAATATCCGCCGCTGGAAGCGACAAGAGCTCGCGCAGCAACTCGCGTCGAATGCAATTGCCGGAGGTCGCGATGCCCTGCCACCGTTGCACGAATGCTCCCAGCAGTACCGAAAGTCCCAGGTCGCGATCCGTTTGATGCCGCCGCTTTTTCAAGCGCAAGCCCGATCTGGTACCAAACAACTCCATGTTGCAATACACGTAATCGACACTGGGATCGGCGGAGAATACCGCCGCATTCCTTTCGAGATAGCGGGGAGTCCACAGGTCATCGGAATCGAGCAACGCAACCACGTCGCCCTCGACCAGCCTGAGCCCTTCTATCCAGGAGGACAATTGGCCACCATTCTCTTTCGAAATGATTTTGACCAGGGGATCGCCTTCAAATGCCTGTCGAAGCTTGGCCACGGAATCATCCACCGACCCGTCGTCGACGATGATGACTTGAATTGGCGGATGCGTTTGGGCCAGCGCAGAGCGCACGGTATCCAAAACGTAATTGGCGTAGTTAAAGCTGCTGATCAGGACCGAAAAGGAGGTGTTAGCCATTCAAAGGTCCATAATTCGACGTCCCGGCCCGGCGGCCGGATAACTTCCCGACAGTATCCCACGGCCTCCGGCGCTGGAGCGTCACCGCCAGACCTGGTCCAGCCACGGCACCGGTCCGATACGGCGATAGAAGGTGTTGCCGCGCCCCGCCAGCACGTCCTCCTGCTTCAGGTTGCCGGCGAACAGCACGATGCGGGCGCCCTCGGGGACCGTCGGGTCCTGGAAGTAACTGCGGATTCCGCGCGGCACGCACTCGTTCTTGAACGACCGGCACCACTCGCGCGGCCAGTACTGCAGCGCGTTTTTTTCAAGGAAGTATTCTGTGACGTATTCCTGGCTGCGCGGATGCTTGGCGTGGATGGCCGCCGCCTCGCGCTCGTAACGCTGCACCAGGCCGGCGTGCGCGCCAATCTCGAACCGGAATACCGACGTGTTGCCGATCAGCGGCCGCCAGCGCCGTTGTTGCGGCCGGAACAGGTCCACCCACTTGGTGCGGAACAGGTCAACGTCGCGCACCACGCAAAACTCGCCGGGATAGTCGAAGAACCGGTCAAGGCCGCCGACGATCACCAGGTCCAGGTCGAGGAACAGTGCCGGGCCCGACAGGTCGGCGATCGTCCCGGCAAACACGCCCAGCTTGCGCCAGCGGGTGTCGCCCTGGCCGTGCACCGACTGGACGGTCGGCAGCGGCAAGACCTCGATGCCGGGATCAAGGCCCTGCGCATCGTCGGTAAAGCAGACGAAGCGGAACGAGCGCTGCAAGTGCCGGCGCACCATCGAGTGCAAACGATTGACGTAGGGCGCGCCATAGAGCGCGCCCCAGCGCATGCACAGGATGTTGACTGTCATGCGCCGCGGGTCAGACGTAGCTCAGCCAACCGGTGTGCTTTGGCGATTGCCCCTTGACCGCCTCGAGGTAGGCCTTCTGCAGCTTCTCCGTGATCGGGCCGCGGTTGCCCGCGCCCACCGGGCGATTGTCGACTTCGCGGATTGGCGTCACCTCGGCGGCGGTGCCGGTAAAGAAGGCCTCGTCGCAGATGTACAGCTCGTCACGGGTAATGCGTCGCTCGACCACCTTGTAGCCGTGTTCCGTCGCCAGCTGCATCACGGTGCGGCGGGTGATGCCGTCCAGTGCACTGGTGACGTCCGGGGTGCTGAGGACACCGTCGGTGATGACGAAGATGTTCTCGGCGCTGCCCTCGGCAACAAAGCCGTCCGTATCCAGCATCAAGGCCTCGTCGTAGCCATCGCGCAGCACCTCGTTAAGCGCCATTGCCGCATTGAGGTAATTGGCGTTGGCCTTCGCGCGGCACAGCGCGGCGTTGACGTAATGCCGCGAGAAGGAACTGGTCTTGACCCGAATGCCGCGCTCCATGTTGTCGGCGCCAAGGTAAGCGCCCCAGGTCCAGGCGCCGATGATCAGGTGGGTCGACAGGCCGGTGGCGCGCAAGCCCATGCCCTCGGCGCCATAGAACACCATCGGCCGCAAGTAGGCCGAGGCCAGCTTGTTGGCGCGCAGCACTTCCAGCTGCGCCGCGTTCACCTGTTCCTGGGTCCACGGCATCGGCATGCCCAGGATCTTGGCCGAGTTGAAAAGCCGCTTGGTGTGCTCCTGCAGGCGGAAAATGGCAGTGCCCTTGGGAGTCTCATAGGCGCGCACGCCCTCGAAACAGCCGACGCCGTAGTGCAGGGTGTAGGTCAGGACGTGCGTGGTGGCCTCGCGCCAGGGCACCAGTTTTCCGTCGTACCAGATGTGACCGTCGCGGTCGGCAAAACTTGTCATGGGATGTTTCCTGCAGGTCGTGGAGCGATGCGGCGCGTATTTTCCCAGATTCCGGCCCGCTTTATTGCCCTGCGGCCTCGCCGAGGTATTTGGCCCACAGCGACTCGACCGACTTCCGGACCGTGCGGACCTTGGCCGCGGCGGTCGTCGCGGGCGCCTGGGCGAGGGCACGCACGTGCAGCATGGCGCGATATTCACGGTAATTCCGAATCAATTGCTCGGCGTCCTGGTTGCTGATCACCCCGGCCTGGGCCAGGGCCTCGGTCTGGCGCCAGTGATCGGGCCAGTTCAGGACTTCGGGGCACTTGGCGGCATGGCGCAGTAGCAGGTACTGGGTGATGAACTCAATGTCGGTTAGCCCGCCGGCGCCTTGCTTGAGGTCAAAGCGATCCGCATCGCTGGTATTCAGGTTCTCGCGCATCCGTCGGCGCATGTCGACCACGTCGTGCCGCAGCTTGTCGTAGTCACGCGGCGCGGTGAGGGTCGCGCGGCGAATGCGTTCGAACTGGCGGCGGATGCCCGGATCGCCGGCGACGAAGCGCGCTCGGGTCAGGGCCTGGTGTTCCCAGGTCCACGCATCCTTGGCCTGATAGCTGCCGAAGCCCTTGACCGAACTGACGGTCAGGCCACGCCGGCCGTCCGGCCGCAGTTCCAGGTCCACGTCGTAGGCGCGCCCGGCGCTGGTCTGGGTAGACAGCCAGTGGATCAGGCGCTGGGCGAAGCGCGAGAGCCACATTTCATTGGCAATTGACCGCTCGCCGCCGGAACTCATGCCCTGCTGGTTGTCGTCATCGTGCAGGAACAGCAAGTCCAGGTCCGAGCCGTAGCTCATCTCGATGCCGCCGAACTTTCCGTAGGCAATCACGCCAAAACCGCAGGGCTTGCCGTTCTTGCGACAGGCGACGCCGAACTGCCGGACCAGCACGGCGTGCACCCGTTCCAGCGCCTTTTCCACCACCGCCTCGGCCAGCCAGGTCAGCCGGTCGCTGACTTTGACCAGCGGCAAGGCACCCGCCAGGTCGGCGGCGGCAATGCGCAGCATCAGCTCCTGCTGCAGGCGACGCAGGGTGTCCATCGCCCCCTCGATGTCAGCGGCCGGCACGACCGCCAAGCCCTGCTCGAGTTCGGCAACCATTCCGGCGCGGTCCGGCGGGTCATACAGGGCGCGCGAATCCAGCAACTGGTCGAGCAGGATCGGCGACTTCGCCAGCAAGTCGCTGATCCAGGGACTGGCGGCGCAAAGCCGCAACAGTTGCTCCAGCGCACCGGCGTTCTCGCGCAACAGGGTGAGATAGGTCGACCGCCCGGCCACCGCCGTCACGACGTGGAGCGTGCGTTTGGCGGCCAGGGACGGCTTGCGCTGCGCCAGCGCCCCGGACAGGACCGCCGCCAGCAACTCGGGCAGGCGCCGTTGGCTGGTGTCCGACAAGGTCTGCACCAGCGGCGCCTCGCGCAAGCCATTCACGGCGTCCAGTACCTCGCCGGCGTCTTCGCCAAATCCCAGTTTCCCAAGCTCGGCACGTCCGATTTCCGGCTGCACGCCAGCCCAGATCACGTCGACGGCCGTGGTCGCGGCACTGCGCTCGGTGCGGGCTTCGGCAAATAGCCGGCCAAACTCGGACTGGACCTGCTTGCGCACGGCCGCCGTCTTGCTTTCCAGTGCGGCGGCGGTCCGAAAACCCAGTGCCGCCGCCAGCGCGCCACGTGTCGCCTTGGCGGCCGGCCACTGGTGGGTCTGCTCGTCGTTGTGCATCTGCACCGCGTTCTCGACCCGGCGCAGGTGTTCATAGGCCTCCGCAAGCTTGCGCACGCTGGCCGCAGGCAGGTAGCCGGCCTTGGCCAGGTGCTGGAGCACCGGCCGCAATTGCGTGGATTGCAGGGCGGGCTCCTGGCCGCCGCGCATCAACTGGAAAGCCTGGGCAATGAACTCAATTTCGCGAATGCCGCCGGGACCCAGCTTGAGGTTGTCGTGCAGCTCGCGACGCTCAACCTCGCCCTCGATCATGCGCTTCATCTCGCGCAGCGCGCCGATGGCGTTGAAGTCGAGATAGCGGCGATAGACGAAGGGACGCAAGGCTTTAAGCAGGGCGGCGCCGGCGGTGGCATCGCCGGCTACCACTCGCGCCTTGATTAGCGCGTAGCGTTCCCATTCGCGGCCATGCGACTGGTAGTACTCCTCCATCGCGCTCACCGACATCGCCGGCGGTCCGCTGGCGCCAAACGGCCGCAGCATCCAGTCGACCCGGAACACGAAGCCATCCGCGGTGGAATCGGCCAACAGGCGCGTGAAGCGCCCGACCAGCCGCTCGAAGAACTGCTCGTTGGCCAACACCTGCGGCCCCGCAGTCTCGCCGGTGGCGCTGTAGGCAAAGAGCAGGTCGATGTCGGACGAAAAGTTGAGCTCCCGGCCGCCCAGCTTGCCCATGCCCAGCACGATCGGCCGCGAAGGTTTTCCACCGCTGTCACGCGGCTCGCCGTGCAGGGGCAGCAGCTGCGCGGTGGCGCAGCCCAACGCCAGCTCGCAGGCCGCGTCGGCAAGTTCAGAGACGGCCAGCAGCGCTTCATCCAGCGTCGACAGGCTGGCCAGCGCACGCCAGGCAATGCGCGCCATTTGCTCGCGCCGCGCGCGCCGCAGGGCGGCTCCGAACTCGGCCTCATCGCTGAGCGTTGCCACCGCCTTGCGCAATGCCGCGGCCACCGCGCCCGCGCGATGCGGCTGGTCGAACCAGCCGGATTTTTGCCAACGCGCGAACTGGGCAGGGTCGTGCCGCCAAAGATCCTCGACAAAGGGGCTGGCGGCGAACACCCGCGCCTGGACCGCGGCCGCGACTGATTTGCTGCGGGTTGCCATGGCGTGCCTACTTCAGCGCGATCCAGGTCCCGCGGCTATACGCGATCGGCGTCCCATCCCGCAGGTACACCGCGCTGCCCACATGGTATTTGCGGCCTTCGTGGCCCAGCGGCCAGCCGGTCACCACGCATTCCTGTCCGATGCGCAACTCGCGCAGCACCCGACCCGCGAGCCGACCAAGCAGGATGGAGGAGCCCGGCGGTGGCAAGGCCGATCCGGCCTGCGGCTGGCCAATGAACGACCAGGAGCCGGGGCAATCAATCGCCGCCCACAGGAATTCCGGTCGCACCCTGCCGCGTCCATCATCGAGGCTGGCGTCAGGGACCCAGATACCGGCCACCACGCTGTCGCGCCACAACCCGCACTGGATGCACAGGCCGTCGCCGGGCTTGCGGTTGGGGCCGCAGACAAAGCAGTCCGGGTAGTCATGGTGCTGGATCCCGCGGTAGCGCGTCGCCGATTCCCGCGCCTCGTCCCAGGACGGCGGCACCGGCAACTCCAGCTCAAGTTCGGTCGGGCGGCCCTCGGCGACCAGTTGCTCCCCGTGCCAAAGCCGCACCCCGTCGCCTTCGCGTTCCACGCGCAGCGCCGTGTCCAGTGGCGGCGGCGCCCGCAGCGTAATCTCGGCCGGACCGTCGATGTAGGCCGCCAGCCGGCCGCTGCTGTAGCCGCCATTGCCGGACCGGCTGGGCCCGCAAAAACGTCCTGCAATGGTGATGTCCATGCAATTGCACGTCCGCAAACTGTCGACGCCACAGAATAAACGCATGCGGCGCGGATTGCTCCACACCGGCTGAACTCCTAAAGTGCCGGACTGGCTTTCGCCGGAATCCCTTGTGCCGCAACACGACAACAGCGACGACGTCCTGATCCTCGGCGGCGGGGTGATCGGGCTGGCCTGCGCCTACTACCTGCTGAGGGCTGGCCGCGGCGTCACGATCCTTGAGCAGCACACCGTCGGCAGCGGCAGTTCGCACGGCAACTGCGGCACCATCACGCCCAGCCACCTGCCGCTGGCGGCGCCGGGGCAGGTGCGGCAGGCGCTGAAATGGATGCTCACGGCCGACGCGCCCCTGCTGGTCCGTCCGACCCTGGATGTGGAGCGCATCCGCTGGCTGCTGCGCTTCGCCGGCCGCTGCAACGAACGGGACTTCCGCCGCATCATGGACCAGCGCGTGCCGCTGTTGCTGCGATCGAGGAGACTGCTCGAGGATCTGGTTCGCGAGGAAGCGCTGGACTGCGAGTTCGAGTCCAGCGGGACCCTGTATGTGTACCGGGATCCCGCCAAGCTGGAGGCGGCGCGCCGGAATCTTCCCTTGTTGCGCTCGCTTGGCCTTAAGGTTCGCGAACTGGACGGTGCCGCCAGCGAGTCGTTCGAGCCGGCGCTGCTGCCGGGCGTGGCCGGCTGCCTGCACAACCCGGCCGATGCGCGGCTGCGTCCGGACCGACTGGTCGCCGAGTTGCTGCGACGGGTCCGTGAGCTGGGCGGGACTGTGGTCGAGAACTGCGCCATCGACGGCCTGCGTGCCGGGAACGGCCGGGTCAGCGTCGCCACGGAGCACGGCGAGCGCCATGCGCGCGAGGTGGTCATGGCGCTGGGCGCATGGTCGCCGAAACTGGGCCGCGGGCTCGGACTGACGTTGCCGGTCCAGCCGGGCAAGGGCTACTCCATTACTTACCAGCGCCCGACTTTGGCGCCCCATATCCCCTTGGTCCTCAAGGAAGCCGGGGTGTGCGTGACGGCCTGGGACAGCGGCT
Source organism: Gammaproteobacteria bacterium (assembly GCA_031384195.1). Taxonomy (GTDB): domain Bacteria; phylum Pseudomonadota; class Gammaproteobacteria; order Nevskiales; family Nevskiaceae; genus JACPFV01. The sequence continues at coordinate 8,323 of JANNAK010000043.1, forward strand.
TTCGCCTCGGCAGCACCATGGAGTTCGCCGGCTACGATGACAGCCTGAACCGGCGGCGATTGGCGGCGCTGGAGCGCGGCGCGGCGCGCTACCTGCGCGAACCGGTCGGCCCGGTGGTGACCGAGCAGTGGCAGGGCTGGCGGCCCATGACCTACGACGAGCTGCCGATCATTGGTCGGGCGCCGAATCTTGAGAACCTGTGGATCGCGACCGGTCACGGAATGCTGGGCGTGACGCTGGCGGCCGTCACCGGCCTGCTGATTTCCGAGATGATTTGCGGCCAGCCGCCCTCGCTGGACCCGGCGCCCTACTCCCCCGCCCGCTTCTGATCGTCGCGCCGGCCGTGCTGCGCGTCGAATAGCCGTACGGCCTTGCGGCGACTCCGCGCCGCTCCTTCGCTAACGCTCAGGAGTTCCCTCGTCCGGCACGGACCTCGGTGGACGCCGCTCATTACCTGCTTGGCGTCCATCGGTTCAGGTCAGTTAAACGCTGCAATGTCTCTGCCCGCGTGTCCCATGGACGCGGCTCTGCGCCCCCTCGGTCCGCACCGGACTCGGCTGGCGCAAAAGTCGCCGCAAGGCCGTACGCCTATCCGACGCCGGGGCGGCACCGCTTCCAGTTACTGCCCGGGCGTTTCGCCAACCAAGCGAAGGGCCCCGCCAACGGCGCCACGTGCAGGATCGCTGGACGCCCCGCACCAGCGTGCCGCGGAAAGGTCGTTGGCTTGGCGTAGCGAAGTAAAGCGAGCAAGGACTGGAACCCAAGGGCGAAAGCCCGCAGGGCGCTGCGATGGCGGGCCGAGACATGGCGAGGCTCGCCGAGCGGCGGTCCGGCGAACGGGCGGGGATGGGGCCCCGCCCCGCGAAAGACCAAGCCACGACCGGCGCGGCTTCCATGAACCCATGGGCGCCACTGCTGAAGACGCAAGTCAGCCTCGGGCACAGCTCCGAGACAATCAGCGGGGGCCACAAACAACAAGGCCCCGTTTCCGGGGCCTTGTTGGTCGCGGCTGACGCCGCTCCTACGGACTACGCGGTTTCTAGAAATCCCCGCCCATGCCGCCCATGCCACCGCCACCCTGCGGCATCATCGGCTCTTCCTTCTTCGGCAGCTCGGCCACCATTGCCTCGGTGGTGAGCAGCAGGCTCGCGACCGACGCCGCGTTCTGCAGCGCCATGCGCGTGACCTTGGTGGGATCCAGGATGCCCATCTCGATCATGTCGCCGTATTCGCCGTTCTGCGCGTTCATGCCGAACGCACCCTTGCCTTCCTTCACCTTGTTGATGACCACGGACGGCTCTTCACCGGCGTTCTTGACGATCTGGCGCAGCGGCTCTTCCAGCGCACGGCGCAGGATGTTGATGCCGACCTGCTGGTCGTCGCTGCTCGCCTTCAGGCCATCGAGTGCCTTCTGCGCGCGGACCAGGGCCACGCCGCCACCGGCGACGATGCCTTCTTCCACGGCCGCACGGGTTGCGTGCAGGGCGTCTTCGACGCGGGCCTTCTTTTCCTTCATCGCCACTTCGGTAGCCGCACCGACTTTGATGACTGCAACGCCGCCGGCCAGCTTGGCCAGGCGTTCCTGCAGCTTTTCCTTGTCGTAGTCGGAGGTTGCGTCCTCGACCTGTGCACGGATTTCCTTGATGCGCGACTCGATCTTGTCCTTCTTGCCGGCGCCATCAATGATGGTCGTGTTTTCCTTGTCGATCTGGACCTTCTTGGCGGTACCCAGATCGGTCAGGGCGACCTTCTCCAGCTGCAGGCCCAGTTCCTCGGCGATGACCTGGCCACCGGTCAGGATCGAGATGTCCTTCAGCATTTCCTTGCGGCGGTCACCGAAGCCCGGCGCCTTGACGGCGCAGACCTTGAGGATGCCACGCAGGTTGTTGACCACCAGGGTGGCCAGCGCTTCGCCTTCGACATCTTCGGCGATGACCAGCAGCGGACGGCCGGACTTGGCCACCGCTTCCAGTACCGGGAGCAGGTCGCGGATGTTGCTGATCTTCTTCTCGGTGATGAGGATCAGCGGGTTTTCCAGCGACACCTGCTGCGACTGCGCGTTGTTGATGAAGTACGGCGACAGGTAGCCGCGGTCGAACTGCATGCCCTCGACCACTTCCAGCTCGTCATTCAGGCCCGAGCCGTCTTCGACGGTGATCACGCCTTCCTTGCCGACCTTGTCCATCGCCTTGGCGATGTTCTCGCCAATCGACTCGTCGCTGTTGGCCGAAACCGTTCCGACCTGCGCGATGGCCTTGCGGTCCTTGCACGGCTTGGACATCTTCTTCAGCTCTTCGACGACAGCGATAACCGCCTTGTCGATGCCGCGCTTGATTTCCATCGGGTCGGTGCCGGCGGCAACCGACTTCAGGCCTTCGTTCACGATCGCCTGGGCCAGCACGGTCGCGGTGGTGGTGCCGTCGCCGGCTTCGTCGGAGGTCTTGGAAGCAACTTCCTTGACCAGCTGCGCGCCCATGTTCTCGAACTTGTCCTTCAGCTCGATTTCCTTGGCGACGGAGACGCCGTCCTTGGTGACGGTGGGGGCGCCGTAGCTCTTGTCGAGCACGACGTTGCGGCCCTTGGGGCCGAGGGTGACCTTGACCGCGTTGGCCAGGATATTGACGCCAGCGGCCATGCGTGAACGCGCATCGTCGCCGAAGCGGACTTCTTTAGCTGCCATGTTTGATTCCTCGGGAATTAAATTCGATTACTTGGTGAAAACGGCCATGATGTCGTCTTCGCGCATCACGACCAGTTCCGTGCCGTCCACTTTCACTTCGGACCCGGAGTACTTGCCGAACAGCACGATGTCGCCCTTCTTGACGTCGCAGGGACGGATCTTGCCGTCATCCAGGACCTTGCCGGCGCCAACCGCGAGCACTTCGCCCTTCGATGGCTTTTCGGCTGCGGAATCCGGAATCAGGATGCCGCCGGCGGATTTCTTTTCTTCTTCGAGACGCTTCACGATCACGCGATCGTGCAACGGGCGTAGCTTCATGGTGTTTTCTCCAGTGTTTTCAGTTACTTAAATGCGGAAGCCAGCAAAACCTCTGTTAGCACTCTCCCGCGTAGGCTGCTAATGATAGGGCCTGACTGCCGGGATACAAGGGGGGGAGTCGAAATGGTGTCCGATGGCGGTGCCGTCGTCAGGTAACGCAGTCAGTGACCTACCAGACCATTCCGTATACCGCTTGCACATGTCCAGCGTCCTTGCTCCTGGGGCCAGACTCGAATAGCTTCAGCTACTCAAGACCGGGGAACGTAAAAGGTCAAGGGAGGAGTTCGTGTCATGAACCCAAGGGTGATTGTCGTTGCGTGGACACTGCTGTGCTTCACCGGCTGTACCAGCATGCAAGCGATTAAAGACCCGAGCCCGGATCGCATCCGGGGACAAGTCGAGGTCGGCGACGACGTCCGTGTCGTCGCAACCAACGGCAAGACCTATGACCTCGAAGTGACAGGAGTGGATGAGGACTCGCTGTCTGGCAAGGCCGAATCAGGAAAGCGCTACAGGATCCCATACTCGGTCATTGCATCTATCGAAGTCAGTCAAGCCAGCGCGGGAAAGACCGGCGGCGCATTGGCGGCAGTAGCGCTGATTCTGTACGCCGCGGCGATTTACTACGTGTTGATGCTATTCGACGTCTTCGATTCCGTCAGCGGCAACTCGAGTGCCCGTTCCTGACCGGCGCCACTCGTCCCTCGGCGACTTGTCGCCCACCAACGACGAGCGCAACATGCAAGGCCATGCGATCAATCCTTGGTTTCCTGCGCGGCTTGATCCTCACGACCGTCACGGTTGCGGTCTTTGCATTCCTGCTGCTGTATCTGGTGGACCTGACGCCCGAACTCCACCCGGACCTGCAGCGGTTGGCGGCGCTGGTTCGTGAACTGACCGCGCCGGTGCTTGCCTGGACCGACAGCAGCTTTGGCGCAAAGCCAAATCCCGGCGTGACCAACTTCCTTCCGCTGGGCCTGGCGTTCGGCTCATTGATCGTTGGCGCCTTCGTCGTCGCCTTCCTGAAGACGCTGGAAGGAATGCTGTCCCGTCCGTTGGTGTCGCGCGCCGCGCCCTTGCCTCGGGCAGGCCCCGCGGGGGAAGACACGACGGCTGCCACCAGAATGAACCCCGGCGGCCGCACCCTGACCGCCGCAATCCCGCAACCCAAGCAAATCGGCCGTTACGAGATCGTCGGCGAGCTCGGTCGCGGCGCGATGGGCGTGGTTTACAAGGGACGCGATCCGCAAATCGGGCGCATGGTTGCGATCAAGTCCATCCTGGGGGGCGTCACGGGCGACCCGGCGGCGGAGGACTTCAAGCGGCGATTTTTCGGCGAAGCCCGTGCGGCCGGACGGCTGAACCACCCCGGCATCATGAAAGTCCACGACTTGATCGAGGATGATGCCGGCCGCCCCTGCCTGGTGCTGGAGTTTTTCGACGGTCGGACGCTGGACAAGCTGCAGTCCGAGGATCCTCCGGACCTGGGCAAGTCCCTGAAGATCATCACCCAGGCCGCCCAGGCGCTGGCGTTTGCGCATGACAACGGCGTGGTCCACCGCGACATCAAGCCCGGGAACATCATGGTCGCCGCCAACGGGCACTCGGTCATCGCTGACTTCGGGATTGCGAAGATGGAGGACGTCCACCTGACCGCCACCGGCACCATCATGGGGACACCGGCCTTCATGTCGCCCGAGCAGGTCCAGGGCCTGCCCGTCGACAGCCGGACCGACATCTTCTCGCTGGGCGCGGTCCTGTACTGGCTGCTGACCGGGGAGCGCGCGTTCGCCGGCTCGACGTTTACCGCCATCGCCTACAACGTCGTGCACACCGAGCCCCGCAAGCCGACCGACGTGCTTCCGCGGTTGTCGGCGGACGTCGACGCCGTGATCTCAAGATGCCTGGCCAAGGCGCCCATGGACCGTTACGCCACCGCGCACGAGCTGGCAACGGCGCTGCGGCGCGTTTCAAACACCTAGCCCGACCGCGACATGGCTCCGCGCCGCCGGGCTAAAATGGCGGACTTCAACCGGAGCTTTCCATGACGCTACCCCGCAAAGTCGCCGTCGTCGGTGCCGCGCGCATTCCGTTCTGCCGCTCGAACACCAAGTACGCCAGCCGCAGCAACCAGGACATGCTGACCGCCACCTTCAAGGGGCTGGTCGACAAATACCAGCTGCACGGCGAGCGACTCGGCGAAGCCCAGGCTGGCGCCGTGCTCAAGCACTCGCGCGACTTCAACCTGTGCCGCGAGGCGGTGATGTCCTCGGGCCTGGCTGCCGAAACGCCGGCCAGCGACGTGCAAATGGCCTGCGGCACCGGCCTGCAGGCGGCCATCAATGTCGCCAACAAGATCGCACTGGGCCAGATTGACGTGGGCCTGGCCGGTGGCGTGGACACCGCCTCCGACGCCCCGATCGGGGTCAACGAAAAGCTGCGCAAGGTCCTGCTCAAGGCCAATGCCGCCAAGACCACCGGTGCGCGACTCGCTGCGCTGGCCGGGCTGCGCCCGCAGCACTTCTTCATGCCGACCACGCCGTCGGTGATGGAAGCGCGCACCCGCAAGTCGATGGGCCAGCACTGCGAGGAGATGGCGCAGGAATGGAACATCCTGCGCGACGACCAGGACATGCTGGCCTACACCAGCCACCAGAATGCGGCCAAGGCCTACGAGGCC
>JANNAK010000086.1:0-3304 GCA_031384195.1 Gammaproteobacteria bacterium
GCATACCTGTTCTCATGATCCACGGGGATCAGGAACCTTTCGTGCCTCTGACTCATTCACTTTTGATGGCCGAGGCCCTGAAGCAGGCGGGCAAGCCTTATGAGTTGATCGTGCTCAAGGGCGTGAACCACTCTCTGGCCAAGGCCGCCACCCGGACCCAGACCCTTGAGGCGCTTGAGGCATTTCTGGCGAAGAACCTGCCGGTGAACTGACCGGGTGTGGTCCCTTGGAATTCCGGTTCCGACACCTACATCTCGGCTGAACCCGGGAGCCATTCGACGTGCCACTACTTCTCTGCCCCAACTGCAACGCCTCGATGCAGAACGTCAGTCGATCCGGCGTCGAGCTGGATATGTGCTCCCAGTGCCGGGGCGTCTGGCTGGATCGCGGTGAGCTGGAAAAGCTGCTTGAGGGCGCAAAGCAAGAGCGGGCGGGCCAGCAGGAGGATCGCCAGCGCTTCGAGCGCGAGGTCGGCGACTTCCAGCGCGATCCCGACGACTGGAAGCGGCGTCATCCCCCGGCACCGGGCCGCTCCGGCTACAAATACGACGACGATGACGACTACAAGAAGCGCAAGAAGCGGTTCGATATTTTCGATATCTTTGACTGACGCGCGGTCGTCAGAACGGGACTTTTAGCGGCTCGGCACCGAGGTCATGTGGCGCTGCGCCCATTCCCAGATTTGACGCGCCCCTTGGGGGACTGCGCTGCTCATCCCAGCCCGCGCCGACCGGCACATCGACTGGCGGCCCCGGCAAGCCACGCTTGTATCGGAAGTCCGCCTCGCGCCTGGCCCCCGCGCGACCCAGAGCGTCCGCTTTGCCGCGTTCCAGGCCAAGCCCTCTGAAGGCGGCGCTACTGGCACCGGCGGCGAACTGGTCCTCGCAAGCCTCCCGCTCGGCGCGCGTCAGCCCCACGGCGGCGGCGTTGGCACAGCCGACCCGGCCGCGCAGAGCTGTTCGGGCATTGACGGTCAGGGGCTCCGGTTGCGACGCCGGTGCGGCATTGGCTGGACCCTCGGGCAGGGCAGGGCGGCGCGCCTCAGGCCGGGGCGTGATCAGCGGCTTGACGTCTGTCGGGATATCCACCGCCCGCTGCGGACGGCGATGCAGGCGGATTTCGGTCGGTCGGATTCCCGCCGCAGTTGCTGGCGACGGGACCCTGGGGACGATCAGGATCGGGATAATCGCCTGCGGTGGTCCGCTCTCTATGGCGGGGATCAGCAGGCGTGGGGCATGCATAGCGATCAGCGTCAGCACCAGCGCATGTGCAGTGCCGGAGCCCACCGCTATAGCGATGCTTCGCCTTCGACGCATCGCCGACATGCTGGCCCTTGTCCCCCGCAAAGCTCTGCCGCAAAGTGGTCGTGCCCAAGCGGCGAATTCATGGCCGGGTCTGCCCTGTCTTTGCCACATCCCGGCGCATTGACGGATGGGCGCTTCCCGACTATGTAGCGCGCTCTTTCGAGGTCGGGGATTCTTCCCGGTCCCGATGAGCCGCTTCCCGCCGGAACGCCGAACAGGTGCGCCGGAGAGTTTTTGCGTTTCATGGGGTGGCCTCGGACAGACGACCACAATGATCCCAACCGAGGCGCCACGGCCAAACGGCACACGCCTCCACGCAAGCGAGACTAGATGCCGACAGTCAACCAGCTCATCCGCAAGCCCAGGCAGAACAAGCCCGTGCGCAACAAGGTTCCGGCCCTCAAGGGCTGCCCTCAGCGTCGCGGCGTTTGCACCCGGGTCTACACGACCACCCCGAAGAAGCCGAACTCGGCGCTTCGCAAGGTCGCCAAGGTGCGCCTGACCACCGGCATCGAAGCGGTGTGCTACATCCCCGGCGAAGGCCACAACCTGCAGGAACACTCCGTGGTGCTGATCCGCGGCGGCCGGGTGAAGGACCTTCCCGGCGTCCGCTATCACATCCTGCGCGGCGTGCTCGACACCCAAGGGGTCAAGGACCGCAAGCAGCGCCGTTCGCACTATGGCGCCAAGCGGCCTAAGTAAGGAATTTAGAGATGTCCCGTCGCCGTCGCGCAGACAAACGCGTTGTTCTCCCGGACCCGAAGTTCGGAGATCTCGTTGTCACCAAGTTCATGAACTACGTGATGTATGAAGGTAAGAAGGCCGTCGCCGAGACGATCGTCTACGGTGCCTTCGAAATCCTCGAGACCCGCCGCAAGGATCTGGGTCCGCTGGAGACCTTCCACACCGCGCTCGACAACGTGGCTCCGGCCATCGAGGTGCGCTCCCGCCGGGTTGGCGGTGCCACCTATCAGGTGCCGGTTGAGGTTCGTCCCGAGCGCCGCCGTGCGCTGGCGATCCGCTGGTTGATCAGCGCCGCGCGCAAGCGTGGTGAGAATACCATGACCGAAAAGCTGGCTGGTGAGTTGCTGGACGCTTCCTCGAACCGCGGATCTGCGGTCAAGAAGCGCGAAGACACCCACAAGATGGCCGAAGCCAACCGGGCGTTCTCGCACTACCGCTGGTAAGCCCACATTATACTGAGCTTTCCGGCGCGGGTGGTTTGCGTTAAACCGCCCGCGCCGTTCGTTCAGGCCCCTACGATAAGCTGTTTTTCAAGAGCGTCACGATGGCCCGCGCCCACAAGATCGAAGACTACCGCAACTTCGGAATCATGGCCCACATCGATGCGGGCAAGACGACGACGACCGAGCGGATCCTGTATTACACCGGCAAGAGCCACAAGATCGGTGAAGTCCACGATGGCGCGGCCACCATGGACTGGATGGAGCAGGAGCAGGAGCGCGGCATCACGATCACGTCGGCCGCGACGACTGCGATCTGGAACGGTCACCGCCTGAACATCATCGACACTCCCGGCCACGTGGACTTCACCATTGAGGTCGAGCGCAGCTTGCGCGTGCTGGACGGTGCCGTCGCCGTGCTGGACGGCAACCAGGGCGTAGAACCCCAGACCGAAACTGTCTGGCGTCAGGCCGACCGTTACAACGTGCCGCGCATCGTGTTCGTCAACAAGATGGACAAGATTGGCGCTGACTTCCAGATGTGCCTGCGCACGATCCGCGAGCGCCTTGGCGTCAAGGCCGTGCCGATCCAGCTGCCGATCGGGTCTGAGACCAACCTCAAGGGCATCGTCGACCTGGTCCGCATGAAGGCGGTGGTCTGGGACTCAGAAGGCCTCGGCGCCAATTTCCATGACGAAGAGATCCCGGCCGACATGGTCAAGATGTGCGAGGACGCGCGTCACTACCTGGTCGAGAACGCCGTCGAACTCGATGACGAGGCGATGGAAGCCTACCTGGAAGGCAACCAGCCGTCGG
>JANNAK010000193.1:0-2640 GCA_031384195.1 Gammaproteobacteria bacterium
GGGCGGCAAGGTCGGCCTGTTCGGCGGCGCCGGCGTCGGCAAGACGGTCAACATGCTCGAGCTGATCAACAACATCGCCACCGAGCACGCCGGTCTGTCGGTGTTTGCCGGCGTCGGCGAGCGTACCCGCGAAGGCAACGATTTCTACCACGAGATGATGGAGTCGGGTGTCGTCAACAAGGACAACCTCAACGAGTCCAAGGTGGCCATGGTGTACGGGCAGATGAACGAGCCGCCGGGCAACCGTCTGCGCGTCGCGCTGACTGGCCTGACCATGGCTGAGTATTTCCGCGACGAAGGTCGCGAAATCCTGTTCTTCGTCGACAACATCTATCGCTACACGCTGGCCGGAACCGAAGTCTCGGCGTTGCTGGGCCGTATGCCCTCCGCCGTGGGCTACCAGCCGACCCTGGCGCAGGAAATGGGCGAGTTGCAGGAACGCATCACCTCGACCAAGACCGGTTCGATCACCTCCATCCAGGCCGTCTACGTGCCGGCGGACGACTTGACCGACCCGTCACCGGCCACCACCTTCGCGCACCTGGATTCCACCGTGGTGCTGTCGCGTGACATCGCCTCGCTGGGCATCTATCCGGCGGTCGATCCCCTGGACTCGACCAGCCGCATGCTCGATCCGAACGTGGTCGGCAACGAGCACTACCAGTGCGCGCGCGACGTGCAGCGGGTGCTGCAGCGCTACAAGGAACTCAAGGACATCATCGCGATCCTGGGCATGGACGAGCTGTCGGAAGACGACAAGCTGGCCGTGTCGCGCGCCCGCAAGATCCAGCGCTTCCTGTCGCAGCCCTTCCACGTGGCCGAAATCTTCACCGGCTCGCCGGGCAAGTACGTGTCGCTGAAGGACACCATCGCCGGCTTCCGCGGCATCGTCGACGGCACCTACGACAGCTTGCCGGAGCAGGCTTTCTACATGGTCGGGACTATCGAAGAAGCGGTTGAAAAGGCGAAGAAACTCTGAGGCAAGTCTCCGGGCACGCGATTGAGTTGTTGCGCGCCGCTCGGGAATCCTCATTTACTGAATGTGTAAACTCCGGTTTCCTCGCGACGTGCGCCTGGCGCGCGCATCGCCGGGAGACTTGCCCAGGGAACCAACATGGCGCATCTGCAGGTAGAAATAGTGTCGGCCGAAGGCCACATCCACTCGGGTGAGGCCACGATGGTGTTCGCCCCGGCGTCACAGGGCGAAGTCGGCATCGCGCCGCGCCACTCTCCGCTGCTGACCACGCTCAAGCCCGGTACCCTGCGGGTGCAAACGCCCTCGGGCGAGATGCTGCAGTTTTATGTCGGTGGCGGCATCCTGGAAGTGCAGCCGCACCTGGTGACGGTCCTGGCCGACACCGCGCTGCGCGCCAAGGATGCGGATGAATCGGCAGTCCTGAAAGCCAAGCAGGATGCCGAGGTGAAGCTGGCGGGGGCCAAGTCCGAAATGGACGTGAAGAAGGCGCAGCTGGAATTGGTTGAGGCCGCCGCGCGGTTCGAGTTCGTGCAAAAGCTGAAGACGCCGACGCACCGGCAGTAGGCGGCGTCCCGGCGCCGCCAGGCCCGATCCTGACCATGAAATCGTTTCCCCTGCACGTGATCATCCTCGCCGCCGGGCAGGGCACGCGCATGAAGAGCCGGCTGCCGAAGGTATTGCACGAGGTCGGCGGACGCCCGATGTTGGCGCACGTCCTCGAGACCGCCCAGGCCCTGTTGGCGACCGGGCGGCACGTGGTGGTTGGCCATGGCGCCGACGAGGTGCACGGACGGTTCTTCTCGAGTACGGCCACCGACCGATCCCTGCATTGGGCCCTGCAGCGCGAGCAAAAGGGCACCGGTCACGCCGTGCAGCAGGCGATGAACGCCGTTCCGGAGGACGCGCAGGTGCTGGTGCTGTTCGGCGATGTTCCGCTGGTGCAGGCGAATACGATCGCACCCTTGCTCCGGCACCGGGGCCTGGCGCTGTTGACGGCGCGAGTGCCCGACCCCGCGGGCTACGGCCGGATCCTGCGCGACAACGACGGGGCGGTCACCGGCATCGTCGAGGAACGTGATGCCAGTGCGGCGCAGCAAACAATAGACGAGATCAATACGGGTATCCTGTGCGTGCCGGCGCGCTTGTTGCGGCGCTGGTTGGGGCGCCTCAAAAATCGAAACGCCAAGGGTGAGTACTACCTGACCGACGTGGTTGCCATGGCGGTACAGGACGGAGTAGGCGTCGCCACGCACGTAGTCCAGGACGTGGAGGAGGTCATGGGCGTCAACGATCGCGCACAGCTGGCCCGGGCCGAGCGCCTGTTCCAGCGCCGGCAGGCCGACAATCTGATGCGGCAGGGCCTGACCCTGCGCAATCCCGAGCTGTTTGAGTTGCGCGGTTCGCTGGAATTCGGCATCGACGTGGTCATCGATGTCGGCGTCGTCATCGAGGGCAAGGTGCAGCTCGGCGATGGCGTGTACATCGGCCCCTACAGCGTCATTCGCGATTCGCGGATCGGCGCCAACTCCCGGATCGAGTCACATTCAGTGCTGGACTCGGCGGTGGTCGGGCGGCAATGCCGGGTCGGCCCCTACGCGCGCCTGCGTCCGGAAACGGTACTGGCCGACGAAGTCCACGTCGGCAACTTCGTCGAGGTCAAGAAC
>JANNAK010000102.1:0-7690 GCA_031384195.1 Gammaproteobacteria bacterium
TCAATGGGGAGCGTCCCCTTTGAAGTCAATGGGGAGCGTCCCCTTTGAAGCTTACATGCGGAAGACGCCGTAGCGGGGCTCGGCGATGGGCGTGTTCAGCGCCACCGATAGCGACATGCCCAGGGCATTGCGGGTGTCCACCGGGTCGAGGATGCCGTCGTCCCAGATCTCGGAGGTGGACCAGTAGGCCGACTGCTTGCGCTTGAAGTCGCCCAGCACCGGGTCGCGGATCGCCGCGATTTCTTCCGCGCTCGGTTTTTTGCCCTGCTTGGCCATTTGCCGAATCTTCACGTCGGCCAGGGTATTGGCCGCCTGCTCGGCGCCCATCACCGAGATTTGCGACTGCGGCCAGGAGAACAGGAAGCGCGAATCAAACGCCCGTCCGCTCATGCCGTAGTTTCCGGCGCCAAAGGAGCCGTGGCACATCACGGTGAACTTGGGCACCTCCGAGCAGGACACCGCCATGATCATCTTGGCGCCGTCCTTGGTAATGCCGCGCTGCTCGTACTCTTTGCCGACCATGAAGCCCGTGATGTTCTGCAAAAACACGATGGGCGTCTTGTTCTGATTGCACAGCTCGATGAAGTGCGTGCCCTTCAGTGCACTGTCGTTGAACAGCACGCCGTTGTTGGCCAGAATGCCGATCTTGTAGCCCCACAGGTGGGCATAGCCACAAATCAGGGTCTTGCCGTAGTTGGCCTGGTACTCGTGGAAACGTGAGCCGTCGACGATGCGGGCGATGACCTCGCGCATGTCGAACTGCTGCTTGATGTCGCGCGGCAGCACGCCGTACAGCTCGGCCGGGTCGTAGAACGGTTCCTCGGGTGCCTGGTACTCGATGCGGGTCTTTTCCGGACGCTTGAACTGACCGACGATGTCGCGCGCGATGGCGATCGCCTCTTCCTCACTCGAGGCCGGGTAGTCCGCCACGCCCGAGATGCTGGTGTGCATGTCGGCGCCGCCCAGTTCGTCCACGGTGTTCTCTTCGCCAGTCGCCGCCTTCACCAGCGGCGGACCGGCCAGAAAGATCGCGCCGGTACCGCGCACGATGACGTTGTAGTCCGACAGTCCCGGCACGTAGGCGCCGCCGGCGGTGCAGTGCCCCAGCACCACCGCCACCTGTTGCACGCCCATCTTCGACAAAATGCATTGGTTGCGGAAAATCCGGCCGGCGTAGTACTTGTCAGCGAAGATCTCCGACTGCAGCGGCAGGAATCCGCCGGCGGAGTCACACAGGTGCACCACCGGGAGGCGGTTCTCGATCGCGATATCCATTGCGCGCACGGTCTTCTTCACCGTCAGTGGATACCAGGCGCCGCCCTTGACCGAAGCGTCGCCGGCGTTGATCACCACTTCGCGTCCGGCCACGATGCCGATGCCGGTGACGCAGGCCGCGCCGGGCACCTCGCCGTCGTAGGCCTCATTCGCCGCCAGCGAGGACAGTTCCAGGAATGGCGTGCCGGGATCCAGCAACTGCGCCAGACGTTCGCGAACCAGCAACTTGTTCTGCTTGCGCAGCCGATCAATGTCGCGCGTGGGCCGGTCGTCGCGCGCTTTGCGCTGCTTCTCGCGGAACTCTTCGGCCAGCTTGCGGTTGTGCGCCGCGTTGGCCTGGAATTCCGCCGAGGCGGTATTCAGCTTTGATTCGATGCGCTTCATTTCGGCTCTCCAGCGACCAGGCTCAACAGCAGGGCGTCACGGTCAAAGGTCTGGCCAATCCCAAAGTGCACGGTTTCCACCACGCCATCGCGCGAGGCGGTGAGGGTGGTTTCCATCTTCATGCTCTCCATCACCAGCATCGTCTGGCCCTGGCTGACTGCCTCGCCGGCCTTGACCGCAATGCTGACGATGGCCCCGGGCATTGGCGCGCGTACGGCGTCATCGGCGGCGCCATGGCCGGTGGCGGCCAGTCGTACCAGCGGATGCTGGTAGCCCAGTTCATAGGCAACTCCCTCCAGGTGCACGAACACTTGTTCGCCGTGGGTGGCGACCACCACCTCGACATGCAAGTCGCCGACGCTCAGCCACTTGCGTCCATCGGGCGCGGTCTTGAGGTCGACTGCCACGGTGGCGCCGTTGAGGTGCAGGCGATAGCCGTTCGCGCCGCGTGACAACTCGACGTTGTGCTCGCGATCTCCAATCCTGAATGCGTGGTGCATCCTCACTCCCCAAAAACCGTGTGCGACACCATTTAATTTCTCCACTCGCCCATGGCGGCGTGCAAATCCGGAACGGCATCGGCGGCATCGCGCATCGGGCGGGTCAGCAGTGCGGCGGCGCCCAGCAAGGCGTGCAGCGTGGCGCAGGACAGCGACGGCTCGGCGGCCAGTTGCGGATTGGCGTCGAGGAATCCGGTGTGTACGTCGCCAGCAATGAACGCCGGGTGCTGAACCAGCCGCCTCAGAAAAGCCGTGTTGGTCTGGCAGCCCAGCAGTACGGTCTTCGCCAAGGCCTTCTCCGCGCGGGCGATGGTATCGGCGCGATCGGTGCCGGTGACGATCAACTTGGCCAGCATCGGGTCGAAGGCGGCAGTGACCTCATTGCCCTGCGCGATGCCGCTGTCCCAGCGCACGCCGTCGCCGGCCGGCGGCTGCAGCACCAGCACCGGACCGGCGGTCGGGGTGTAGCCGCGCGCCGGGTCCTCGGCGTAGATGCGGAACTCCATCGAGTGGCCCTGCGACTGGATCTGGCCCTGGCCGTAGCCGAGCGTCTCGCCGGCCGCAATCCGCAACTGCTCGTGCACCAGGTCCTTGCCGGTGATCTGTTCGGTAACCGGATGCTCTACCTGCAGGCGGGTGTTCATCTCGAGAAAAAAGTACTCACCCTTTCCAAAGATGAACTCAACCGTTCCCGCTCCGCGGTAGCCGGCCTTGCGCGCAATTCCAGCCGCGGTCTCGCAAATGCTGGCGCGGGTCTTGGCGTCGAGCGCCGGCGAGGGAGTCTCCTCGACAATCTTCTGAAAGCGGCGCTGCACCGAGCACTCGCGCTCAAACAGGTGCACCACATTGCCGTGGGCATCGCCCAGCACCTGCACCTCGATGTGGCGCGGATTCTCGATGTAGCGCTCGACGTACAGCCGCCCGTCACCGAAGTAGCGCTGGCCTTCGCTGCGGGCGCGCTTGATGTCGGCGTCCAGGGTTGAAAGGTCGCGCACGATGCGCATGCCCTTGCCGCCACCGCCCGCCGAGGGCTTGATCAGCAGCGGTGCGCCAACCTTGCGGGCGCGGGCGTTGAAGGTCTCCGGGTCATCTTCCTCGATCGCCGAAGGCGCCACCGGAAAGCCCGCTTTTTCGACAAAAATGCGCGCGCGCACCTTGTCGCCCATCAACTCAATCTGTTCAGGCTTGGGACCGACGAACACCAGCCCGGCGGCTTCCACCGCGCGGGCAAAGCTGGCGTTCTCCGACAGGAAGCCGTAGCCCGGATGGATTGCGCCAGCCCCGGAGGATTTCGCCGCGGCCAGAATCTGTGAAACGTCGAGGTAGGCGGCGACCGGCGTGCTGCCGGTGATCTCGATCGCCGCGTCGGCCATCGTCACCGCCGGGGCCTTGCGGTCGGCGGCGTGGAACACCACCACGCCCTTCAGGCCGAGGGACTGCACTGTGCGCAGGATTCGCACCGCGATCTCGCCGCGATTGGCGACCAGAACCGAATCAAACGGCCATTTGGCTGCAGTCATTTCTTGCTCCCTGTTGCGGCGCCTGCAAAGACCAGATCCACGATGTCGTCGGCCAGCCGCTCCGGGTTGAGGCTGCCGCGTCGCCTGCCACCGCCGCCCTCGGCGGCTGCAGTGATGTAGGCCCAGGCATGGTGCTCGATGCCGCCATAAATCAGGTCGCGCAGCAGGGCAGGGGAGGCGTCGCGGCGCAGTTCCCCTGCGGCGATTCCGTCCTTCAGCACGTCCACCAGCAACTGCGTGTAGCGACGGTTTTGCGCGTGCAGGCTGGAGCCGGGGTAATCCTGTTCCGAGCGCACTTCACGAAACATCAGCCGGCACAGCCGCGGGTCTTGCTTCACCGACTGAAGGTGGCGCAGCACCAGCAGTTTCACTCGCGCCCGAGTCCCGATCACGCCATCCAGGGCCGTGGCGTAGTCGCCGAACATCCCGTCGTACCAGTTGTTCAGCACCTTGAGCAGCAGCTGCCGCTTGCTGCCGAAATACTTGTAGACGTTTGCCTCAACCAGCCCCATTCGCGCGGCAATCTCGGACACGGCGGCGCCTTCGTAACCCTTGGCGCAAAACACCTCGCGCGCGGCGATCAGGATTTCGTCCACCCGCTGCTCGCGGCCCAGTCGCCTTGAATGGGGACGCTCCCCATTGGAGCGTCCCGGCCGACGAGCCGGGCCTTTCCGCGTCCTGGCAATGGGGAGCGTCCCCATTCACCGGCCCGTCCAGGTGGGGGAGCGCTTTTCCTGGAAGGACGCCATGCCCTCCTTGGCGTCCTCGGTGCTGGACATCACCGGCACCATCGATTGGGCGTATTCCAGCGAGTCGCGCAGGCTCATGTCGCGCATCGCGCCGAAGGCCTGCTTGCCCAGGCGCACCGCGGTCGGCGACTTGTCGAGGATGCGCTTGAGCAGCCAGGCCACCTTGGCGTCGAGTTCGGCGCGCGGCACCACGTAATTGAACAGGCCCCACGCCAGCCCTTCCGCAGCAGTGAATGGCTCGCCGGTGACGCACATTTCCTGCAGGCGACGCGGCGGCAGCACCCGCAGCATGAACGGCAGGATCATCATTGGCGTGACGCCGATCTTGGATTCCGGCGTGCCGAAGCGGATGTCCTGGGCGGCAATCGCCATGTCGCAGGCGCACAGCAGGCCGAAGCCGCCGGCCATCACGTGGCCATTGACCCGGGCGACCAGGGGCAGGGGGCAGTCCTGGATCCGCTTGAACAGGTCCACGATGTAGTGCCGCGGACGTGCGAAGTCCACCTCGAAGGCGCCGCCCTTGGCGTTCTTCTGCAGGTCGGCGCCGGCGCAAAACGCCTTGTCGCCGATGCCGGTAATCACGATGGCCCGGCAGTCGCCGCTGGCCACGGCTTCGGCGATGCCGGCATCCATCCGGCGCACCACGTCTTCGTTGAGGGCATTGCGCTTGTCGGCGCGATTGATGGTGATCCACTGGACGGCGTCGCGGCGTTCAACCAGGACGGGGGCGGAATCGGTCACGGGCAGCTCCATAAGTGAGTCAGACTCACTTATCCTACCGCCGGCGGGCTGTCCTGCCAAGCCCCATCCGCTGGCATCATGGTCTTGCCATGACGTCGATCGAGCCGTTGAGCCTGTCCGAGCTGCGCGACCTGTCGCGCGACCACGGTGCCGCGGCCGCGTTCTCGCCGCTGACCGGCCGCGCCTGGTTCCTGTTTGAAGCCGGTGCGCGCCGACTGCCGGTGGCGGACGGGGTGCGGATCGCCGGCTGGTTGCGGTCACTGCCATGCCCAACCATCGGACTCTTTCCGGTGGGCGGGCATACGCATTTGCGCAAGGCTTGCGACGTGGTGTTGGAGAACCATGACGAGGTGAAGGCCCTGCTGCCAAATCTGCAGAAGAATCCGCTCGCGGCGACGGTGTTCGTGCAGTTGTTGCGCGCCACCGAAAAGATGGAGATCGAGGCGGCCCTGACCGGCGAGTCGCTGGCCTACGCCACCTTGCAGTCCGGCCCGGAGTTCAAGGCCTGGCTGGCGCAGTTCCGGCCAGACGCTGTCCGCATTACGGACACCGGCCCGCCGGTACTGGTTGAGCGGCACGGCAACACCCTCGCGCTGGTACTGAACCGCGCCAGCAACCGCAATGCGATCTCGGTGGAGGTGCGCGACGCGCTGGCCGAATCCCTGCAGTTGGTGCTGTCCGACCCGACCATCAAGAAGCTGAGCATCTCGGGCCGGGGGCGCTGCTTCAGCGTCGGCGGTGACCTGAATGAGTTCGGCACCGTGCCCGATCCGGTGACCGGCTACCTGGTGCGCAACCTGGCATTGCCGGGACGGCTCCTGGCGCTGTGCGCCGATCGCGCCGAGGTTCACGTTCACGGCGCCTGCATCGGTGCCGGCATCGAGTTCCCGGCGTTCGCCGGACGGGTGGTCGCCGGTCCGGATGCCTTTTTCCAGTTGCCCGAACTCAAGTTCGGATTGATCCCGGGCGCGGGCGGCTGCGTCAGCATTGCCCGGCGCATCGGCCGCCAGAACCTCGCGCAGTGGGTGATCGCCGGTCGGCGGGTCAACGCGCAACAGGCGCTGCAATGGGGGCTGGTGGACGAGATCGCACCGTTGCCGGAGTGAGGCCTAACCACATCGGACGAAGCCGCCGCGCGCGGTCAAATCTATCGTCCATGCCAAGAACTGCGGATACCAAACATGAGCGCTGAACGCCCTACTGTCACTCAGGCCTTTACCGGCCTCTCTGCCGACGAGATCGAGATCCTGTCCGCCGCCGACCATTTCGCGCAGAACGAACTGTATCCACTCGCGCAGCGCATGGACGACGAAGAGTGGTGGCCGCCCGATGCGTTCAAGAAGATCGGCGAGACCGGTTACTTCGGCATCACGGCACCGGAAAGCTACGGCGGCTCGAATTCGAACCTGATGACCAGCGGCCTGATCCTGCAGGCCTTTTCGCGCTGGAACCATGCGCTGGGCCTCGCTTGGGTCGCGCACGAAAACCTGTGCCTGCACAACATCCTGCGCAATGCCAACGAGGCGCAGAAGCAGAAATACCTGCCGGGACTGTGCAAAGGCACGCTGATTGGCGCCCTGGGACTCACCGAGCCGGGCGCCGGCTCTGACGCGCTGGGCTCCATGCGCACCACCGCGCGGCGCGAAGGCGGCCACTACCTGCTGAACGGCAGCAAGCTCTACATCACCAACGGTCCGGTGGCCGACGTGCTGCTGGTGTACGCCAAGACCGACAAGGAAAAAGGCGCGCAAGGCATCTCGGCCTTCATCCTCGAGAAGGATTTCCCCGGCTTCAAGGTGGCGCAGAAGCTGGAGAAGATGGGCTTCCGCGGTTCGCAAACTGCCGAGCTGGTGTTCGAGGACTGCAAAGTGCCGGTCGAGAACCTGATCGGAGACGAAAACAAGGGCGTCAAAATCGTGATGAGCGGCCTGGACCTTGAGCGGGCGATGATTTCGCCGATTTGCCTGGGCATCGCCGAGCGCGCGTTGCAGTTGTCGCTGGACTACGCCCGCCAGCGCAAGCAGTTTGGCCGCACCATCTCCGAATTCCAGATGATCCAGGCCAAGCTGGCCGACATGTACGTGTGGGTCGAGTCCATGCGCCTGTTTACCTACCAGGTGCTGCGTGCCGCCAGCGTGATGGGCGAGGACGAGGGCGGGCGCGGCGAGATTCACAAACTGACCGCGGCCGGGGTGATGTTCGCCGCCGAGACCCTGAACAAGGTGCTGAACGAAGCGATCCAGATCCACGGGGGCACCGGCTATATCTGGGAGTCCGAGATCAACCGGTTGTACCGCTCGATCAAGCTGCTGGAAATCGGTGCCGGCACCACCGAAGTGCGCAAGATCATCAACAGCGGCGAGATGCTGCGCTCGTGAGGCAACCACATCAAAGAGCCACTTCAAAAGCCACTTCAAAGGGGACGCTCCCCTTTGAAGGTCAAAGGGCCACTTCAAAGGGGAGCGTCCCCTTTGAAGGTCTTGAAGGTCCCATTGAAGGTCAAAGGGGAGCGTCCCCTTTG
>JANNAK010000142.1:0-10211 GCA_031384195.1 Gammaproteobacteria bacterium
TAGACGCGGGCCGCCTGCAATCGAGTCTGGTACTCCGCCAGCAAGCGGCGGATTTGCACCGCGTTCGGCCGGGCCTTTGATTTCACGGGAAATTTCGCTTCGATGCGCAGGAACTCCTTTATTATAGTGCCGCTTCACAACCTTCCCGGAATCCTGCGCAAATGACCGGACGAATCGTGTTCATTGGTGGTGGCCAGATGGCCGGCAGCCTGATTGGCGGCCTGCTGGCGGCCAACCACGCACCCGGCTCGATCGGCGTTGCCGAGCCGGACGCCAGCCGCCGCGCCGTGCTGCAGCGTGACTTCGGTGTCGACGTTTCGGAACCCTCGTCCGAGGTCGCGGCCGGCGCCGCGGCCGTCGTGCTGGCGGTCAAGCCACAGGTCCTGCGCGAAGCGGTGCAGGCACTGGACTTGCCGAAAAGCTGCACGGTGATTTCCATCGCCGCCGGCATCCGCATCGACAGCCTGCGCCGCTGGCTGCGCCAGCCGGTGGCGCTGGTGCGCTGCATGCCCAACACGCCGGCCTTGCTGGGCGTCGGTGTGAGCGCCCTGTATGCCCCGCCGCTAACACCGCCGGCCTCGCGAACGCTGGCCGAGTCCGTCCTCTCGGCCGTCGGCGCCACCTGCTGGATTCCGGAGGAGGACCAACTGGACGCAGTCACTGCCCTGTCCGGTTCCGGCCCCGCTTATTTCTTCCTGCTGACCGAGGCCTTGCGCGACGCTGGCCGGGCGCTTGGTCTGGATGCGGAAACCGCCAGCCTGCTGGCCCAGAAGACCCTGGCCGGTGCCGGCCGCATGGCCGAGACCGGTCGCGACGTTGCCGAGTTGCGCGCGCAGGTGACCTCCCGGGGCGGCACCACGGCGGCGGCACTGTCACACTTTGAGACGCAGGGGTTCCGCGCCCTGGTGCAGGCGGCGGTGACGGCCGCCGCGCACCGCAGCCGCGAACTCGGCACCGAACTTGCCAACACCTAAGACGGATCTTCAATGGGAGCGAACACCAGCAACGCGTTTTTCTACCTCGTCAGCACGCTGTTTGACGTGTATGTCTGGATCATCCTGCTGCGCATCCTGCTGCAGGCGGTGCGCGCGGACTTCTACAACCCGATTTCACAATTGGTGGTCCAGGTGACCCAGCCGGTGCTGCGCCCCTTGCAGGGCATCGTGCCGAAGTGGGGCCAGGTCGACATTGCCGCCTGCCTGTTCGCCTTCGCGGTGGTGCTGATCGAGGTGCACGTGGTCTCGGGCATCCTGGGTTACCACGTCAACACCTTGTCCGGCCTGAAGTTTGCCGTGCTCAAGCTGGTGGTGCTCACGCTCAACTTCTACACCTTTTCGCTGTTTGTGCAGGCGATCCTGTCCTGGGTGGGCCCGGGCGTGAACAATCCGGCCGGCAACATCCTGTGGATCATCAACGAGCCGCTGCTGAAGCCCGTGCGCCGGGTCATCCCGCCGTTGGCGGGCTTGGACCTGTCGCCGCTGCTGGTCATCCTCGTCCTGCAGTTCGTGAACCGGCTGATCCCGCTGCCCGGCGTGCTCCGGTAACGATGCCCACGACCTCCGGCTCGGTTGGGCTGGTCAGTCCCCGCACGCTACGCATCGAGCGTCCGTTGGCACTGGACGGCGGGCGGATGTTGCCGCAGCACGAGCTGGTGATCGAGACCTACGGCACGCTGAACGCCGAGCGCAGCAACGCAATCCTGGTCTGCCATGCCCTGTCCGGCGACCACCATGCGGCCGGCTTTCACGAGGGCGCCGACAAGCCGGGTTGGTGGGACAGTTGCATAGGTCCCGGCAAGCCGATCGACACCGACCGCTTCCACGTCGTCGCACTGAACAACCTGGGCAGCTGCCGCGGCTCCACCGGGCCAAGCTCGGTCAACCCGGAGACCGGCAAGCCCTGGGGCCCGACGTTTCCGATCGTGACCGTGCGCGACTGGGTTCGCTCGCAGGCGATGCTGGCCGACCAGCTGGGCATCACGCGGTGGGCCGCCGTCATCGGCGGCAGCCTCGGCGGCTTCCAGGTGATGCAGTGGGCCATCGACTTGCCCGAGCGCATCCGCCACGCGATTGTCATTGCCGCCGCGCCCAACCTGTCGGCGCAGAACATCGCCTTCAACGAGATTGCGCGCCAGGCGATCCTGTCAGATCCGGATTTCCACGGCGGACACTTTTACGAGCACGGCGTGGTGCCCAGCCGCGGCCTTAAGCTGGCGCGCATGCTGGGGCATATTACCTACCTGTCGGATGAGGCCATGCGCGCCAAGTTCGGCAGCGCCCTGCGCAGCGGCGTTCTCGGCTTCAATTACGAGGTCGAGTTCGAAGTCGAGAGCTACCTGCGCCACCAAGGCCAGTCCTTCGTCGAGCGGTTTGACGCCAACACCTACCTGCTGATGACCAAGGCACTCGACTATTTTGATCCGGCGCGTGAATTCGGCGGCGACCTCACCGCCGCCTTCCGGCAGGCGACGGCAAAATTCCTGGTCGTGTCGTTTTCCAGCGACTGGAGATTCTCACCGGCCCGCTCGCGCGAGATCGTGCGCGCGCTGGTGGCCGCCGGGCGCGACGTCAGCTATGCCGAGATCGACTCGCAGCTGGGTCACGATGACTTCCTGATGCCGCTGCCCGAGTACACCCGCGCGCTCGGCACCTACCTGCGGCGCGTGGCGGAGGACGAATGACCGCTCCCCAACCGCCGACTTCGGCGCCGGGCCTGCGCCCCGACCTTGCGCTGATCAGCGAGTGGATTCGCCCCGGCTCGCGCATCCTCGACCTTGGCTGCGGCGACGGCACGCTGCTGGCCCACCTCGCCCGCCACCGGCAGGTGCACGGCTACGGCCTGGAAATCGACGCCGACAACATCGCCAAGTGCCTGGACGCCGGCGTCAACGTCATCGCGGCGGACGTCAACGACGGCTTGACCGATTTCGCCGACGGCAGCTTCGACTACGTGGTCATGACCCAGGCGCTGCAAGCCACCGCCCGGCCCGATCGCGTGGTGGAAGAAATCCTGCGCGTTGGCCGCACCGGCATCGTGACCTTCCCGAATTTTGGCCACTGGAAAGTTCGCCTGGCGCTGGCCCGCGGGCACATGCCGGCGACGCGCGCACTGCCGGATACCTGGTACGGCACGGCCAACATCCACCTGTGCACGGTGGCGGACTTTGAGGCCCTGTGCCGCGAGCGCGGCTGGCGTATCGGCCGGCGCAGCCTGCTGGACCACGCGCACCGCGACGGACTGGCGATGCGGCTGCTGCCCAACCTCATGAGCGAGGTAGCGCTGTACCTGCTGACGCCTCGTTAGCCTCGGCCTCGGCCAGCACCCAGCGGTTCTTGCCGGAGCGCTTGGCGGCGTACATCGCACCATCGGCGGCACGAATCAGCCGGTCCGCGTCGTCGCCTTCAGCGCCGAGGATGGCGATGCCGATGCTGGTGCCGACCTGGACCTGCATTACCGGCTGGCCTTCCAGCGCAATCTCGAACGGCCGGCGGATGCTTTCACAGATCTGCGTCGCGATCGTCTCGGCCGACGCCCGCGTCGCCGATTCCATCAGGATCGCGAATTCGTCACCGCCGAGGCGGGCCACGGTATCGGCTCCGCGCAGGCGTTCCCGAAGGCGACCGGCCACCGCGACCAGCAGGGCATCGCCGGCAACATGGCCCAGTCCGTCATTGACCGCCTTGAAACCATCGAGGTCCAGGTACATCAGCGCGGCCGCCTCGCGCGTCCGGCGGGTGCGCAGCAGGGCCGAATCCAGCCGGTCCAGGAACAGCGAGCGGTTCGGCAGGCCGGTGAGGCCGTCGTGCGTGGCGCGATGCCTGGCAATCTCTTCCTTCTCGGACAGGGCTTCGTTGGCGTGCTTCAACTCGATTTCCGAAGCCCGCAGCCGTTCCGATTGCGCCCGCGTCTCTTGCAGCAGTTGGCGGGTCTGGACGCCGCGCAACAGGTTGTCGAAAGCCAGGCCCAGCACGGCCGAGAGTTCTCCCAGCAATTCCTGGTGCCGGCTGTCCATCGGCGCGTCGCTGCCCAGCTCGACCAGGGCCAGCAACTGCGCCCCGGAAATCAAGGGCAGCAGAACCACGGTCGCCGGCATCGGCGCGGCAGGGTCGGCAGCAATCCGCTCATAGTCGGCCGGTGGCGGGGA
The DNA here is from genome assembly GCA_031384195.1 of Gammaproteobacteria bacterium. GTDB lineage: Bacteria > Pseudomonadota > Gammaproteobacteria > Nevskiales > Nevskiaceae > JACPFV01. The sequence continues at coordinate 4,145 of JANNAK010000142.1, forward strand.
CAGGATCTGGACCCGCCCCGCGGTTGCGGCCTGGACGGTCCGGTTCCCAAGGGTGTAGCGGATGATCTCGCGCTGCGGATTCAGCTGCCCGCGCACCACCCGGCGCGCCAGTCCGTCACGGCCGGGCAGGGTCTGGTAGAACGCCCCCAGGGTTGCTCCGAATCGCGGCATCAACTCATCCAGCAGGATCTCGGAAAAGGTGATCGCCTCGCTCGCCGCCTGCACCCGCACCATCACCTTGGCGACGGCAGCCTTGACCCAGCCATGGCGCGAGGTTTCCTGGGCCATGCCCTTGAACACTTCCAGGGCATTGGCGATAGCCCCTACTTCGTCACCGCGCTTGCGGTGCGGAACCTCAATGCTGAGGTCGTGATTGGCCAGCCGTTGCATCAGCCGCGCCAGCTGGACCAGCGGACCGGTCAGCCGCTGGCTGGTCACCACCGCGACGATCAGTCCGAGGAATCCGCCAACCGCCAGCAGGCCCCCCGTCAGGTAAAGAACCTGATGATGGCGCAGGGCCAGCTCGCCGCGGCGCCGGGTCAGGTTATCGAGCTGGATCCGTTCCATCTCGGCCAGGGCGCTGCGCAGGCCATCGATCTGCTGGTCTCGCTCTGCCGGATTCGCTCCCAGCGACACGGCCTCGCGCAATCGCCACAGCTCCTGGGATACCGCAGCCAGGCGCGCTTGCTGCCCAACGTCCCCGCCAAGCAGGTTGGCCAGGCGCACCAGGCGCTCGGCCAGGGCGTCAACCACCGAGTCCTCCATCACGGTGCGGGCGCCCTCGGGCGTCTCGACCACTGATTGCTTCAGACGCGATCCCTGCGACAGCACCGCCTGTGCCCGCTCCAGCGCGACGACCACTTCATAGCCGGTGGCGACGGCGAGGCGCGCGCGCTCGGCCTGCCGCAACTCCGACAAGCCGACCAGTGCGCCAAAAGCCACCACTGCCAGCACCACGCCAAACCCGGACAACAACCGGACCCGGATCGTGGAGGTGATCATCTCCCGGCCCCGCTCGCCGGACTAATCGGGCGGCAAGCGGTAGCCGCTTCCAGGGTCAGAGGGAGAATGAAAAACCGATGCGCAGGTTGAACATCGTGTTGTCGCCAATCTTCTCGATTTCCGGCGTCAGTTCCATCAGCCCCAGACTGAACCGCGAACCGGCATACAGCTTGGTTTTCTTGACCTCGGACTTGTCGAGCACGAAGGCCCCGGTCGGATCCGCCTCGCCATCCACATAACCGACCCCGGCATACGGCGTCACGAAAGCAAAACCCTTGGAGATCGAGATGTCGATCGCCTTGGACGACACGTCGAACGAATCAATGCCGCTGACCTTGGAATAAGAGCCGCGAATCGCGATGGCCGGGCTGGCCATTCCGCCCTTGAGGAGGGCGTAGCGCACTTCGCCGCCGAACAACGACACGTTGGTGCCCGGGACTTCGCTGTAGAACACGCCGAGGTCAAATCCGGCCGGCAGGCCCTTGGTCACGCCGATGCCGACCAGGCCCAGTGCGTCGATGTTGGCGCTGCCGCCGGTCGCCCGGTTCCAGGCATCCTTGTCGTCCACCGGGGTGTAGTTGAGGATCAGGCCAACCCCAAAGCCGAGCAGGCCGGTGGCCTCGGAAGGCACTACCGCCTTGTAGTCCACGGCCGCGATCAGGTCCTCGGAAATCGAGTCGAAGTCCGCTTGCAGCGTCAACGAGGAAATCTCGACGTCATCCTTGGCGAATGCCGATCCCGCCAGCGCCAGCCCCATAACCGCCAGATAAATTCGCATGCCTACTCCTCGAAAGCTGAATGGTGCGGAGAAGAATAGCAGAGGCCCTACCGCCGCAGCGGCCAGTGCCGCTGGATGAAATCGGTGCAGACATCCTGCAATTCCCCCAGATGGCCGTGGAAGAAGTGTCCGGCCGTGTCCAGCGTGGCCAGCTCCGGCGGTGGCTGGTACTGGTCGAGGATGGCGCGGCTTTCCTCGAAGTCGACGACGTCGTCATCGCGCGCATGAATTACCAGCCACGGGCAGGCCGGCCGCAGCGGCAACTTCTCGTCGGCAAAATACTTGAAGGGCGGGGCGACGCTGATTTGCAGCGCCGGTGCTGCCGCGGCCGCCGCTTTCAGGCTGACGAAACCACCAAATGAAAATCCGGCGAGCAGCAACTCCAGTCCCGGCAGCTGTTGGCGCAGCCACTGCACCAGGACCAGGGTGTCGGCGGTTTCGCCTTGGCCGCCGTCGTGGGTCCCGGCGCTCTTGCCCACCCCGCGAAAATTGAAGCGCGCGGCGACAAAGCCCAATTTGAGCGCCGCAGCCGCCACGGTATAGGTCACCTTGTTGCTGAGTGCGCCACCGTGCAGCGGGTGTGGATGGCAAACCAGCGCCAGTCCGACCGGTTCGGTGGGCGGCACCGCGACCAGCAACTCAATCGGCCCGGCCTCGCCATCGACCAGCATCGTCTCCGCGGTCCCCCGCGCCGGAATCGCCGCCGCGCTCATGGTTGGCCTTGGCCGACTCGCCGGGTGGTTACAGCTCACCCCAGCGACGCTTGGGCCACAGCAGGCGAATCAGCCAGGCCAGCAAGAATCCGCCGGCCACCAGTGCTCCACCCAGCAGCAGGGTTCGCTGGCGCTCACGCGACTGGCCACCGGCAGCGGCCAGAGACTCATTCTGCTGCCGCAATTGCTGGACCTGCGTTCGCAGGTCCTCAAGTTCCCGCGTCAGTGCTTCGGGTGCCGGCGGCGGCCGGCCTTCCGAAATGCGGGCGAATTCCTTCTGCAACTTGCCGTGCTCCTCACGCAAGGTCTTCAGCTCTGCTTCGGCCTGCGCCAGCTGTTTTCCCGCCACCTCGGCGCGCAGCCCGGCGGGCGGATGGTTAATCAGGTAACGCTCCTGCACCCAGCCGATCCGGCCATCGTCCAGGCGCACCCGGCCATAGCCGCTTTCGGAATCCGATTCCAGCAGCACCAGGCGCGTGCCGGTCGGCATCGAGGTGACGACGGCGCCGGAGGCGCTGGCGCTGTTCCGCAGCACGATCACCAGTTCGTCACTCACGTAGCGCACCGGCTCGGCGGCCACTGCCGAGGCGACGAAAACGACCATCAACATCACCGGCAGCAGGCGCAACACGCGATTCCTCCTGAAAATGGCGCAATCAGTCTAGCGCGGTCGCCCGCCCCTGACACACGACTCCGACCTCATGCAAGACCTGGCCTAGACCAAATGTTTACTTGCAAGCCGCCCATAACGCTGCATATAGTCTGCGCGGTGCCGCCAGAGCGGTACTTATCAATAACGGGTCCAGGGTTCGGGAGAGCTATGCGCACTTTCATCAAGAAAACACTAATCGCCGCGTCGGGAATTGGGTTGGTCCTGGGTGCGGCGGTGGCCGCCTCCAGCGACAATTCGACTCCCGAGGCGCGCGCCTACCTCGGCGTCAGTTTTGGCGGCAGGGAGATCGCCCCGCGCGACTTCCACTACGGCCTTCGAGTCGACCACGATGCGCGCTACACCCAACAGGCGCTGCCGCCCATTATCCAGCTGGACTACAACACCCGCGGCCTGAATGACCTGCGGGTGAACGGCCTGTCTGCGGTGCGCAACAGCTACCGCCTGCGCCAGAACGAGGAAGTCAGCGAAGAAGGCGCAGAAGTGGTTGACGAACCCGGCGTTTTCCAGAAGATCGGCAACTGGTTCGGTGGCCTCTTCGGTGGCGGTGACGACACCGCGGCGGCGGAAGAAACAGCCGCTGCGACGGAAGATGCTGAGGTGGTGGAGGACGTGCCTGCCGATGGCGCCTTCCTGGGCTACAACGCCATTGATTGGGGCTTGGTCGCGGTGGGTGCAGCGGGCTTGGGCTTCGCTGCCACGGAAGCTGTGAATGGAGATGACAAGTCTGTCGGTCCCACTACTACTCCGCCCACGACTAACCCGACCGTAGCGCCAACCACGGCTCCGACGACCGCGCCAACCACGGCTCCGACGGCAGTGCCAACCGTTGCTCCGGGCCATAACGGAATAGACGGGTTCCTGCTGGTGCCGCGCGAGATTGACCCGGAGTACCAGAAGTGGCTGGACGGCGGTACCGGCCACATGGGCGATCTGAACGAGTAGGCCTTCCGAGTGGTAAAAAAGGGGAGCGATTCGCTCCCCTTTTCATTGCGCATCGGACAACAACACATGACCTTCGCCACCAGCCTGCGCAGTCGCCTCCCGGAAATCGCCGGAATCGACCTTCGGACGCTGGCCCTGTTTCGGGTGTCGCTGGCGTCGGTGCTGCTGTGGACGCTGTTGCAGCGCTTTGGAGACATCGGGGCTTTCTATACGGATGCCGGAACCCTGCCGCGTTCCTGGCTGATCGACGTGGATGGTCCCTGGCGGGTATCCGTGCACCTCGCCAACGGTGGTGCGTGGTTCGCAGCCGTGCTGCTGCTGGTGCATGCGCTAGCCGTCGCGGCGTTGCTGGTCGGCTATCGGACCCGGCTGGCCGCGTTCGTCAGTTGGGCGCTGCTGGTATCCCTGCACAACCGTAACCCGCTGGTCCTGCTCGGTGGCGACTACCTGATGGTCTGCCTGTTGTTCTGGGGCCTGTTCCTTCCGCTGAATGCCCGCTGGAGCGTCGACGCCGCGCTGGCCACCAATCCCGCACCTTCGCGGAACCTGCATGTTTCGTGGGCGTCGTTCGGCCTCATCGTCCAGGTGCTGTCGGTGTACTTCTTCAGCGCGATCTTCAAGAACGCGCCCGAGTGGTGGCCCCAGGGCACGGCCGTTTACTACGCACTGCACATCGACTACTTCGCGGCGCCGGCGGGCGTGTGGCTGCGTGAAACGCTGCCTGGGTTACTGAAACCCTTGAGCTACTACGTCTATTTCCTCGAGTTGCTGGGCCCGCTGATTGCGTTCTCGCCGCTACTGACCCGCCCGCTGCGTTTCATCGTGATGCTCGGCTTCATGGCCATGCATACGGGGTTTATCGTTCTTCTCAACATCGGCCACTTTCCCTTCGTCAGCCTCGCCTCCCTGACCGTGCTGCTCGGCGGCTGGTTCTGGGATTGGGCCGCCGTGAGGTTCGACCACGGGCGCCGTCTTCGAATCTATTACGACATTGATTGCGGCTTTTGCCTCAAGTCCTGCCTGCTGTTCCGGCATTTCCTGGTGCTACCGCGGACCGAGATTGAGCCGGCGCAGAATCACGCCCGCGCGCGCGCTTTGATGGAGGCGCATTACAGCTGGGTGGTGATCGATGCCGACGATGTCGCCCACACCAAGTGGCACGCCTTTGTCGCGCTGCTGCGGCACTCGCTGCTGTTCCGCTGGGTGGCTCCGCTGGCTTCGCTGAGACTTTGGGAACGGCCGGGAGCCGCGATCTACGATTGGGTCGCCCGGAACAGGGACGCCTTCGGCCGCGTCACCGCCGCACTGCTTCCCGACAGGCACGTGAGTTTTGAAGTTTCGAAGGGCTTGCAGCGGCTTGCGGGCGGGTTCGTGTTCCTCGTACTGGCGTGGAACCTGGCAACCATCCGCACGATTCCATTTCAGGTGTTCGAGTTCGTCTCACCACCCTTGTTCCTGCTCAGGCTCGACCAGGGTTGGGACATGTTCTCTCCGTATCCCTCACGCGACGACGGGTGGTGGGTCATTCCGGGCAAGCTCGAGGACGGCCGGGAAATCGACCTCCTGCACCCGGAGCGCGAGCATGTGAGCTACGACAAACCCAGATACGTCTCGCAAGAACACGGCAACGTGCGCTGGCAAACCTATCGGCTGCGCTTGTTCGACCACCAGTTTCGCCACCACCGGCTCTTTTACGCGCGTTATCTTTGCAGGCAATGGAACGCAGAGGCCCGCGTCGGACAGCGGCTGCTCAAATTGAATCTCGTCTATATGCTCGAGACGACGCAACCTGCCGGCGCAGCATCTCCAGTGGAACAGCGGATATTGTGGCGACACGAGTGCGTTTCCCCAGCATCAAATTCCCCGGCCAAGCTGGATTCCGACCTGGGTGAGGACGCCGCGGTTGATGAGGACCGGTAGGGGCCCCGCGACGGCGGTCGCAGCGCGTCGATGATCGAC
>JANNAK010000066.1:0-11209 GCA_031384195.1 Gammaproteobacteria bacterium
GGCGAGCCGGCGATGCTGCGCAATCCGGTGGATCCCGACGAAAACATGCGTCGCAAGGGTGTGCTTCCTGTCTTGTGGCCCCTGCCCCCCTGGGAAGTGACGCCACCGGCCGATGTGTTCCGGGTGTTCGAGCGCGGTGGCCGAAATATCAGCAGCTTGTTCCCGGATACGGGCTTGCCGGGAATCGGCGGCAGCATCCAGCGGTTGGAGGAGCCCGGGCGGCCGGACCTGCGGCAGTCGAACCGCGGCCCCGGCACCGGAAACCGCATCGCCGTCCCGTTGCTGAACCTCCACAAGACCCGGCTAAACGATCCCCACACCTGGTTCCTGGGCACCAACGAGCAACCGGGCGATTACCGTTCCTCCGGCTGCACGTCCTGTCACGTGATCTATGCCAACGACCGCGATCCGCGCCACTCCGGCCCCTACGCCGCCTTTGGAAACACCGGACAGACTCGCACCCGCGATCCCACCATCAGCGCCAACGAAGCCGGACATCCGCTGAAGCACGAGTTCACCCGGGCGATTCCCACCGCGCAATGCATGGTCTGCCACATGCACCAGCCGAATGTGTTCGTGAACAGTTTCCTCGGCTACACCCTGTGGGATTACGAATCCGACGCACCGCTGATGTGGCCGGAAAAACAGCGCTACCCCACCGCGGCCGAAATCCGCGCCATCAATCGCCGCAACCCCGAGGAAGCGGCCATTCGCGGAAAGTGGGGCGACCCGGAGTTCCTGCGCAATGTCACGGACTTGAATGGTCAGTCCAAGGACACGCAATTTGCGGACTACCACGGGCACGGCTGGAATTTCCGCGCGGTGTTCAAGCGCAATCGCAAGGGCGACCTGCTGGACGCGAAGGGGGCCGTCGTTGCCAATGACGATCCGGCCAAGTTCAAGAAGAGTGTCCACCTGTCCTCGATTCACGTGGACGTCGGCATGCATTGCGTGGACTGCCACTTTGGGTCGGACAGCCATGGCAACGGACACCTGTACGGCGAGGTTGCGCAAGCGGTGGAGATCGATTGCCAGGATTGCCATGGCAACTCCGATCGTTACCCAAACCTGCGCAGCAGCGGCCCGGCCGCCCCTCCCGGTGGCCGTGACCTGTCGCAACTTCGGGTTCAGGACGGGCGACTGCGGTTCGAATGGCTCGGCAAGAAGCTGTACCAGCGTTCAGCCCTGGATCCCAAGCTGTCCTGGGAGGTCTCTTTGGTAAAAGACAGCGTGACGCCCGGTCATCCGGGCTACAACGCCAAGGCCGCCCGCGCCAAGCTGATGTCCCGCGATACCGGCAAGCAAAGCTGGGGACCGGCGGTGAAGGCGGCCGACCGGGCGCATCCCGACGACGAGATGCTGTGCGTCACCTGCCACTCGTCGTGGACTACGTCCTGCTTCGGCTGCCACCTGCCGATCCAGGCCAACTGGAAATCCGATCGCCAGCACTACGAAGGGGGCGAGTCGCGGAATTACGCCACCTACAACCCGCAGGTGGTGCGGGACGATTTTTACATGCTCGGCCGCCATGGCGAAGCCAAGGGCTACCGGATCGCACCGGTACGCTCCAGTTCGGCACTGGTGCTGTCTTCCACCAACGCCAATCGCGAACGCCTTTATGTCCAGCAGCCGCCGGTTTCCGCCAGTGGCTTTTCCTCGCAGTCCTTCGCGCCCCACTACCCGCATACCGAGCGCAAGACCGAAACCAAGACCTGCACCGACTGCCACCTATCGAAGACCGGCGACAACAACGCCTGGATGGCCTCCTTGCTCGGCCAGGGAACCGGCTTCGTCAACTTTGTCGGCTTCAATGCCTGGGCCGGTCTGGCCGATGGCGTCTCCGCAGTCCAGGTCACCGAGTGGGACGAGCCGCAGGCCGTCATCGGCAGCTACCTGCACCGCAACGCCTACCCCGACTGGTTCCGTAACCATGAAACCAACGGCCGGCAATTGCAGAACGCACAAACCCATGGAAGCGGCGGGCCGGTCGGCTGCCTGCAACTGCGCGGCGAATACCTGTACGCGGCCGAAGGCCGCGGCGGCCTGCGCGTCTACGATGCCGCCAACATCACCAACAAGGGATATGCCCAGCGCCTGGTCACCGCTCCCTTCTCCCCGCTGGGACACGACACCCGGCTGGAGTCCGCCGACGCGCGCTGTGTGGCGCTGCCGACCAACCAGCCAATCCAGCCGCTGCGCAACCAGGGCGAGCTGATGCGGATCGAGAATCAGGAGCAACCGTTCCATCCGATCTACAATTATGCGCTGGTGGCCGATGCCCGTGAGGGCCTGATCCTGTCCGACGTCAACACGCTTCAGGACGGCGAGCCGCGCAACAATTTCCTGCGCCGCGCGCTTACCTTCAATCCCGGCGGACTGCTTCAGGGAGCACGCCACCTCGCCGTGGCCGGACATTTTGTCTACATCGCCGCCGACCGCGGGTTGGTAATCCTTGACCTGGATGACCCCTTGCAGCCGCGCACGGCGGCCGTGATCGAGGTTGCTGGCGTGCGCGCCAGCGCGGTGCAGTTCCGCTACCTTTTCATTCTGACCGCCAAGGGGCTTGAAGTCGCAGACATTACCCGCCCCGACGCCCCGCGCCTGCTGCCGGAAGCGACGGTGGCGCTCAAGTCTGCACAGCGCCTGCACCTGGCCCGCACCTACGCCTACATCGCCGACGGGACCGAGGGCCTGGCAATTGTCGATATCCTGAATCCCGAGGCCCCGGTACTGCTGTCGCATTTCAATGCCGAGGGCCGACTGCGCGACACCCACGATGTCACCGTGGCCAGCACCAATGCCTCGCTGTTCGCCTACGTTGCCGATGACACCGGGCTCCACGTCCTGCAACTGACCTCGCCCGACAGCCAGCCGGGATTTTACGGGTTCAGTCCAGAGCCGCGCCCGGAATGGATCGCGAGCTACCGGACGGACCGTCCGGTCTTGTCGCTGTCCAGGGGACTCGATCGTGATCGCGCCGTTGACGAAACAGGAGGGCAGATTGCGGTCTTCGGCCGGCTTGGGTCGCGGCCCTTCAATGCGGCAGAGATGGGACGGATGTACCTGGGTGCCGATGGCGTCCCATGGCGCGTGTCGGACTGATCCGCCGCTGGTGGCAAGTGGTGGGTCGTGATGGATTCGAACCATCGACCAACTGGTTAAAAGCCAGCTGCTCTACCGACTGAGCTAACGACCCGTTTGTACTCGCCCAAGGGCCGCGCATGATACCCGATGCCACCGGGCAAAATCAGCCCGGCGTCACGTAGCGAGTCGGATCGACCCGCTTGGCCTGACGAAATCCCTCGCGTCGCAAGCGGCAGGCGTCACAACGCCCGCAGGCCCGGCCGCGACGGTCGGCGCGGTAGCAGGACACGGTCCTGGCGTAATCGACGCCGAGGCCAATGCCGCGCTTGATGATTTTCGCCTTGCCCAGTCGCATCAGGGGCGCGTGAATTTTCATCCCTTGCCCCTGCTCCACCGCGTCCCTGGTGGCCCAGCGGCTGAGCCGTTCGAAGGCCCGGATGAAGCGCGGCCGGCAGTCCGGATAGCCGGAGTAGTCCACGGCATTCACCCCGATGAAGATATCGCGGGCACCGACCACCTCCGCCAATCCCAGGGCCAAGGACAGGAACAAGGTGTTGCGGGCCGGCACATAGGTCACCGGGATGCCCACACTCGCGCGTAGTGGTACCTCAATTCGCGCGTCGGTCAGGGCGGAGCCGCCAACGGCGTCGAGGTTTACCTTGAGCACGCGGTAGGTCTCCACGCCCATCGTTTGGCACAGACGGCGTGCGGCCCCCAGTTCAGCCGCGTGACGCTGGCCATAGGCGACGCTCAGGGCATGGCAGCGAAATCCTGCGGCCTTGGCGATAGCCAGCACGGTGGCCGAGTCCAGTCCGCCCGAGACCAGCACGACCGCGTTTTTCCCGCCGCGCCTAGCGGCCACGCTCATTTCCCCAGAGGTACTTGTGCAGTTGCACCTGAAGGCGCACCGGAAACCGGTCGGCGACCAGCCAGTCGGCGAGCTGCCGGGCTTCCAGCTGTTCATGGCTGGGCGAGAACAACACGGTGTGGCGCTCCGGCAGCTGGTAATTCAGGGCGATGGCTTTGGCCCAGTCGTAATCGACGCGATCGCAGATCACGAACTTGACCTGGTCGAGGGCGCCCAGGACGGCGAGGTTTTCCCATCGGTTCCGGTTCTCTTCGCCGGAGCCCGGCGTCTTGATGTCGAGGATTCGCGAGACACGCGGATCCACTGCGCTTATGTCCATCGCGCCACTGGTCTCCAGTGAAACGGCATGACCGAGATCGCAGAGTTCCTTCAGCAACAGCAGGCAGCCCTTCTGCGCCAGCGGCTCGCCACCGGTGACGCAGACGTGCCGCACGCCAAAGGCATGAACTTGCTCGAGCAACCCATCGAGCCCGATGGTGGTGCCGCCGTGGAAGGCGTAGGCGGTGTCGCAGTACTGGCAGCGCAGCGGGCATCCCGTCAGGCGAACAAAAACCGTGGGCAGGCCCGAGAACGTGGTTTCGCCCTGCAGCGACAGGAAGACTTCAGTCAGTCGCAAACGCCGCGAGTCGGCAGGGCCTGCGCCGACGGTCTGGCCCACCACGGCCATGCCCGCCTACTTGGCCGAGTCGAGACGCTGTCGGGCCAGTCCGGCGGCGTTGCTCTGCGGGAAATCGGTTATGACTTTCTGCCAGGCGGCCTTGGCCGGATCCGGGCGCTTCAACTCCCACTCGGCTACGCCAAGTTTGAACTGGGCATCGGGGGCCTTGTCGGCCGCCGGAAACCGCTCCAGCAATTTCAGGAACGAGTCGCGGGCATTTTCAAAATCACGTTTCGCGGCATAGGCCTCGCCACTCCAGTACAACGCGTTGACGGCAAAACGGCCGTCCGGCCACAGCTTGAGCTGTTCGCCGAATCCACCGAGGGCCTCGTCGTAGCTGCCATTCTTGAGGCGCTCAAACGCCTGCACATAAGCGGCCTCCTCTTCCTGGCTGTCCGGTACCGGCGGGGCGTTCGTCAACCTGGGTTCCAGCGCCAAACGCGCCGGACGATTTTCGTTCTCGACCTTTTGCAGCCGCCGGTCAAGATCCTGGTACAGGTCCCGTGAGCGTTTTTCACGCACATCGATGTTGTAGCGCAGGGTTTCGACTTCGCCCCGCAAGTCCCGCACCTCGCCCTCCAGCCGGGTCAGCGCCTGCGCCGGCGAAGCCGACTTCAGGTTGTCGACCTTGCGGGTCAGCTCGGACAGCCGCGTGTCCAGCTCCTGGAAGCGCTGCTCTTCCCTGGACGGCTCCACGCCGGCGCCGATCGGTCCCCCGAAATCGGCGCAGGCCACCAGTGCGGCGGCCAGCAAGACGCTGGCGCCGCGTGTCGCGAGCTTACGGACGGTCAATCTCAGGGAATGAATTCGACGCGACGGTTCTTGGCCCAGGCCGCCTCGCCGTGTCCGAGGTCCACCGGACGCTCTTCACCGTACGAGGTCACGCTCAATTGACGGGCCGACACGCCCTGAGAGGTCAGCCCTGAGAGAACGGCATTTCCACGACGCTCGCCGAGGCTGATGTTGTACTCGCGCGAACCGCGCTCGTCGCCGTGCCCTTCCAGGCGCAGCTTGGCGCTGGGATTGGCCGACAGGTAGGCCGCCCATCCCTGCACCAGTGCCTGTCCCTCCGGCTTCAGCTCTGAGCTGTCGAGATCAAAAAACACGACGCGACCCGCCGGAACCTTGGCCCCGGCTCCGCCGGCGTCCGAGGCGCTGCCGGCGCCAGTGCCACTCGCGCCGCCCGCACCCGCGTTGCCATACGCGCCCGAACTGTCGGACGAACCGCTGTCGCCGGTCTTGCGGCCGCTGCCGCTGCACGCGGCAAGGGTCAGGACAACGGCACTCAATGTGACCAATGCAAACTTGTTCATGTTCTTGTCCTCAGTTAATGGGTGAAGAATTCAGTTGCTGTTTCAGGGAGCGACCGGCGACCACGCCGGTTCGTGCACATCACCCGGCTGGCTCAATCGCTGTCGGATCCGTCCGTCCACCGTTACCGTCGCCAGCTCGTTTCGCGACTGCACGGCGTAAACCACCACCGCGCCGTTGGGTGAAAAACTGGGGCTTTCATCATTTGGACCTTCGCTCAGAATGCGAAGCGCCCTCGTTTTGTAGTCCAGCAGCCCAATACGATAGCCATTTTCATCCTGATTGACCAGCGCGAGCCACTTGCCGTCCGGTGAAAAGCGGGCCCGCGAGTTCTGCCTGCCTTCAAAGGTTATCCGGCGCGCTTCGCCACCTCCGGAATTCACGACGTATATTTGCGGCTGGCCGCCCCGATCCGAGGTAAAGACGATCTCGCTGCCGTCCGGAGACCAGTCCGGCTCGGTATCGATGGCAAAGTTCCGGGTCAGCTGGCGCCGCACCCCGGAGCCGGCCTCGATGACGTAGATATCGGAGTTGACCTCGAACGACAGGGTAATGGCGAGGAGGCGCCCGTCCGGCGACCAGGCCGGGGCACCATTGATGCCGCGCTCCGACACCAGCTTGCGGAGCGCACCGCTGGCCAATTCGTGGATGTAAATGGCCGAGCGTCCGCGCTCGAAGCCGACGTAGGCCAGCGTCTGCCGGTTGGGCGACCAGGCTGGCGACATCAGAGGTTCGCGCGAACTGGCAACGGTCACCGGGTTGTATCCATCCGAGTCGGCGATCACGATCTGGTGCAGCCGGTTGCCGACCGGCCCGGTCACCGCAACGTAGGCGATCTGGGAGTTGAAGTAACCGGCGACACCCGTCAGTCGCTGGTAAATCAGGTCGGCGATTCGGTGTGCGACCGGTCGCAGTCGCCGTGAATCCGGCGCCGGCACTTCGAATTGTTCCAGTTGCCGGCCACGCAGCACGTCCAGCAGCTGGACCCGGATCGCCAAGCCGCCCCCGGAGCGGACCACCTGCCCCAGAACCAGGTTGTCGACGGCGATGGCCCGCCAGTTGCGGAAGTCGACCTGCTCCGGCGTCGCCGGGCGCTCCAGCATTCCGGCCGGATCGACGGTCCGGAACTGCCCGCTGCGGGACAAGTCCGCTGACACCAGCGCCGCGAGGTCCAGGCCCAGGTCCGCCGCGCCGGCAAACGGGACCACCGCAATCGGCAGCGCCGCGAAGTCCCCGCCGGTGACGGTGATTTCCAGGCCGGCCTCGGCCCTGCCGCCCAAGAGGGCCAGAAGTACCAAGGGCAAAACTCGATTTAACGTCATTTCGGTCTGAACTCGATTGAAAGATCACGGACAAAAGCCGAAGGATCGGCCGGTCTTGGCATAGGCGAGGAGCGATAGACCGCGTCCTCCACAGATTTGTTCAATACGTCACTGCCGCAACTGCGGGCGATCTTCGCCGAGATCACCGCTCCGTCCGGCAGCAGCTGGACCTGGACCCGACAGGAGAACTCTGCGTTGTCTGCGCCGGGCCGGAGCCAGTTCTTGCGGATGTGCGCTGCCACCTGGCTGCCCCATTCGCTGACCAAGGCGTTGAGATCGCTCTCACGCCGGCTCCGGGCTTCCTGCTCCATCTGTCGACGCAAGTTTTCCTGCTCGATTTCGCGCTGCAGCTGCGACTTCATGTCGGCGTTGCGCTTGTCCTGTTCCTGCTTCTCCTGCTGCTCCTTCTTGAGGCGCTCACGATCCTCCTGCTTTCGACGCTCCAGATCCGCGACTTTCTTTTTCTTCTCGAGTTCCTCCGCCTTGCGCTTCTTGTCCCGCTCGTCGCGAACCCGGGCCTCGACCTGCAGCCGCTCGGCCTCGTCCCGGACTTTCTGTTCGTCCTCGGCGCGCCGTTTCCTTTCCTCCAATTCGCGCTTCTTTTCGGCCTCGCGCCGCTCGTCGTCAGTCTTTTTCTTCTCGGAGACTTGCTCACGACTGGGGTCGTAGAGCACGGCTTCCATGATGCGGGTGGGCTGCGGCTTGCGCGAGCACTGCACACCGCCGGCCAGCAACCCAAACAGCATGAGATGCAGGACGGCGGCAACCAGCAGGTGGCGAAGTCGAAACGTCATTCCGGCGTCGTTTTTCCCTGGTTCGCCGGGCTGCGCGCCAGCGGTTCCGAGGCAAAGCCGACCTTGTGGGCCCCGGCCTCCTGCAGCAGTCCCATGGCGTAGGCCACGCGGCCGTAGTCCACCCGCTTGTCGCCCCGAATCAGCACCAAAGTCTCGGGCTTGGCCTTCAGCACGACCTGGACGCGACGAACTACCTCGTCGTCGGAAAGTGACTTGTCCTGCCCGGTGCCGATATCAAGGAAGTAACGGCCCTTGGCGTCCACGGTAAGCGTGATGGGTTCGGCGGGCGCCGCCAGAGACTCGGCACCGGTCTCCGGCAGGTCCACTTCAACGCCCTGGGTGAGCAGCGGTGCCGTCACCATGAAGATAATCAACAGCACCAGCATCACGTCGATGTAGGGCACGACATTAATTTCGGACGCCAGCTTGCGGCGTACCCTCATGGGGTCTGGCTCCCGCCCTGCCGCATGCCACGCTCCAGAATGCCGGTGAGTTCCTCCGAGAAGGTATTGAAGCGGTTCTCGAGATTGTCGACCTGGTGGGTGAAGAAGTTGTAGGCGATGACCGCTGGAATCGCGGCAAACAGACCCATCGCGGTTGCGATCAGGGCTTCGGCGATGCCCGGCGCCACCATCGCAATCGTCGCCTGCTTGACGTTACCAATGGCGATAAACGCCGTCATGATTCCCCAGACCGTGCCAAACAGGCCGACGTAGGGACTGGTGGAACCGACCGTGGCGAGGAACGCCAGACCGCCTTCCAGGCGTTCGACCTCGCGGGCCTGCGCCACCCGCATCGAACGCTGGACCGAGGCCAGCGCATCTTCCGGGGCCACCCGGCCCAGCTGCTGCTGGCGCATAAACTCTTCATAGCCAGCGCGAAAGATGGCGACCAGGCCCTCATCCTGGCGCGCGTGCTGCACCTGCTTGAACAAGTCGACCAAGGTGCCGCCGGACCAGAAGCGTTCCTCGAAATCATCGGCCGCGCCGCGGGTGCTCGACAAAAGCTTGCGCTTGCCGAAGATCACCGCCCAGGAAATCACCGAGGCCGCAAGCAGCAACAGGAGGATGAACTGCACCAGGATGCTGGCCTGCAGGATCAAGTGGCCAATCGACAATTGCGTCATGCAGGGACTCCCAGGAAACGTACAGTGGAAAAAGATTCAGGCAGCGCACACGGCCGAAAGCTGGCTGCGTTGACACAACCCACGCGCACTCGCGCCCGAGCCAGCAACAATTCCGGAGCACCTTCCCGCAACAGCTCCTGGGAAAACACCAGGCTTGCCCGGCGCCGTTGCTCGACGCCGACCGTCACGCGAAGGCAATCGTCCAGGCGCGCCGGCCAAAGAAACTCCACCTCTATTCCGGCGACGGTGAATACGACCCCATCCTGATCACGAAGTTTCTGCTGGCTGAGGCCCAGATGCCGCAGCCACTCGGTTCTGGCGCGCTCGAAGAAATGCAGGTAGCGGGCGTGGTAAACAACCCCCGAGGCATCGGTGTCCTCATAGTAAACCCGGGCTGGCCATCCGAACGCCAGCTCACTCACCCGCCGCCACCGAACAAGTCGCTGCCGTCCGTCGGCGGCTTCAGGCCGAGGTGCTCGTATGCACGTCGTCCGGCCACACGCCCCCGCGGCGTTCGCTCCACGAAGCCCTGCTGGATCAGGTAGGGCTCGACGATGTCCTCCAGCGTATCGCGGGATTCCCCCAGGCTCGCGGCCAGACTTTCAACGCCCACCGGACCGCCGCCGAAGCGCTCGATCAAGGCCGTGAGCAGGCGCCGGTCCAAGACGTCAAAACCGCGGTCGTCGACTTCCAGCAAGTCCATCGCATCGCGCGCCAGCGCCGCGCCGACCGCACCGGTGCCACGAACCTCGGCAAAGTCACGGACCCGGCGCAGCAGGCGGTTGGCGATGCGCGGTGTCCCGCGCGAGCGGCGGGCGATTTCCGCGGCGCCGCCAGCATCCAGCGGAACCTTCAGTATCCCGGCGGAGCGCTGCACGATGGTCTGCAGGTCCTCAGTGGAATAGAAGTCCAGCCGTTCGACGATTCCGAAGCGGCCGTGCAATGGCAGCGTCAAGGCACCCGCGCGGGTCGTCGCCCCCACCAGGGTGAAGGGCGGCAGGTCCAGGCGGATGGAGCGGGCGGACGGACCCTCGCCGATCATGATGTCGAGCTGGAAATCCTCCATCGCCGGATAGAGGACCTCCTCGACCACCGGGCTCAAGCGATGGATTTCGTCCACGAACAGCACATCGCGCGGCTCGAGGTTGGTCAGCAAGGCGGCAAGGTCCCCCGCCCGTTCGAGCACCGGACCGGAGGTCTGGCGCAGGTTGACGCCCATTTCCTGGGCGAGGATATGCGCCAGCGTGGTCTTGCCCAGGCCCGGGGGACCGAAAATCAGCACGTGATCCATGGCCTCGCCGCGCTTGCGTGCTGCGTCGAGATAAATACCAAGGCGCTCGCAAACTGCCGGCTGGCCGACGTACTCGGACAGGCGCCGTGGCCGAATCTGGTTCTCAACCCGATCCTCCTCGACCGCCACCGTGGCCGTCACCAGCCGATCGGGCTCGGACGCCGTCGCCTTGCCCGGCGTGCGAGGGCTCATCGATGCGCTCCTTTCAGGGCATCCCGGATCAGTTGCTCGGCAGACTTGCCCTCGCCTTCGGCTGCACGCACCAGGCGCTCGGCCTCCACAAGTCGATAACCCAGGTTGAGCAGGGCGCTGACGGCCTGCTGGGTGGTACCGCCGCTGGCCCGAGCGGCCATCGCCGGGCCGACCGCGCCGGTTGCTGCCGCCCGATCCTTGAGATCAATCAAAAGTCGCTCGACGGTCTTTTTGCCGATGCCAGGAAGTCGCGTCAGGCGCGCACTGTCTCCCGTTTGCACCGCCGTCCAGAATTCCTGCACGCCGATACCGGACAGGACCGCCAGCGCACTCTTGGGGCCGATGCCGCTGACCCGGATCAACTCGCGGAACATGGTTTTCTCGCCGGGCGTTGAGAAGCCGTAGAGAACGTGGGCATCTTCCCGCACCGTGAGGTGGGTATGGAGCACGACTTCGACTCCCGGCGCCGGGAGATTGAAAAAAGTCGAGGACGGCGCCTCGATTTCATAGCCGACGCCACCCACGTCCAGCCACAAAAGCGGCGGCTCCTTGGACAACAGCCG
>JANNAK010000081.1:0-2231 GCA_031384195.1 Gammaproteobacteria bacterium
GGCCCGGGTGCCACAATTCGGCGCGGATCACCAGCGACATCGCCCCGCCGATCATGAACATGGTGAAGGACAGGAACAGGTACATCGTTCCCAGGTCCTTGTGGTTGGTGGTGCTGATCCAGCGCATCAGCCAGGGACCGATACCGTCTTTGAGCTGGGCCGGACCATGGTATCCGTGGTCGTCGTGGCCGTGGTCACCGGCGGTTGCATGGGCGTGGTGCGACATTCGATGAGCTCCCGGGAATTATTTGCGTGCGGCGGCGACGGCGGCGGCTTGGACCACGCCGGACGAATTGCCCCACGAATTGCGTTCATACGTCAGCGCTGCCGCGAGATCCGCATCGGACAGGTGCCGGAACGGCGGCATCAGGTTCTTGCCATTCAGCGCGTGCTTGATGTGCGCCTCGGCCGGACCGGCAACCACCTTGCTGCCCACCAACGCCGGGAAGCTCGGCGGCAAGCCCTGGCCGGTGGGCTGGTGGCAGGCCGCGCACTGGGTGTTGTAGACCTTTTCGCCAGCGCCCATCAGCTGATCCCTGGACAGGTCGGCCGCGGCTGCCGCAACCGGGGCAGCGGCCGGCTGGGCGTCCGTTGCAACCGCGGGGGTCGCCGCGGCGACCCTCTCGCCGCTGGCCGGCCCGTGACCGATGACGGTGCTCGCCCCGGCTTTCTTCGCCGCCAGCCACTTTTCAAATTCCTCAGGCGTGACCACCTCGACCACGATCGGCATGAAGCCGTGGTCGCGGCCGCACAGCTCGGCGCAAACCCCGCGGAAGATCCCCGGCTGTTCGGCCCGGGCCCAGATTTCGTTGATGAAGCCGGGCACCGCGTCCTTCTTGACCGCCAGGTCCGGCACCCACCAGGCGTGGATGACATCGTTCGAGGTCACCATGAAACGGACTTTCTTGCCGACCGGCAACACCAGCCGGTTGTCGACCTCCAGCAGGTAGTTCGGCACGGTGTTCGGGTCGATACCCGAGCCCAGCTGGCGCGCCTGGTTGGAATCCGCGTGCAGGGTCGAGTAGAACTTCACCTCCTCCCCGAGATACTCGTACTGCCATTTCCACTGGAAGCCGGTGATCTTGACGTTCACATCGGCGTTGCGGGTGTCTTCCATCTTGATCAGGGTGCCCGCCGCCGGGATCGCCATGGCGATCAGGATGACGAACGGAATGATGGTCCAGATGATTTCCACGGTGGTGCTCTCGTGGAAGTCGGCCGGCTTGGGATGGTTCGACTTGCGGTGCGCGAACACCGAGTAAAACATCGCGCCGAACACCAGCACTCCGATCGCCACGCAGACCCAGAAGATCAGCATGTGCAAGCCATGGATTTCGCGGCTCAGCTCGGTCACGCCCAGGGGCATGTTCCAGTGGCCGGGGTCGTAGGCTACGCCGTGGGCCGGCCCGGACAGGGCGAGAGCCGCGACCGCGAGCATCCCCAAAAGGCTCAGATTCCCCCGCTTCAACATGCTCAGGTCTCCCGATCAGTCTTATTTGACTGGATGGCCGAAAATTGGCGATGGGATTGTAGTGCACCGCATCACCCATCCGCTACGGGTCATCGCGCCGGGAATAAAAAAAGGGCCGGCCTTACGGCCAGCCCGAAGAATTACGCCTTCCAGGGAGGAGAGAGATTTGAAGGCGTAAGTGGATGTCGCGGACCTGGGGGAGGCCTGCTCGTCCGATCCAAGAATGCTCGCATCCTGGGTCTGTCACCATTAGACTTTGGTCGACCAAACAGGGACCAACATGAATTCAGAGTCAGCGACCGTCGTCATCGCAGATGACCATCCGCTGTTCCGGACCGCGCTTCGGGAAGCTGTCCGGCCGGTGCTGCCCGCGGCCCGCATCCTGGAGGCCGACTCTTTCACCGCCCTGCAGGAGGCCCTGGCCAAGCAGGGGCGGCCGAACCTGGTCCTGCTGGACCTGAACATGCCCGGCGTGAAGGGCTTTTCGTCCCTGTTGTTCCTGCGTGCCGAGTACCCGAACGTCCCGGTGGTGGTGGTCTCCGGACACGAGGAGCCGGGGCTGGTGCGCCGGATCCTGGATTTTGGCGCGCTGGGATTCATCCCGAAGATTTCAAGCCTGGAAACCATGAGCGAGGCGATCCGGGCAGCCCTCGACGGCAAAATCTGGGCGCCGCCCGATTTCAAGGAACCGGCCGCCTCCCCGGCCGACCGCGAGCTGGCGCGCAAGGTCGCCAGCCTGTCGCCGCAGCAGTTGCGGGTG
>JANNAK010000106.1:0-6611 GCA_031384195.1 Gammaproteobacteria bacterium
CTGGATCACCCGCGACCCGGCGCGCATCCTCGACTTGTGTTCAGGCAGCGGTTGCCTGGCCATCGCCTGTGCCAAGGCCTTCCCGCGGGCCCGGATCGACGCGGCGGAGCTGGATCCGGGCGCCTTGCAGGTGCTACGGAAGAACGTCGCGCTGCACCGCCTTGGAAGGCGGGTGCGCGTTGTGCAGTCCGATTTGTTCAAGGCGCTGGCCGGCGAGCCCTACGACCTGATTGTCAGCAATCCCCCGTACGTGCCGACCGCGCGCTGGCAGGCGATGCCGAAGGAGTACCAGCACGAGCCGAGAATCGCGCTGGAATCGGGTGCCGATGGCATGGACCTGGTCGGAAAGATCCTGCAGGCGGCGGCTCGCCACCTCACGCCAACCGGTACGCTGGTGTGCGAAGTTGGCGGTTCTGTTCCAGAATTCACCCACCGCTTCCCCACGCTCGCCTGCTACTGGCCGGAATTCGAGCATGGCGGAGACGGCGTGTTCGTGACGTCCCGCACTGATTTGATGAACTGGAAACCGAAGAATGTCCGGTAACACCCTGGGTAAGTTGTTTTGCGTGACGAGCTTTGGCGAGTCGCATGGACCGGCCATCGGTTGTGTCGTTGACGGCTGCCCGCCGGGGCTGGGAATCGCCGAGTCCGATATCCAGCAAGACCTGGACCGGCGCAAGCCGGGAACCTCGCGCTATGTCACCCAACGGCGCGAAAACGACACGGTCGAGATCCTGTCCGGCGTTTATGAGGGCAAGACCACCGGCACGCCGATTGCCTTGTTGATCCGCAACGTGGACGCCCGCAGTCGCGATTACGAGAAGATCAAGGACGCTTTCCGGCCCAACCACGCGGACTACGCCTACATCCTCAAGTACGGCCGGCGCGACCATCGTGGCGGCGGCCGAGCCTCGGCGCGCGAGACGGCCGTGCGCGTCGCGGCCGGCGCGATTGCCCGCAAGTACCTGCACGAAAAATTCGGCACCGTGATTCGCGGCTACCTCGCCCAAATCGGGCCGCACAAGCTGGAACTTAAGGATTGGGGTGCGGTAAACCAGAACCCGTTCTTCTGCCCGGACCCGGCCCGGGTGCCCGAGCTTGAGAAGTACATCACCTCGATTCGCGAGGCCGGCGACTCGGTTGGCGCCCGCATCAATGTCGTGGCGAGCGGGGTGCCTCCGGGGCTGGGCGAGCCGGTCTACGACCGCCTCGACGCGGAGTTGGCATTTGCACTGATGGGCATCAATGCGGTCAAGGGTGTGGAGGTTGGCGACGGCTTTGGCGCGGTGGAACAGACCGGCAGCCAGCATCGTGACGAGATTACGCCGCAGGGTTTCCTTTCAAACCACTCTGGCGGCATCACCGGCGGAATTTCCACCGGCCAGGACATCCTCTGCTCGATGGCGATCAAGCCGACCTCGAGCATCATCATCCCGGGCAAGACCATCGACATCGACGGTGCGGAGGCGGAAATCCGCACCACCGGTCGCCACGATCCCTGCGTCGGCATCCGTGCGACGCCGATTGCCGAGGCCATGGTGGCGCTGGTGCTGATGGACCACTTCCTGCGCAATCGGGGCCAGAATGCCGATGTCGTCGCGCCGACACCGGCGGTGGCCGGCCCGGATCGCAAGACGGGCAAGCCAGGTACGGCACGGCCACAGCAACGTGACGTCAGCACCGACGACACCTGAAGGTTTTTGTGTCGCCCTCGTTGCCGCTGAACGCCCGCCTTGCGGGCTTCTACCTGTTCTATTACGCCTCGGTCGGGGCGTTCATGCCGTACTGGTCGCCGTACCTCGAGGAGCGGGGCTTTACGGCAGCGCAAATGGGCATCGCCTATGCGCTGATGGGTCTTACGCGCTCAATCATGCCCATCGCCTGGGGTTGGTGGACCGACATCACCGGCAAGCGTATCGGCACGATTCGCGTTGCGGCCATCGCCGCTCTGCTGTTGTTCATGTGCATCCCGTTCGTGGATTCCATTGTCGCCATCGCCACCTTGATGGTGGCGTACTCTTTGTTCTGGCATGCGCTGCTGTCGCAGTTCGAGGTAATCACCCTCAACCACCTGAGCAGCAGTGGGGGCGACTACAGCCGGGTGCGCCTGTGGGGTTCGGTTGGCTTCGTGGTGTCGGTGCTGGCCCTGGGCCCGATCCTCGACCAGATCGGGGTGCTGCCGCTGCCGTGGCTGGTGGGCGTGCTGTTCACGGCCATGGTGGTCTCCAGCTGGCTGGTGCCGGAATCGCCAGACCCGCCGGCGACGTCAATGCCGGCGCCGCCGATATTTCATGTGCTGCGTCGGCCCGAGGTGCTCGCGCTGCTGGCGGCCTGCACCCTGTCGCAAATGAGCTTCGCCCCGTACTACCACTTCTTCACCCTGTTCCTGGACCGCCACGACTACTCCCGGGGCATGGCCGGATTCCTGTGGGCGCTGGCGGTAGTCGCCGAAATCGGCCTGTTCCTGGTCATGAGTCGTTTGATATCCAGATTCGGACCGCGCCGCCTGCTGATCATCGTCCTGGCGGCGACCGCGGTGCGCTGGACACTGCTGCCGATGGTGGTGGATTCGCTGCCGATGCTGATCCTGCTGCAGCTGACCCATGCCCTGACCTTTGGCGCGTACCACTCGGTGGCGGTGTATTACATCCAGCGCCACTTTCCGGGCTCGCTGCAGGGGCGAGGGCAGGCGATCTACAACGCGGCTGCCTACGGCGTCGGCGGATCCATCGGCGCCATCAGTGCCGGGTATCTGTGGCAGCACCTGTCGCCCGAGTCCACCTACTTCTTCGCGGCGGGCGTCGCCGTGCTGGGCAGTATCATTGCCTGGCGCTACCTGAAGGATCCCGCATGAGCCTCTGGCCTCGGCCGGACAACGAAATCGAGATGACCGCCATCCGCTCGCAGGGCGCGGGCGGGCAGAACGTCAACAAGGTTTCATCGGCCGCGCAGCTGCGCTTTGACGTGCTGGCCTCCTCGCTGCCGGAGTCCGTGAAAAACCGGCTGATGGCAATGCGCGACCATCGCATCACCCGCGACGGCGTGGTGGTGATCAAGTCACAGCAGCACCGAAAGCTGGAGCAGAACCGTTCCGAAGCGCTGTCGCGGCTGGAGGAGTTGCTGCGCCAGGCGGCGATCGTGCCGCGCAAGCGCATTCCGACCCGCACCTCGCGCAACCAGAAGCGCAAGCGCATGGACGACAAACGTCACCGCGGGTCGGTAAAACAGTTGCGCGGAAAGACGTCCGAGGACTGATTGGCCGGCGAAGGGCGCTGTCTAGAGCTTGCGAAACGATGGCATCAACAAGCCCAGGCCCAGGCCCCAGGCGCCATTCAGGATCAGCGCGCCGACGATGATCTTCGGATCCCATCCGGCGGCAAATGCCATGCCTTTCATTGGAAACACGATGAACAGCGCCACCGCGCTCGGGCCGATGGCACCGAGGAGTACACAGCGCAGCCAGTAGCCAGCGCCGGTGGCTCCGCGGATGAGTGGCCACAGGGCAATGCCCCAGACGCCGCCCCAGAATGCCACCGAGATGACCGAGGGCACGCCCAGCGGCTCGGTCGGGTTCATGGCGAACGGCGCGCGCGGGAACTTGCCCAGCACGTAGAACAGGCCAAGCATGCCCTGGTGGAAGGTCAGGGTGGAGATGAATCCTGCGGCGAAAGCCTTGAGGTGCGTGAGCATTTGAAACCCCCGGTTTGTGGACCGCGCTACTCTAGCAGCGGGCAAACCAACAACATCTTTCGTGATTCCTGTCTGGATCAAGCTGGCCTACACCCTGATGGTCGTGGTCGTCGTGCTGGTTTACTGGCGCAAGTACGGGCCGGGCAATTTCCTGTGGTTTTCCGATATCGCGATGCTCGGCCTGGTCGCGGCGCTGTGGCTGGAAAATTCACTGCTCGTCAGCATGATGACCGTGGGGGTTCTGATCCCCGAACTGGCCTGGAACGCGGCCTATTTTTACCGCTTGCTCACGGGCCAGACGATGCCCGGGCTCGGAAACCTCACCGACTACATGTTTGAGGCGCAACGTCCGCGCTGGTTGCGGGCGATGTCGCTGTTCCACGTGCCGTTGCCGCCGCTGATGATCTGGGCGCTGCTCGGCATGGGATACGACGGCCGCGCGATTTATTGCCAGACCTTGCTGGCCTGGGTGGTGCTGGGCCTGAGTTACGCGCTGACGGCGCGGAGCGAAAACGTGAATTGGGTCCACGGCGTGGGCCCGGCCGGCAACACCTTCGGCATGTCGCTGTGGAAGTACCGATTGCTGCAGGCCCTCGTTCTGCCGGTTGGCGTGCTCCTGCCCACACACCTCGCGCTGCTGGCCCTCATCGCCCCAGTTCGCTGAGCAGGGCCTGCGCCGCAGCGGACAGGTTGCGGCGGTGGTGCCAGACCGCGCCCAGTTCACGCTGGAGCGTCAGGGCCGGCAGCGTCAGTTCGGTGATCGAGCGATCCAGCATCGAGCGCGGCAACACGCTCCAGCCCAGGCCAATCGCCACCAGCATCTTGAGGGTCTCCAGGTAATTGGTCGCCAGCCGCACCCGCGGTTCCAGTCCGTGTTTTTGCAGCTCGGACTTGATGATGCGGTGGGTGTAGGTCGCGGCGTCCGGCAGGACCGCCGGATGCACGGCAAGGTCGGCCAGGCGAACCCGGCCCTGCTTGGCCAGGGGATGCATGGGTGCGGCCACCACCGCCAAGGGGTCGTCCCAGATCTTGCGGGAATCCAGGTTGCCAATGGACTGGGTGGGCAGGGTGACGATGCCCAGCTCCAGGCGACCGGCCAGCACCGCCTCGCAGGCCACTTCGGAATCCATGAAGTGGAGGTCTAGATTGACGTCGGGGAATTTCTGGGTGTAACGCTTCAGCACCCGCGGCAGCCGGTGCAAGCCGATGTGGTGGCTGGTGCCGATTGACAGTTTGCCCGCCACGCGATCGGGCAGGCGGGACAGGGCGCGACGACCGTCTTCCAGTTCCTGCAGGACCCGGCGGGCGTATGGCAACAGCGCAATACCGGCTGCGGTGGGTTGAACCAGTCGTCCAACACGGTCGAACAGCGCGCTGCCCAATTGCCGCTCGAGGGCCGCGATGCGCTTGCTAACGGCCGGTTGCGACCGGTGCAGCCGCTCGGCGGCGCGCGAGAACGATCCGCTGTCGGCCACTTCGACCAGCGCGTGCAGCGCTTGCAGGTCCACGGTGCTCCTGAAAGTCGTATCGGGAATACATGATATGACAAGTATTCATTGGAGTTATTGAACGCCCGGTCCTAGAATCGCAGCCCATGAACAGCCTCGCCTTGCCAGAAACCCTGTTCCAGAAGCTCTGGGACGCCCACCTTGTTCGCGCCGAGCCCGATGGCACCGCGCTGGTGTACGTGGATCGCCACCTGGTGCACGAAGTCACCAGCCCGCAGGCCTTCGACGGACTGCGCCTGGCCAAGCGCCAGCCGTGGCGACTGGAGGCCAACCTCGCGGTCCCGGACCACAACGTGCCGACCACCGGCCGCGCGAAGGGAATCCCGGGGATAACCGACCCGGTGTCGCGGGCGCAGGTGCAGGCGCTCGACGGTAATTGCATCGAGTTCAAGATTCCCTACATCCGGCTCGAGGACCGGCGTCAGGGCATCGTCCACGTGACCGGCCCGGAGCAGGGCGCGACGCTGCCGGGCATGACCATCGTCTGCGGCGATTCCCACACCTCGACCCATGGCGCGTTCGGCGCCCTGGCCTTCGGCATCGGCACCTCGGAAGTCGAACACGTGTTGGCAACCCAGTGCCTGCTGCAGAAAAAGGCCCGCACCCTGCGCATCACCGTGCGCGGCCGGGTGGGGCGCGGCGTGACCGCCAAGGACATTGCCCTGGCAATCATTGGCCGCATTGGGACTGCCGGTGGCACGGGTTACGTCATGGAGTACGCCGGCGAGGCGATTGAGTCGCTGTCCATGGAAGGCCGCATGACGGTCTGCAACATGAGCATCGAGGCCGGCGCTCGCGCCGGGTTGATCGCGGTGGATGCCAAGACCATTGATTACCTGCGTGGCCGACCGATGGCCCCGAAGGGCGAGATGTGGAACCTGGCGGTAGCGCATTGGCAATCCTTGCACAGCGATCCGGGTGCGACTTTCGACCGCGAAGTCCAGCTCGAGGCCGCCGACATCGAGCCGCAGGTCACCTGGGGAACCTCGCCCGAGATGGTGTTGCCGGTGGGCGCGACGGTGCCCGATCCGAAACAGGAATTCGATGCCACAAGGCGTACCGGCATGGAGCGCGCCCTGGTGTACATGGGCCTGACTGCCAATACCCCGATCACCGAGATCCCGGTGGACAAGGTCTTCATCGGCTCCTGCACCAATGCGCGCATCGAGGACTTGCGGGCCGCCTCCGAGATTGTTCGCGGCAAGAAAAAGGCAGCGGGGGTGAAGCAGGTACTGGTGGTGCCGGGATCCGGATTGGTCAAGGCACAGGCCGAGGCCGAGGGGCTGGATGAAATCTTCCGCGCCGCCGGCTTCGAGTGGCGCGATCCGGGTTGCTCCATGTGCCTGGGCATGAACGACGATCGCCTGTTGCCGGGTGAGCGTTGTGCCTCGACCAGCAACCACAATTTTGAAG
>JANNAK010000124.1:0-6342 GCA_031384195.1 Gammaproteobacteria bacterium
GTGCCACAGGTCGGCGGTGTAGGCCTCGCGCGACAGGTCGGATTCCGCCAGCTGCTGCGGAGTCATGCGCTTGACGTTCCACAGGTGGAAGTACTCATGGCTGACCAGCCCCAGGAAGCCCCGGTACTCGCGGGTCATCGGGGTATCGGGCCGTGGCAGGTCGTGACGCGCGCACACCAGTGCGCAGGAGCTGCGGTGCTCAAGCCCGCCATAGCCGTGGCCCAACACCCGCGTGAGGAACAGGTATCGGTCCAGTGCCGGTTCCTGGCCAAACAACTCCCGCTGCGCGTGGCAGATGCGACGGGTGTCCGCCACCAGCCGGGACTGGTCAAAATCAAAGCGACCCGCCAGCGTGTAGGCGTGCGGGATGCCATCGACGTCAAATGGCAGGTGCTCAAATCCGCCCAGTTCGAACGGATGGTCGATCGCTTCCTCGTAATTGTCGGCGCGGTACTGGCCGAAGCCTGCACTGTCGACCTGCACCGGGGTCATTGCGGTGGCCACCCGCCAATCGCGGCCGTGCGGACTGGGCGGGCGCACCACCATAACCTCACAAGGGCCGGCTTCCTGTCGAGCGACGGCATAAAAGAGCGAGCTGCCATTGAAGAATCCGCGACGCGTGTCGAGGTAGGCCTTGCGCACGGACTCGTCAAAGGCATAAATGCTGTACTCCAGCACCAGCGGTCCCGGGGTCGGGGCGCAGCGCAGCGAGCGCTTGTCGACCCGGCAAACGTCGACCGGACCGTCCGGGCCGCTCGCGGCGACCTGCACCACGTGCTTGGCGAAGTCCCGCACCAGGTAGCTGCCGCGAATCCAGCTTGGCATGGTGAATCCCTGGCCGGCGGGATCGGGTTGTGGCACCTCGCAGCGAACCTGGAACAGGTGGGCGCAGGGGTCGAGTGGCGTTACCGTGTATCGGATCACGCGAAGGGCCTTTGGAAATCGGGGCCGGAATTATAGGGGGCGCTCGTTGGCAAGGGGCAGGGGCGACGTTATGCTGCGCCGGAGTTCTCACTCGGGTCTCGCGCCGTGACCGACAGCACCCTGCCTTCGAGCACCCTCACCCAAGCCCGCTTGCGCGGGCCCGATGCCGGCCCGCAGAAGGTCGGAAAATACGAGTTGCGGGGTGAAATCGGCCGCGGGTCCTGTGGCGTGGTTTACAAGGGCTTCGACCCCTTCGTCCAGCGCGACGTCGCGGTGAAGGTTGCCCGGCACGACCCGTCCAAAATAGCCAGCAGCACCTCCACCGAGGAAAGTCGCCATAGTTTCTTTGTCGAGGCGCGTGCCGCCGGCATGCTGCAGCACCCGCACATTGTCGGCCTGTACGACGCGGGCGCCGAAGGCGACTTGTCGTACATCGTCATGGAGTACATCGACGGCGATACGCTGATGCCGATGTGCAAGAAGAGCGGCACACGAATGCCGGTGGAACAGGTGGTGGAGATCGCCTTCAAGTGCGCCAAAGCCCTGGATTTCTCACACGGCAAGGGCGTGATGCACCGGGATATCAAGCCGAGCAACATCATGCTCACCAAGGACGGCGTCCCGAAAATCATGGATTTCTCGATTGCCGAGATCAACGCCCAGCCCGGGGCGATGGGCGGGGTGGTGGGATCGCCCTCGTACATGTCGCCGGAGCAAGTCCGGGCGGAATCCCTGACGCCAGCCAGCGACCTGTATGGCCTGGGCGCGGTCATGTATCACCTGCTGACCGGCGAGCCTCCGTTCAACGCCCAGGAGATCCAGAAGCTGTTCGTGCTGATCAAGTCGCAACCGCCGCCGCCGTTGGCGATCACCCACCCCGAGCTGCCGCCACAGCTGTGTGAAATTGTCATGCGCCTGCTCCAGAAGGACCCCGCCGACCGCTACCCGTCCGGGATGGAGCTGGCGATCGCGCTGACGCGGCTGCACGAGAAGCTGCGCAGCGCCGAAAAACTGATCAACCGGCGCGAGAACCGGGATTCGCTGCGACGCCTGAGTTTTTTCAATCCGTTCAGCGATGAGGAAATTGACGAGATCCTCGGCGCCTGTGTCATGGCCACCTACCAGCCGGGCGAGATCATCATCGAGGAAGGCGCGATCGACAATGCGTTTTACCTGCTGGCCAAGGGTACGGCGGAGGCCCGCAAGAAGGGCAAGGTACTGCACAGCTTTGACAAGGGCGATTGTTTTGGTGAAATCGCGTTCCTCACCGCCGCCAAGCGCACCGCCACGGTCACCGCAACAGCACAGACGCTGGTGCTGAAGGCGAACGCGACGCTGATGGACCAGTTGTCGCAGGAAACCCAGCTTCGCTTCTACAAGGTGTTCGCCGAGGCGCTGATTTACCGGCTCACGCTGACCAGCGCCAAGCTGTCGGCCTTCGCCTGACCGCGGCGGCGTTCAGCCCGGCTTGCGCGACTGGCGTGCGATCCAGCGGTCGACGTTCGACTCGAGGACGTCTAGCGGGATGGCGCCGCTGCCCAGAACCACGTCATGAAAACTGCGGACATCGAATTTGTCCCCGAGTGCGGATTCCGCCCGGCGGCGCAATTCCTTGATCTTGAGTTAACCGATCTTGTAGGCCAGCGCCTGGCCCGGCCAGGAGATGTAGCGGTCAACTTCGACCGCAATGTCGTTCTCGGTCTTGGCCGCGTTTTCGCTGAAGAAATGGATGGCCTGCTCCCGCGTCCAGCCCTTGTGGTGGATGCCGGTATCCACCACCAGCCGGACGGCCCGCCACATCTCGTAGGTCAGCTGCCCGAATTTTGAATAGGGGTCCGTATACAGCCCAAGTTCCCCGCCCAGCGACTCGGAGTACAGCCCCCAGCCCTCGACGAAAGCGGTGTACTCGCCAACGCGACGGAATTTCGGCAACTCACCCAGTTCCTGCGCAAGGGCGATCTGGAAATGATGGCCGGGCACCGCTTCGTGAACCGTCAGCGCCTCCATCTCCCACTTCGGCCGTGTCTCCGGCTTGTACAGATTCGCGTAAAAATAGCCGGCGCGGCTTCCGTCTTCCGCCGGTTGCTGGTAGTAGGCGGTGGTGGTGTTGGGCGCATCCGACTGCGGAATCGGCACGACGCCATACGGCGTGCGCGGAATCCGGCCAAACAGCTTGACCAGTTCCGGGTCGATTCGCTTGGCGAGGCTGCGGTAGCCGTCCAGGAGTTCCTCGCCAGTCTTGTAGAAGAAGCGCTTGTCGGTGCGCAGAAACCTGAAGAAGGCCTGCAAGTCGCCGCGGAACTTGACCTGCGCCATGACCATTTCCATCTCGGCACGGATGCGGGCGACTTCGGAGAGCCCAATATCGTGGATCTGGTCGGGCGTCAGGTCGTTGGTGGTGTTGTCGCGTACGCGCAGGGCGTAGTACGCCTCGCCGTCGGGCAGGTTTTCCGCGGCGATGCTGTCAGAGCAGGCCGGCAGGTATTCCTTTTCGAGGAATTCGCCAAATCGGCGCCAGGCCGGGTTGACCATCTCGCGGATCGCGGCCGCGCCCTGGACTTGAAACTCCTCGCGGGTCCCCTCGGGAATTCCCTCCGGAAAGTGCTTGAACGGCGCGTACAGAGGGTTGTCCTCCGCAAGCCGGGGCGCGTAGTCGCGGACCTGCTCGGTGATGCGCTGTAGCGATACACGCGGGGGTACTCGGCCCTCCTGGATCCCCTTGCGCATCAGGGAAATATTCTGATCCACCAGTTTTCCGAAGCCGAGCAGCCGCTGGATCCAGTCCTCGTAGTCCTTGGCGGTGGAGAAACGCATCAGGCGGGGCAGCGCGGTGGCGTAGCCAAAGCCGCTCCAGTTGATGGGCGAGACCGGCATCAGGAACTCGCGGAAACGCTGGAACGCCACGGCGTTTTCGTAGCGCCGCTTGAACAAGTCGTAGTTGAGTTGCTCAGACGCTGGCAGCGCGCTGCGCTTGATGGTCGCCAGCTTCTTCAGCACGGCGCGGTCGCCCTGCGCGCGCTGCTCAACGGCCGCCTCGCTCCAGTCGGTCCAACGGTCGTTGTAGCGCTGGTCGCCAAAATACGAGGCGGTTTCGGGCGACTCGCTCAGGCTTCGCTCCCACTCGGCGTCGAACAGCCGGTGCAGGGCAGTGACCGGGGGCTTCTGCGGCGCCGCGACGGCCGGCAGGGCGAGCAGGGGAAGCAACAGGAACGCCAGTCGAATCATCGTGAGTCTCCTTCCTGTGATGCGGTGCAATGGTCGCTATTCGATGTCCAGTTTCTTCACCTTGTACCGAATTTGCCTGAACGTCATTCCGAGGATCGCGGCGGCACGCGTCTTGTTGCCGCCGGTCTTGGCCAGCGCCTCGCGGATCGCCTCCTTCTCCACGTCCTCGACGTGCTGAGGCAGCGGCGTTCCCGCGGCCCGGGGCGCCGGATCGAGGCGCGGCGCGATCCGCAGCTGCAGGGCGGCGGCGGATATACGCTGGCCATCGCTCAACGTGACCGCGCGCTCGAGGATGTTTTCCAGTTCCCGTACGTTGCCCGGAAAGTCGAACTTCTGCAGTTGTTGAAGCGCATCCGGTTCAAGCGTCGGGGTGCCGGGCAGGCCGTTGTCCCGCGCGAGGCGCGCAAGGATGCTTTGGGCGATGGCCGGGATGTCGTCACGTCGCTCTCGCAGGGCCGGGACGCGCACCTCGATGACGTTGAGGCGGTAATACAGATCCTGACGGAATTCGCCGCTCGCCACCAGTGAACCCAGGTCCTGGTGGGTGGCGGAAATAATGCGGACGTTCACCGGTACCTCGGTCGCCGCGCCGACCGGACGCACCGCGCGCTCTTGCAGGGCCCGCAGCAGCTTGACCTGCATGTGAAGCGGCAAGTCCGCGACCTCGTCCAGGAACAGGGTTCCGCCTTCGGCGGCCTGGAACAGGCCTTCCTTGTCGCGTGCGGCGCCGGTGAAGCTGCCCTTGAGATGGCCGAAAAATTCGCTCTCCATCAGTTCGCCCGGGATCGCGCCGCAATTGACCGGCACGAACGGTGCGGTGGCCCGCGAGCCGCCGGAATGAATCATTCGCGCCACCAACTCCTTGCCGCTGCCCGACTCGCCGGAAACGTGCACCGGCGCCTGTGATCGGGCCAGCCGATGGATCAAGGTCCGCAATGCGGTCATTTCCGGGGTCT
Organism: Gammaproteobacteria bacterium; assembly: GCA_031384195.1. Lineage (GTDB taxonomy): Bacteria > Pseudomonadota > Gammaproteobacteria > Nevskiales > Nevskiaceae > JACPFV01. Next base: position 5,106 of record JANNAK010000124.1, read on the forward strand.
GGCCCAGCAACAGGCCTTCCTCGGACGGCGCGGTGGCGGCGCCACGCAGCTTCAGCGCCGCGTCGACCAACTTTCGCAGCACCACCAGGTCCACCGGTTTGGAGACGAAATCGAACGCACCGGCCTTCAGGCACTCCACGGCGGCCTGGGTATTGCCGTAGGCCGTAATCATGGCGACCGGCAGGTGCGGGAAGTCCTCCTGGATGTGTGCGACAAGGCTGATGCCGTTGCCATCCGGCAGTCGCATGTCCGTGATGCACAGGTCGAACGTGTTGTTTTCAAGTTGCTGGCGCGCCTCGGCCAGGTTGGCCGCCGCGTTGCTGCGGATGCCCATGCGCGACAGCGTGATCTCGACCAGTTCACGGATGTCGGCTTCGTCATCGACGATCAGGACGTGGGGCTTGGTCATGCCGGGGCGGCCTCGGCAAACAGGAGACGGAAGCGGGCGCCGGTTGCGGGCGGGTCTGGCACGGGACGCAGATAGAGGAGACGGGCGCGATTGTACTCGCACAGTTCTCGTGCCAAGTACAGCCCCAGCCCGGTGCCGTGCGCGCCGGTGGTAAAGAACGGCTCGAATACCCGGTCGGCCAACTCGGCGGGAATACCCGCGCCGTTGTCGCTGATCTCAAGATACGGGCGTTGTCCGGCCTCCAGCCAGTGGGCCGAAAGGCTGACCGAGAATGGCGGACCCGGCCGGCGACCGTGCGTGAAGCTGTTGTCCCAGAGGTTGTACAGGACCTGCTGCAGGTGGCTGGGATCGAAACGGACCGTGAGTCCGCCTGGCACCTGGTCAAGGGCGATGTTGCGCTCCTCGCCTGGGTGGCTTTCCCGGTATTGGGTGATTGCCGTCCGCAGCCAGGACTGCAGGGCGATGTCGCCCGGCGTGGCACCGCTACTTCGGGACAGCCCCAGGACATCCTTGATGATGCGGTCAATCCGGTCGGAGTGGCGACGGATCATGGCCAGCAAGCGAAGGTTTTCCTCGCCCAGCCCCGGCGACTCGGACAGCAGCTGGCCGGCATGGCTGATGGCGGAAAGCGGATTGCGGATTTCGTGGGCGATGCCGGCCGACAGCCGGCCCAGCGCCGCCAGCTTCATTTGGCGCGCGCGCTCCCGCAGCTCCTGCGCACTGTCGAGCAGGATCAGTACCGGAGCCAAATTTCCAGTCGCCAGGCGTGAAAATCTGGGGATCAGTTCCTCGCCGCCGTCACGGGGCCGCACCGGTTCGCCTTCCGCC
>JANNAK010000224.1:0-3697 GCA_031384195.1 Gammaproteobacteria bacterium
CCTTTGAACGTCTTTTTGATCGTTCCTTTGCCACTTTGCTCAAAGGGGAGCGTCCCCTTTGAACGTCCTTTGAGCGTTGCGGATGGGCGGGCGGCCGACGGGGAAGTACTCGAAGCCGTAGGACTTGAGCAGGGACGGGTCGTAGAGGTTGCGGCCGTCGAAGATCAGCGGGCGCTTGAGCAGTTTCTTCAGCTGCGGAAAGTCGGGGGTGCGAAATTCGTTCCACTCGGTGACCACGACCAGCGCATCGGCGCCGGTGGCGGCTTCGGACGCGCCCTTGCAGATCACCAGCCCGCGCTTGCCGCGGAAGTGCTTGCGCGCTTCGCCGCCGGCTTCCGGATCGTAGGCCTTCACCTTCGCACCGGCCGCGAGCAGTCCGCCGATCACCACCAGCGACGGCGCCTCGCGCATGTCGTCGGTGTTGGGCTTGAACGCGAGCCCCCACAGTGCGATGGTCTTGCCCTTGAGCTTGCCGCCGAAATAGTCGCTGATCTTCTCGAAGAAGCGCTGCTTCTGCCGCGCGTTGAGCGCGTCGACGGTCAGGATCAGGCTGGGCTCGTACTTGGACGACTGCGCGGTCCGCGCCAGCGCCTTCACGTCCTTGGGAAAGCAGGATCCGCCGTAGCCGCAGCCCGGATAGATGAACTGGAAACCGATGCGCGAATCCGAGCCGATGCCGACGCGCACCTGTTCAATGTCCGCGCCGACGTGCTCTGCGATGTTCGCCATCTCGTTCATCAGGCTGATCTTGGTCGCCAGCATCGTGTTGGCCGCGTACTTGGTCAGCTCGGCCGAGCGCGTGCCCATCACAATCAGCTTGTCGTGGTTGCGGTTGAAGGGCGCGTACAACTCGCGCATCAGCTTGACCGCCGCCGGACGCTCGGCGCCAATCACGATGCGATCGGGCTTCATGAAGTCGTCAATCGCCGCGCCTTCCTTGAGGAATTCGGGATTCGAGACCACGTCAAAGTCGAGCTTGGACTTGCGCTTCCTGAGTTCCGCGCGGATCGCCGCGCGCACCTGGTCGGCGGTCCCCACCGGCACCGTGGACTTGTCGACGACCACGCGATAGCCGTCCATGTGCTGGCCGATGGTCCGCGCCACCTGCATCACGTACTTCATGTCGGCCGCGCCGGACTCGCCCTGCGGGGTGCCGACGGCGATAAACACCAGCAGGCCGTGCTGGATGCCCTCGGCGGCGTCGGTGGTGAAAGACAGCCGCCCGTCGCGCGCGTTGCGGCGAATCAGCGCGTCCAGGCCCGGCTCGTAGATCGGCACCTTGCCGCGCCGCAGTCCGGCCACCTTGGCCTTGTCCACGTCCACGCACACCACATGATTGCCGCGCTCGGCGAGGCACGCCGCCGTCACCAGGCCCACATATCCGCTACCGAAGATGGTTACTCTCATAGGGGCGCTACTTTATCCGGATTTTCAATGGGATCTTCAATGGGGACGCTCCCCATTGAACCCATTGACCTGCTGAGCTTCAAAGGGGAGCGTCCCCTTTGGTTAGAATGCCGGACCAAACGAGAACAACGAAAAAACATGGGCGCATACGGCGAAGCAAGGCAGCTGCGGATTCTGGTCACTGGCGGCGCCGGATTCATCGGCTCGCACTTGTGCCAGCGGTTGATCAACGACGGCCACGACGTGTTGTGCATCGACAATTACTTCACCGGCACGCGCGCCAACGTCGCGCAGCTGCTCGACCACCCGCGCTTCGAAATAATGCGCCATGACGTGACTTTCCCGCTGTACGTCGAGGCCGACCGCATCTACAACCTGGCCTGCCCGGCCAGCCCGGTGCACTACCAGTTCGACCCGGTGCAGACGACCAAGACGTCGGTCCACGGCGCGATCAACATGCTGGGCCTCGCCAAGCGGCTGCGCTGCCGCATCCTGCAGGCCTCGACCAGCGAGGTGTATGGCGACCCGCAGGTGCATCCGCAGCCGGAAAGCTACTGGGGCCACGTCAATCCGACCGGTTTCCGCTCCTGCTACGACGAAGGCAAGCGCTGCGCCGAAACCCTGTTCTTCGACTACCACCGCCAGCACAAGCTCGCAATCAAGGTCGCGCGCATCTTCAACACCTACGGCCCCAACATGCATCCGCAGGACGGCCGCGTGGTGTCGAATTTCATCATGCAGGCGCTGCAGAACCAGCCGATCACGATTTACGGCGACGGCCAGCAGAGCCGGTCGTTCTGCTACGTGGACGACCTGGTCGACGGCCTGGTGCGGCTGATGGACTCGCCCAACGCCGTCACCGGCCCGGTCAACCTCGGCAATCCGGTCGAGTTCACCATCCGCGAACTGGCGGAACTGGTGATTGAGATGACCGGTTCGAAGTCCAAGCTGGTCAAAAAGCCGCTGCCGTCAGACGACCCACGCCAGCGCCAGCCCGACATCCGCCTGGCCAAGAAAGTCCTCAAGTGGACGCCGAAGGTGAAGCTGCGCGACGGGCTGAAGAAGACCATCCCCTACTTCGAATCCCAACTGCAAAAAGTCAAAGGGGACGTTCACCTTTGAAGTCAATGGGGACATTCACCTTTGAAGTCAATGGGGACGTTCACCTTTGAAGTCCGTTGAAGTCAAAGGGGAGCGTCCCCTTTGAAGAATTGCGGGAGTTTGGAGAGGTTCTTGCGCAGCAGCGTGCCCAGCCCGCCGACGCCGTGGCGGCGCAGGGCGGTGTAATCCTCGCGGGACTTGCGGATCAGCCGGCCCAGCGAGCGGTTGGACGCCCCGCCCCAGCGCATTTTGACCAGCACTTCCGGCAGGTAGGCCGGGCGCACGCTTCCGCCGGGGCCCGGACCCAGCAGCCGCAGCATGAATTCGTAATCCGCGGAGATCTGGAAACCGGTGTCGAAGCCGCCCAGCCGCTGGTAGACCTCGCGGCGCAGGTACAGGGTGGGATGCGGCGGCATCCAGCCGGCCGCCAGCCGCGCCGGCTCAAAAGCCCCCGAGCGCCAGCCGCGGATCACCCGCCCGCCGTCCGCCGACACGTAGTCCAGATCGCCGTAGACCGCCTCGACCGCCGGGTCAGCGAAGGCCGCCGCGACGCGTTCGAGCACCCGGGGGTGCGCCAGCCAGTCGTCGGAGTGCAAAAACCCAACCACCGCCCCCGTAGCGCGTTGCAGGCCCTTGTTGAGGGCGTCGTAGATCCCCGAATCCGGCTCCGACACCAAAACCGCCGGCGGCAGCGGCCGCGACCGCAGCAACTCCAGGCTGCCGTCGGTCGAGCCGCCGTCAATCACGATGTGCTCGACCCCGACCCCCTGCTGGCCCTGCACCGAGTCCAGCGCCTGGGCCAGGGTCCCGACCCGGTTGTAGGACGCGGTGATGACCGAGATGCTGAAGCTCACCGACTTTGCATCCACGCCCAGGCGTGCCCAAGGATGGTCTCCAGCGCCGGATAGCGCGGCGTCCAGCCCAGCTCGCGGCGCGCCAGCGAGGCGTCGGCATACGCCACCGCCGGGTCGCCGGGGCGGCGCGGCTTCATCACCAGCTTGATCGGCCGGCCAGTGACCCGCTGCGCGGTCTCGATCACCTCCAGCACCGAATGCCCCTTGCCCGTGCCCAGGTTGTAGGCTTCAAAGGGCGCTTCAAAGGGGACTCTCCCCTTTGACGAATGGGCTTCAAAGGGGACGCTCCCCATTGAAAAGTCAATGGGGAACGGCCCCTTTGAAGCAGAAACGCC
>JANNAK010000156.1:0-50505 GCA_031384195.1 Gammaproteobacteria bacterium
ACGGCAAGGACCTCCTTGAGATGGAGCCGGAGGAGCGGGCCGGTGAGGGACTGTTTATGGCGTTCCAGTACCCGGTGGAGATCCCCGGCGTCAGCAACACCTACTTCCTGAAGGCTGCGCTGAACGCCCAGCGGCGGCAACGTGGCGAAGCCGAGCTGGATGCGATGGACTTTCTCAGTCTGGTGAAGGCCAAGGCCGCAACGATGAAGATCGACATGGCCATGCTGCAGCGTGGCGTCAATGAGGGATTTTCCGGCGGCGAGAAAAAGCGCAACGAGATCTTGCAGATGCTGGTGCTGGATCCGCGCCTGATGATCCTGGATGAAACCGACTCGGGACTGGACATTGACGCGCTCAAGATCGTCGCCGACGGAATCAACCTGATGCGCGGGCCGCAGAAAGGGATCGTGCTGGTCACGCACTACCAGCGACTGCTCGACTACGTGACGCCCGATCGGGTGCACGTGCTGGCGCGCGGTCGCATCGTCCGTTCCGGCGGGCCGGAGCTTGCCCATGAACTGGAAAAGAAAGGTTATGGCTGGCTCGACGCTGCCTGATGCAACTCGCGCCGCCTACGAAGCGGCCCTGCAGTCGGTGATGGCGTCGCGTCCGGCGTCCGAGCTGCCAGCACGGCGCATCGACCTCGATTCGTTTTTCGAATCGGGATTCCCGGGCAAGGTGCTGGAAGACTGGCGCTACACCGACTTGTCCAATCTCGCCGCCAACGGCTATTCACTCGCGCCTGATTCGCCGGCACCCGACGTTGCCGCGTGGAGGATCGAGGGCACCCTGCTCCTGGTTTTCGTCAACGGCCGATTTCGGGCCGAGGCCTCCGATGCGATCCCGAAAGCCCTGCTGCGTCGAAATTCGGGATTGATCGGGACCGAGGACTCCCGCGACGATGGAGTGGCCCGGCTCAATGCGGCCCTGGCCCAGGACGGCGCCGTGATCTACCTGGAGCCGGGCGCAGCGCTTGCGACGCCACTGCACATCCTCAGCATCACCGACCCTGGCGCCGAAACTGCAATGTCGCACCTCGCCCACACGCTGGAGCTTGGCGTCGGCGCTACGGGAACCGTGATCTTTGAAGACGCAACGACAGGCGACGCGGCGCATTTCCAGACTCAGCGCGTACAGGTTCGACTCCAGGACGGCGCAAGACTTGAGTTGATCCGGGTTCAGGGCCACGGCCTTGGGGTCCAGGCGGTCAGCCGCTGGGACGCCCACCTGGGTCGCGATGCCCATCTGAACTGGGTCAACCTCGACGCCGGCGGCGCCCTGGTTCGCAATGACCTGTGCGCCAATCTCGCCGCCCCCGGCGCAAACCTTTCGCTTTCCGGAGTGTGCCTCGCCAGCGGCACCGCCCACGTCGACAACCACACCCGCATCGACCACAGCGCACCCCACGGCACCAGCCGGCAGTTGTATCGCGGCATCGCGACCGACCGTGCCCGCGGCATCTTCAACGGCAAGGTCGTGGTGCATCCCCATGCCAGGCGAAGCGATTCCGACCTGCAGATCGCCAACCTTCTGCTCTCGCCACAGGCCGAGATCAATGCCAAGCCGGAACTCCAGATTGATAATGACGACGTGAAGTGCGCGCACGGATCGACCTGCGGACAACTCGACGAGCAGGCCCTGCACTACTTGCGCAGCCGAGGCCTGCCGCTGGAGGCGGCACGCCAAATCCTGTTGTACGCGTTCGCCCATGAAATCCTGCGGCCGATTCGTTTCGCCCCCGCGCGTGAACGGCTAAGCCAGCGCCTGCTAGCCCGATTCCCCGGCGAACTCCCAGCCCTGCCCCCGTCATGAACCGGTCGGCCCCGGCCAGCGACACCGCCGCAACCACCTCGAAACCGGAGGCTCTGGACCTGGTCCGGATTCGTGCCGATTTTCCGATCCTTCGCGAGCCGGTACGCGGTGGTCGCCTGGCCTACCTCGACAACGCCGCGACCACCCAGAAACCCGAGGCCGTCCTGCAGGCCCTGGATGGGTATTACCGGCATGCCAACGCCAACGTGCACCGGGCCGTGCACGATCTTGCGGAGCGCGCAACGCGCGCCTATGAATCCGCTCGCGACAAAATCGCGGCTTACCTGGGAGCCACGCGGGAGGAGATCGTGTTCACGCGCGGCACGACGGAGGCGATCAATTTGGTCGCGCGGAGCTTTTTGGAGCCGCGGCTGCGTCCCGGCGACGAAATCCTGCTGACCGCACTCGAGCATCACTCCAATATCGTGCCCTGGCAGCTGGTGGCCGCCAGCACCGGCGCGGTGGTTCGAGCGGCTCCGATTAATGATGCCGGCGAACTTCTGGTCGATGCCTGGACCTCAATGCTTGGCGAGAAGACCAGGATGGTCGCGTTCGGCCACATTTCCAATGCCCTGGGCAGCGTGAATCCCGTCATCGAACTCGTCCGTCAGGCAAAGGCCCGCGGAATTCCGGTACTGGTCGACGGGGCCCAGGCCATCGCACACCAGAAAATTAATGTCCGGGCGCTTGATGTGGATTTTTACGCCTGCTCGTCGCACAAGGCCTACGGACCCACCGGTTTCGGCGCGCTCTATGCACGCCGCGAACACCTCGAGGCCATGCCGCCGTGGCACGGCGGCGGCGACATGATCCGGACTGTGGCCTTCGAGGGCAGCACCTGGAACGACGTCCCGTACAAGTTTGAGGCCGGTACGCCCAATATTGCAGGCGCAATCGGTTTCGCAGCCGCCGTGGAGTACCTGCAGACAGTCGGGCTGGACGCTATCGCCGCCCACGAGCATGCGCTGCAGGTTTACGCGACCGCGAAGCTGATTCAAGTGCCGGGCCTGCGCTTGATTGGAACTGCCCGCGAAAAGGCCGGCATCCTGTCCTTTGTCATGGACGGCGCGCACCCACAGGACATCGGCACCCTGCTTGACGAACAGGGCGTGGCCATCCGTACCGGCCACCATTGCGCGATGCCCCTGATGCAGCGCATCGGTGTCCCGGCCACGGCTCGCGCTTCACTGGCCATTTACAACGGTCAGGACGACATTGACCAGCTGGTCGCCGGCCTGCACAAGGTTCGCAAGCTGTTCGCCTGAACCGGCCACCGGATCAGGCCGGCAGCAATTCCTGTACCTGCATCTCCAGTTCTTCGCCCCGCCAGCGGCTGATGACCGGACGGTAAACGAAGCGCGCCTGCCCGCTGCTGCGCATCGCCCCGAGGCCACGAAAGTGAATCGCGGAGACACCCTTCCCGCCGCCCGTTCGCAATCGATACTTCACATGAACATCGCCGACCACCCTCGCCGATTCAATGGAGAAAAGTCCGTCGAATAGTGGCTCGGGGAAGCCCTGACCCCAGGGGCCACCCTGTTCGAGAACCTGGGCGGTCTCCAGCGAGAATTCTTCCTCATTCAGCTCCCCATCGGTCTCAATGTGACGTTCAAGGGCGGATGCCGGAACCGCCGCCCGGCACACCTGATCAAAGATCGTTCGGAACTCCTCGAATCGCGACTCTGCCAGGCTTAGCCCCGCCGCCATGGCGTGACCGCCGAAGCGATTAATCAGGCCCGGCGATCCAGCATCGACGGCGACCAGGGCGTCGCGAATGTGCAGGCCCGGTATGGATCGCGCAGATCCCTTGAGCATCCCGGCCTGCTGGGCTCGCGCAAAGGCGATCACCGGGCGGTGCAGTTTTTCCTTCATGCGCGAGGCGACAAGCCCAACGACGCCCTCGTGCCATCCCGGATCAAAAAGCGAGACGCCCACTGACACGTTATCCACCGCAAGATCGCTCGCCGAGACCTCCATTTTGGCCTGAAGGTCGCGTCGTTCCAGATTGAGCTGTTCAAGCTTGGTGGCCAGCGCCTGGGCGCTTGCCATATCCGGCGCCAGCAGGCATTGGATTCCCAGGCGCATGTCCGTCAGCCGACCCGCCGCGTTGAGCCGCGGTCCGACCGAGAAGCCGAGGTCCGAGGCGTACACCCGCTCCGGCACCCGGCCGGCGACCTGTAGCAGGGCCTGGATACCCGGCCGGGCCTGGCCGGCGCGTATCCGCCTGAGTCCCTGCCCGACCAGCAGCCGATTGTTTGTATCCAGCCGCACCAGGTCCGCGACAGTTCCCAGCGCCACCAGGTCCAGGCCGGTGGACAGGCGCGGCTCCGGACGCCGGTCGAACCACCCCTTCCCGCGCAGGTGCACCCGCAGCGCCGTCAGCAGGTAAAACATTACCCCGACACCCGCAAGATGCTTGCTGGGGAACGGATCGCCGCCGCAATTCGGATTCACGATGGCGTCGGCATCCGGCAAGTCGGGACCCGGCAAGTGGTGATCCGTGATGATCACGCGCATTGCAAGCACCTTGGCGGCTCGAACACCAGCATGGCTGGCGATTCCGCAGTCCACCGTCACCAAAGTCCGTGCACCGGTCGCGGCGGCCTGCTCCGCCAGCTCCGGCGACAAGCCGTAGCCCATTCGGAACCGGTCGGGGACGCAGAAATCAACGTCCCCGCCCAGTTCCCGCAGCGTCGAGACCGCAAGTGCCGTGCTGGTCGCGCCGTCTGCGTCGTAGTCGCCGCAAATGACGATGCGCTCGCGCGCCATCAACGAAGAACCGAGCAGTTCGCAGGCCGCTTCCAGGCCGGCCAGGGTCGGTGGCAGCAAGCGGTCAAGGCCGGTTTCGAGCTCTTCGGCGGATTGGATGCCGCGGCCGGCATAGACCCGTCGCAACACCGGGTGCAGCGTCGCCGGCAGGCCGTCCGCGCGCGCCGGATTTCGCCGTCGGATCATCAAAGCGAAGCGCGCAGCACCCGCTCTACCGCCGCGAGTCCCGCCGGCACCTTGACCAGGTCCTTGAGTCCATCGCGCATTGCAATGTCCGGATCCTTAAGCCCGTGCCCGGTCAGGGTACAAACCACCGTCTTACCTGACGGGATTTTTCCGGATCGAAGGTCCTGCAAGGCACCGCAGACGGATGTTGCAGACGCTGGCTCGCAGAATATTCCTTCCTTCTCGGCCAGCAACTTCTGGGTCGCGAGGATTTCGTCGTCAGGGAATTCCGCAAACCAGCCGGCGGATTCCTGCTGTACGGTCCAGGCTTGATCCCAGCTCTGCGGGTCGCCGATGCGAATCGCGGTGGCGACTGTTTCCGGATTGGACACTTTTTGTCCGCGCAGGAAAGGCGCACTACCAGCGGCCTGATAACCGACCATGCACGGCCGGCCACGGGTAAACGCATCCTGCCGATAGGTGCGCAGTGCCTCCGGCAATGTGTGGGCGCCGGTGGCCTCGCCCGCAGCCTCGGAATAACCCATCCAGTGCGCCGTGATGTTGCCGGCATTTCCGACCGGCAAACAGTGATAATCCGGCGGCCGCCCCAACGCCTCAACGATTTCGAATGCGGCTGTCTTCTGGCCCTGCAGGCGATAGGGATTGATGGAGTTGACGATGGTTATCGGCAGCTTTTGGGCGACTTCCTTGACCAGTCGCATGCCGTCGTCAAAGTTGCCCTGGACCTGGATAACGCGCGCGCCGTGCATCAGGGCCTGGGCCAGCTTGCCCATCGCGATCTTGCCGTCCGGAATCAGCACGAAGGCCTGGATTCCGGCCCGCGCCGCATAGGCTGCCGCGGCGGCCGACGTGTTGCCGGTCGAGGCGCAGATAATCGCACGAGACCCCTCCTGCACGGCCTGGGTCACGGCCGCTGTCATGCCGCGATCCTTGAACGAGCCCGTCGGGTTCAGCCCTTCAAACTTTACGTACAACTCCACCTGCAGCCCGGCCTCGCGCGGGATATTGAGCAGGCGAATCAGCGGCGTTCGTCCTTCGGCAAGGCTTACGGCCGTTACCTCCGGCGCAAACGGCAGGCGTTCGCGCCAGGCATCTATCAGCCCGGTGTAGAGGGTCATAAGGTCTTGAAATGCTCCACGCGCAAGTGGGTTGAGCCCGGCCGGGTAAAGTCGAGGGCGGCAATCCGTTCAAGCGCGGAATTGAATTTCCGCTCGGGAACCACCGAAGTAATCATCGCCAGCGTCGCGTCCTCGCGGCCCCGCGGCTCCTTCTGCAGAATTGCTTCGACGCTGATGTCCAGCTCGGCCAGGATTGAGGTGATCGCCTTCAACACGCCTGGGCTATCCGCCACCCGGAGCCGCAAGTAATGCGAGGTACAGACGTCTGAAATCGGGACGACATCAATCTCACGAATGGCCCCAGGATCAAAACCCAGCGGCGGTGTCTGGTACTCGACACCGGCGCCGGCCTGGCGCGCGATCTCAACCAGATCTGCGGCCACCGCCGATGCCGTCGCATCGCCGCCAGCGCCCTTGCCGTAGTAGCCGGTTTCGCCCACGGCGTTACCGTGCACAACCACGGAATTGAGCACGCCGTGGACCTGGGCCAGGGGGTGGTGCTCCGGAACCAGCGTCGGGTGCACGCGAAGGTCCACGCCGGAGGCCTCGCGCTTGGCGATGGCCAACGGCTTGATCCGGTATCCCAGTTCCCGCGCCAGCTGCAGGTCCAGCGCCGTCACTGTGCCGATACCCTCCGCGGTAATCTTGGGGAACGAGAGCGGCATGCCAAATGCCAAAGTCGCGAGAATCGCCAGCTTGTGCGCAGCGTCCACGCCCTCAATGTCGAAAGCAGGATCGGCCTCGGCAAAACCCTGCGCCTGCGCTTCTGCCAGGGCGGTCGAAAACTCAAGCCCGCGCTCCTGCATTTGCGTCAGGATGAAGTTGCTGGTGCCGTTGACGATGCCGGCGAGGCTGTCAATGCGATTGCCAACCAACCCTTCGCGCAGCACGCGGATGATGGGGATTCCACCGGCGACCGCCGCCTCGAATTCCACCGGTACGCCCTTTTCCCGCGCCGCAGCAAAAATACGGTTTCCATCTTCGGCCAACAGTGCCTTGTTTGCAGTGACAACGGGTTTGCCGCGCCCAATCGCCTCCAGGATCAGTTCCCGCGCTGGCGACATTCCCCCGAGCAGTTCGACCACGACATCCACCGGCGCATCCCGGGATATCGCGCGCGGGTCACTGACCACCGTAACGCCGTTGAGGTCGCAATCGCGCCGCCGCTTCAGGTCTCGGGTAAAGGCGTGAGTCAACACGATCGGTCGCCCGACACGACGTAAGATTTCCTCGCCGTTGGACTTCAGCAAGCGCACCAACGCCTGCCCAACGGTGCCGAGCCCCAGCAGGCCAACCCTGAATGGCGCGCTCACGTGCGCGGATCTCTGAGCATTTTCTTGATGCCCCGGATGGCCTGCCGCGTGCGGTGTTCGTTCTCGATCAGGGCAAAGCGCACGTGATCGTCGCCGTACTGCCCGAAACCTCCGCCTGGCGATACCGCAACCTGCGCGCGCTCCAGCAGTTGCTTTGAGAACTCAATCGATCCTAATTCCTTAAACGGCTCGGGAATCCTGGCCCAGACAAACATGGTTGCCCGCGGCTTTTCCACCTTCCAGCCGGCGGCATTGAGCCCATCGCACAAGACGTCGCGCCGCTCCTCATAGGTCGCGCAGATCTCCCGGACGCAGTCCTGGGGTCCTTCCAGGGCGGTAATGGCCGCCACCTGGATGGGGGTAAACATTCCGTAGTCGAGGTAGCCCTTGATCCGAGCCAGTGCCGCGACCAGTTCCGGATTGCCAACCATGAAGCCGACCCGCCATCCGGGCATGTTGTAGCTCTTGGACAGGGTGAAGAACTCGACCGCAACGTCTTTGGCGCCCTTCACCTGCATCACGCTGGGCGCCTTGTAACCGCCAAAAACGATATCGGCGTAGGCCAAGTCGTGTACCAGCCAGATCTCGTTCTCGCGGCAGATCGCAACTGCCTTTTCGAAGAAATCGAGGTCCACGCACTGCGTGGTTGGATTCCCTGGAAAATTCAGGATCAGCATCTTCGGTGCCGGCAGGCACTCCTGGATCGCCCGCTGAAGTTCCTCGAAGAAATCCACCTCCGGGGTCAGCCGCACGTGACGAACTTCGGCGCCCGCCAACACCACGCCATAGGGATGAATCGGATACGCAGGGTTTGGCACCAGCACGGTGTCCCCGCGATCGAGCGTCGCCATTGCCAGGTGCGCGAGGCCCTCTTTCGAGCCAATGGTGGCGATGCACTCCGAATCCGGGTCCAGGTCGACCTCGTAACGACGCTTGTACCAGCCGGCGATGGCGCGCCGCAGCCGCGGAATTCCTTTTGACACCGAATAGCGATGGGTATGCCGCTGCCCTTGGCGCGTGGCCGCTTCCACCAGCTTGTCGACGATATGTTGTGGCGTCGGAAGGTCTGGGTTGCCCATTCCGAAATCAATGACGTCTTCGCCGCGGGCCCGCGCCGTCCGCTTCAGGTCACCGACAATATTGAAGACATACGGTGGCAGGCGCTGAATACGCGGAAAGTCGTTTTTCACGTGGGTGGCCGGAGCGGTTGGTGGAGGGCGAATAGAGGGAGGCGGATTAAATCACCCGCGCTATCGCAGTGCAACAAAAAACCCCGCCGCGCAAGCGCGACAGGGTTCTTGCAGCAGATCCCGCGCCTGACGGCGGCTTGGGATCGGCCGGCCGTCGGCGACGACTTAACCCAGCTTTTCCTCGACGCGCGCGGCCTTGCCGGCCAGCTCACGAAGGTAATAGAGCTTGGCGCGCGCGACCTTGCCACGACGCTTGACGGCAATTTCTGCCACCTGCGGGCTATAGGTCTGGAACACGCGCTCGACGCCTTCACCGTGCGACATCTTGCGCACGGTGAACGAGGAGTTGAGGCCGCGGTTCTTCTTGGCAATCACCATGCCTTCGAAAGCCTGCAGGCGTTCGCGATCGCCTTCCTTGACCTTGACCTTGACCTCGACAGTATCGCCGGCCTTGAAGTCCGGGATTTTCTTCGTGGCCATCTGTTCCGCGTCGAGTTCCTGAATGATCTTGCTCATGTTCGTTCCTTTACCGTTGCCGTTGACCGCGCGATGAATTCGCGCAGCAATTTGTCCTGTTCCTGATCCAGCTTCAATCCTTCCAGAAGGTCCGGTCGCTTCAACCACGTCGCGCCCAACGCCTGCTGCAACCGCCATCTCCGCACTGCCTCATGGTCACCCGACAGCAAAACATCCGGTACTGCCTGTCCGTGCCACTCGGCGGGCCGCGTGTAGTGCGGGTGATCCAGCAAGCCGGCCGAGAATGAATCGCTCTCCGCCGACTGCTCATCGCCCAATGCCCCGGGCAACATTCTCGCCACCGCATCCACCAACACCATCGCCGCCAACTCGCCGCCGGACAAAACAAAATCCCCCAGCGACAACTCAAAATCGATAACCGACACCGCACGCTCGTCCACGCCTTCGTAGCGACCGCACAACAGCACCAGCGCCGGCTCCGCGGCGAGACGGGCGACCCATTGCTGGGTCAGGCGCTCGCCTTGCGGCGAAAGGGCGATAACTTTTGCCCCCTCACCGACCGACTGCTTTGCCGCTGCTACCGCACTCGCCACCGGCCCGGGCTCCATCACCATCCCCGGTCCACCGCCATACGGCCGGTCATCCACCCGCCGCCACTTGTTCTCGCTGTGGCCGCGCAGGTCGCAGGTACTCAAGCCCAAAATCCCGGACTCCACTGCCCGACGAACAATGCCGTGCTTGCCAACCTGCTCCACCAACTCGGGGAACAGGCAAATCACTTCAATCTTCATGGGTGCCCTGCCCTGAATTTCCTTTGGCGAGGTGCCCAAGGCTCAGTACTCCGGTTCCCAATCAACCAAAATCTGTTTCTGCCCCATATCCACCTGTTTCACGATGGCCGGCACGAACGGAACCATCCGCTCGCGCTCGCCCCGGATCACCAGGACATCCTGAGCGCCGTTGCTGAACAGGCTTTCGACCCGCCCCAGCTCCACACCCGACAGGTTTCGCACCGCGCAACCCATCAAATCAAACCAGTAATGCTCACCGGGCCCGGCCGCTGGCAACTCTGCCCGCTCGACCTCGACCTCCGTGCCGCGCAAGGCCATCGCGTCCTCGCGACTGCTCAAACCTTCCAGCCGCACAACCACCGACGTGCCCTGACGACGACCTTCCAACACACGCCAGACCTTGGCGCCAAGCTGCCAGTCGCAATACTCGAGAAGTCCTTCGATCGGCCGGGTGTAGGACTGAACCCGCACCCAACCCTGTATGCCGAACGCCCCCAGTACCCGTCCGAGAACCACCCGGCTCATCGCCGGCTCCGGATTCAGGCGCCTTTGGCCGCTGCCGGGGCCGCCTGGGCGACGTTTTTGATCAGGAACGCAACGCGCGGCGACACCTGCGCGCCGGTCTTGGTCCAATGTTCAATTCGGGCGGCATCGAATACCAGCTTTTGCTCGCCACCCGTGGCGCCCGGGTTGTAGTAACCCAGCCGCTCGATGAATTTGCTGTCCCGGGGCGAGCGATGATCGGTCGCAACCAGGTGGAAAAACGGACGCTTTTTCGCGCCGCTGCGCGCCAAACGAATCTTGACCATAAGTCCTTGAAACCACTGTTAAAGCGCGGGGGAACCGCGAAAGGGCGCGTATTGTAGCGATTTCCCCCCAAAAGGAAAGGGAATCCTAGCCTCTGGGAATCAACCCCGGCGGCAGCCGTCCGGCCAAGCCGCGCATCATCTTGGCCAGGTTGCCGCCGGCCATCTTTTTCATCATCTCGCGCGCTTGATCGAATTGGCGCATCAGCTTGTTTACGTCCTGGACCTGGGTGCCGCTGCCGGCAGCGATGCGGCGCCGGTGAGAGGCCTTCATGACATCGGGGAAATGCCGCTCACGCGGGGTCATCGAGCCGATGATCGCAATGGATCGGCGAACGTCCCGCTCCGGATTCTGGTCCTTCATTCTTTGCTGCAACTGCGCCCCGCCCGGCAACTTCTCGAGCATGGCCGCGATTCCACCCATCGATTGCATCTGCTGCATCTGTCCCCGGAAGTCCTCAAGGTCGAAGCCTTTGCCCTTGCGAACTTTCTCAGCGAGCTTCCTTGCCTTGGCCTCGTCCGCGCCCTGAACCGTCTGCTCGATCAGGCCCAGGATATCGCCCTGCCCCAGGATACGCGCGGCAATCCGGTCCGGGTGGAACGGCTCCAGCCGATCGATCTTCTCGCCGGTGCCCATGAACTTGACCGGAACGGCGGCGACCCCGCGTACGGAAAGTGCGGCACCACCGCGGGCATCGCCATCGGCCTTGCTCAGGATCACACCCGTCAGCGTCACGCGCTCGGCGAACGCCTTGGCCGTTTGTGCCGCAACCTGCCCAGTCATCGCATCCACCACGAACAAACACTCGACCGGATTCAGGATGCTGTGCAGCTGCGCCAATTCGACGAGCATGTCCTCATCGAGCGCGGTGCGGCCCGCGGTATCGACCAGCAGGACATCGGCAAACTGCGTGCGTGCCTGCGCCAGTGCGCGTGTGGCAATGTCAGCGGGCTTTTCGTCCGGGCGGCTTTCGATCCACGTCGCGCCGGCCTGCCCTGTCACAGTCCGCAATTGCTCGATCGCTGCCGGACGATAGACGTCGCAAGAAACGGTCATCACCGACTTCCGAAACTGCCGGACCAGGTGCAGGGCGAGCTTGCCGGTCGTCGTGGTCTTGCCCGAGCCCTGAAGCCCACACATCAGGATGACGGCCGGCGGCTCGGCGCGAAGGTCCAGCGGCACCTGTGCCCCACCCAGCGCGGACGTCAGTTCCTGGTGAACGAGTCGCAGCAGGGTCTCGCCGGGACTCAGGCTCTGCGCCACCTCGACGCCCACCGCTTGCGCGCGAACGCGCTCGACAAAATCGCGGACGACAGGCAACGCCACATCCGCCTCAAGCAGGGCCACGCGCAACTCGCGCATTGCCGAGTCGACTTGCTCCGACGTTAATCGTCCCTGCCCGCGCAATGCATCGAGCGTACGACCCAGACGGCTGGTCAGGTTTTCGAACATGGCTGTTGGTCCGGCGCCGGTCGCGTCAGAGGCTGATGATGTCGCCGCGACTCAGGTGGTGATAATCCCAGCCGGTCAGGGACAGGCGACACTCCTTCTCGATAATCGCCTCGCAGCCCGGCTTGTGGTGCGTCAGGTAAAGCTTCGGCCGGTGGCGCAGTTTTTGGAGTTCCTCCCCCAGCAAGGCGGGAACAAAATGCCGTGAAACCCTGGCCAACTCCGAGTCGTCATTGGTGAAGGCCACCTCGATCATCAACTTGTCGAGGCGCTCCAGCGCATTGAGGCCCTGCCACAGGTCGTCACAGGCAAAAGTATCCCCGCTGAACGCAAACACACCTTCCTTGCCCTGGACGGCGTAGCCAATGCCCGGAACCGTGTGCAAGACCGGAAACCCGGTGATGGTGAATCCATTAACCTTGTTGGCGACACCGGTCTTCAGCTCCTGCCAGGTCAGCAGCGGGTTTTTCTCATCTGGAAGCTTGGAAAAATCCGGCCATAGCTTCCAGTTGAACAAGTGGTCGCGGAGGGCCGCCAGCGTTTCGGCCGTTGCGTGAACGCGCACCGGGCGATCGATCAGGTCGAAAAGATTGTCAGCCATGAAGGCCAGACCACAGACGTGATCGAGGTGGGAATGGGTGATGAACACGTCCCGAATGACACGCATTTGCGCCAGGCTGAGGTCACAAACGCCCGTCCCGGCGTCGATCAGGATCTCGTCATCAATCAGCAGGCTGGTGGTGCGCAGCCCGGGGCCCACACCGCCACTGCAGCCTAGAACCTTTATCTGCATTGCGGCATCTTGTCAGGACTTTCAAGGAGATACCAGCACAAGTTAGACGTCCGCACGCGCCCGTGCAGCGCTGCCGGTTTGTTAAGCTGCAGGCCCCAAACACTGAATTCTCCATGGGCGCAGGATTGGCCAGCGCAGCGGCGGTGATGTACTTGCTCGCCGCCTCTGCGGTCGCACCAAAGCTCGGACCGGCGGGCCGCCCGACGCTCGCGCTGGTGGCGCTTGCGATGCATGCCGCCGCGCTGCTGCAGACCCTCGTCCACGAAGGTCAACTCACGGTTGGCGTCAGCGAAGCCCTGTCTCTGTTCGCCTGGCAGGCGGCCGTGCTGCTGTGGATCCTGTGCCTGACGCAGCAGCTACAGGTGCTGACCCTTGCGGTGTATCCGCTGGCTGCCATCGCCGCCCTGACGGCCGGCTTGGTTCCGAGCTCCGTGACGGGCATACCGCTGGTGGAATGGAAGTTGCAGCTGCACGTTGCGCTGTCCCTGTTTGCGGCAGGATTTCTGAGCCTTGCGGCAGTGCAGGCGCTCGCCGTGGCAGTGCAGGATCGCCGCCTGCATCGCCGACGCGAGACTTCGACCGGGCTGGCCTGGCCTCCCTTGCAGACGATGGAGTCCCTGCTGTTCCAGCTGATAGCCGCCGGATTTTTCATGCTCAGTCTGAGCCTCGCCACCGGACTGCTGTTCGTTGACGACCTACTGGCCCAGCACCTGGCCCACAAGACGGTACTCACCAGCCTGGCCTGGCTGATCTTTGGCACGCTGCTTTGGGGCCGCTGGCAATCGGGATGGCGCGGCCGGGCGGCCTTGCGGTGGACAATTTGCGGATACCTCGTACTTTTCATCGGGTATTTCGGCAGCAAGTTCGTCCTGGAACAAATGCTAGGAAAACACTGGACTTAGCGAACATTCTTAATGTAACGGGCAACATCTTTCGCTTGACAGGACGCCGCCGCAACCTTAGTTAAGTAGTCCGACTCCAACGCCTTCTCGCCCGCATTTGGACGACATCCCGATTTCTGGCCTGTTTGCCCTGTTGGGCGTCCTGATCCTTCTTTCAGCTTTCTTCTCCGGTTCCGAGACCGGCTTGCTGACGCTGAATCGGTATCGTCTGGCCCATCGGGCCCGCCGGGGCGAGCGCTCCGCCCGCCTGGCCCAGGATCTCCTGAAACGCCCGGACCGCCTGATTGGCACCATTTTGGTCGGAAACAACATCGTCAACGGCCTGGCGGTGACTCTGGCCTCAATCATTTCGCTCCGGGTCTACGAGGATTACGGAATTTCACAGGAACTCGCCCTCTCGATTGGAGCCTCGAGCGTAACCCTGTTGCTGCTGGTGTTCGGGGAAGTGACGCCAAAGACGATGGCGGCCCTGCACCCCGAGCGTGTCGGCTTGCCGGCTTCCTATGTGTACGCCGTTTTACGGTGGCCGATGTACCCGATCGTGCTGCTGGTAACTCTGATCAGCAACGGCCTGCTGCGACTGATGGGAGTCACTCCGGAGCAGGCCGCCCAGCACAACCTGTCCACTGAAGAATTGCGGTCGGTGGTGGCCGAAGCCGGCGCGATGATCCCCCAGCGGCACCATAAGATGCTGATGTCACTGCTGGACCTCGAGAAGGCAACTGTCGAGGACATCATGGTCCCGCGCAATGAAATCGTCGGCGTCGACCTGACGGATCCGCCCGACCGGATTCGCGAGCAGTTGCTCGGCAGCCAGCACACCCGGCTGCCCCTCTTCAACGGATCCATCGATGACCTCAAGGGCATCGTGCACCTTCGCTCCGCCCTGCCCTGGGTCGCCGCCAGTGACCAAGACGGCGCTACCTTGATGAAGCTGGCGCGAGAGCCCTACTTCATCCCGGAGGGCACTCCGCTCAACCAGCAATTGCTGAATTTCCAGAACCAGAAGCGGCGCATCGGGTTCGTGGTCGATGAGTACGGCGATATCCAGGGACTGGTGACACTGGCCGACATCCTCGAGGAAGTGGTTGGCGAGTTCACCTCCGATCCGGCGCAGCGGGTCAAGAACGTCACCCTGGAAGCCGACGGCGCCTACCTCGTGAACGGCGCCATCACCATCCGCACCCTGAACCGTACCCTGGGCTGGAAGCTGCCCACTGCCGGTGCGCGAACGATCAACGGCCTGGTGATGGAACAACTCGAGGACATCCCAAAGCCGGGCAAGACCGTCCAGGTAAAGGACTACCTGATCGAAATCACCGAGATCAGTGCCAATTCCGTTCGCGCCGCGCGCATACGGCCGTTGGCCACCTCAACGGCTCCTGCCGGGAACGCGGGCTGAGGGTCGGACGGCGCCAAGCGCATTCCCGACCACCGGCGAATAGTAAGAATTTATTGGTGTGCGCGACCGAGCGGCGAACGATAATGGTGCGACCATTTCGGCGAGCAGATTTTTTCGTTGTTAAACGCGATTGCATTACAAGACGTCCCGCAGCTCTACTCCGAACTGTTCAATCCGGCGCATTACAGCTATGACCCGCGCAGCCTCTGGAATTTTGCGGCGGCGCTGGTGGCCGGCGTCTCCGGCTACCTGATCGTCCGTTGGGAGCGCGGTACCCGCGCCAGCCAATTGTTTGCCATCTTCACGTTTTTATTCCTGCTCTGGGCCAGCGGCCGGGGCTTGATGCGTTTATTGATTGAGCCGGACCTTGTCTTGTTTGTGGCAAGGCGCATCTATGTCTGCATTGTCCTGGCCGTGATCGTGCTGTATCACTTCATGACCATCATGCTGCGGACAGAATCGCGGCGGTTGGTATTCTTGCGCCTGAACTGGGGGATTGCCCTGGTCATTGCCGTAGCCTCGTTCGCATCCGAAGCTGTGCTTGGCGGGGTCGTCGAATACTCGTGGGGCTACGAGCCCACGTATGGGCCGATTGGATTCGCATCCGTGGTCTGGATCGTGGGCCTGATGGCCGCAGCCAGTTTCGATACGGTTCGCTCGCTGCGCGAAGCCGCACCCGACTCGACGGAGCGGCGCCGGGTTGCCGGTTTCGGGATCGCTCTGCTGGTGCTTTGCACCGGCTTCGTTGAGTTTCTCCCGACCATGGGTTACTCGGTGTACCCAACGGCTTTCATTTCCGTCTCCCTGTTTACCGCCATCACCGGCTACCTGACCCATCGGTTCGGCCTGATCGAATTCACGCCGCAAGTCGTCGCGCAACAAATTGCCGAATTGATGCGCGGCGCCCTGCTGATCCTCGACCCCGAGGGCGTCATTCAATATGCCAGCCGGCGCAGTCACTCTGTTTTCGGGCTGTCCGACCGCGATCTGCTGGGGCGGCGCGCCCGGCGCATTCTTGGCGAGGCCTTTGAGCCGGCCTCGCTCGGCGCACTGGTCCACGCCGACGAGCGCGATCTCGAGAAAGAGTGGACCTATGCCAATCCGGCGACCGGTAGCCGTCGGGAGCTCGCCCTGTCTGCTGTCGAAGTTCATGACAGACGCCAGCGTGACGTCGCCACTGTTTGCATCGTTCGCGATGTCACGGCGCGGAGTCGTGCACGACAGGACCGCGAGAACGCCAGCCTGCACGACCCGCTGACCGGCTTGCCGAACCGGGCCATGTTCGTGGGCCTGTTGGACGCTACGGTGCAGCGCTCGCGGGAAGCGTCGGGCTACACCTACGGGATCTGCTTTGTCGCGCTCGACCGGTTACGCGTCATCAATGACGACCTTGGTACGGCGGCGGGCGACAGGGTGCTTACCGAAATCAGTGCACGCCTGCGGCGCGCGGCGCGCCCGCAGGACACCGTCGCGCGGGTCGGCGGCGACGAATTCGGCGTGCTCTTGCGCGGGCATTCGGGCGAGGCGGAGGTTCGAGATATGTCCGAACGCCTGTTGGCGGCGGTCCGGGTGCCGATGAAGATGGAGGACCACGAACTGTTCCTGTCGGCAAGCATCGGCGTCACCGTGGGCGATGCCAGCCCCGCCAATGGCGCCGAGCTTCTGCGCCGGGCCAGCATGGCCATGTACCAGGTCAAGCAGGACGGTGGAGGTGCGCTGAAATTCGCGGCCGCCTCCGGCGCCGTCGGCCAACGGACGCGACTGGAGTCCGAGATCCGCCATGCCCTGGATCACGACGAGTTTCAGGTGTACTACCAGCCCGTGGTGGACTTGAAGCTGCAGCGCGTTTCAGGGTTCGAAGCACTTGTTCGCTGGGCACACCCGCGGCGGGGACTGTTGCTGCCGGCGGATTTCCTGGAATTCGCTGAAGAGGCAGGGCTGCAAGGCGCCATCGACGCCATCGTCCTCGCACGTGCCTGTACGGACCTGCGCGAAATGCAAAGCGCACTCGGTTGCCCCGAACTAAACGTCAGCGTCAATCTGGGCGACGAACAAATGCGCGACCCCAGGCTCGCCGACCGGATTCGGGACCGACTGCTCGAGACCGGGTTGCGTCCAGAGAGCCTGCGCATCGAGTTGCTGGAGCGTGTCGCGCTGATCGACCCCCTGCGCGCGACCCTCGACCGGCTGCGCGCCATGGGGCTTGGCCTGTACGTGGACGACTTTGGTACCGGCTACTCGGCACTGTCCCGCTTGCACGACCTTCCGGTCACGGCCGTCAAGATCGACCGGGAGTTCGTCCGTGGCATGTCCCTGGGCTCCGGCGGCGAGCGAACCATACGCAGCATCCTGGCGCTGTCCCGCTCGCTGGGCCTCGCCGCCATCGCCGAAGGTTGCGCCACCGCCACCGAAGTCAGGCGCCTGTACGAGATGGGCTGCCGGCAGGTCCAAGGCTTCTATTTCTCCGCTGCCCTGCCGCTCGAAGCTGCCCTGCAGCTAGCCGGCGATCCTGAACTGCTGCAGGCCAAGTTCCGCAAGCTCGGTCTGATGCCCCCCGAGCAGGGAAATTCCGGGACACCCTGAGGCCGATCGCCGACGGTTCAGAACAGCGCGATTGCCTGTTGCAGGCGCCCGACCGCCACCCACTCCAGGTCAAGTTTCAGCGCCTTCCTCGGCCGATTGCCCTCCGGGACGATGGCGCGCCGGAAACCCTGCTTGGCGCATTCCAGCAAGCGCTCCTCGCCTCCAGCCACCGGCCGGATTTCCCCGGCCAGCCCCACCTCCCCAAACATCACCGTGTCCCCGGCCACCGGTCGATTTCGGTAGCTGGACAGCACCGCCATCAGCAAGGGCAGGTCGGCGGCGGTCTCCTGGATGCGCATCCCGCCAACGACATTGGCAAACACGTCCTGGTCACCGATCGAAACGCCGCCGTGCCGACTCAGGACCGCCAGCAACATGTGCAGGCGGCTGGACTCAAGGCCCAGGGCGACGCGTCGCGGGGAGTCCAGCGTCGAGGCATCCACCAGCGCCTGCACCTCCACCAGCAACGGCCGGGTGCCCTGCCGGGTGACCGTGACCACGCTGCCCGGAACCGGCTCCTCGTGACGGGACAAGAACAATGCCGAGGGATTGCTGACTTCCTTCAGGCCAACATCCGTCATTGCGAAGACACCCAGCTCGTTCACGGCGCCATAGCGGTTTTTCACGGCCCGCACGATCCGGAATCGGGAGCCGACATCGTGTTCAAAGTAGAGGACCGTGTCGACCATGTGCTCCAGCACCCGCGGACCGGCGATCGCACCCTCCTTGGTCACGTGGCCGACCAGCACCACGGCGCAGGACTGCGACTTGGCATGGCGAACCAGTTGCGCCGCACATTCGCGCAACTGCGATACCGATCCGGGCGCGGACTCCAGGGACTCGCTGTACAGGGTCTGGATCGAATCCAGCACCAGCAGCCCGGGGCGGTGGGTGTGAAGTCGCCCCAGGACCTGTTCCACGGAGGTTTCCGACAGGACCGGCAAATCCAGGTTTTTCAGGCCCAGCCGCTGCGCCCGCAGCCGGACCTGTGACAGCGATTCCTCGCCGGTGACGTAGAGCGGCCGCAAGGCCGGTGCAACCGTACCCAGCATCTGCATCAGCAGCGTGGACTTGCCGATTCCCGGATCGCCGCCAATCAGGGTGACCGATCCGGGGACGATGCCGCCGCCCAGGACGCGGTCCATCTCGGGCAGGCCGGTGCTCTGGCGCGGAGTGTCTTCGGCGGATATTTCCGACAGTCGCCGGATCTCGGCCCCGGGTGCGCCGGCGCTGACGCGTGCCGGCCGCTCTCCGCGCCCTTCAACCAGCGTATTCCATTCGCCGCACTCGGTGCACTGCCCCGCCCACTTGGTGGATCCGGCGCCGCAACTCTGGCAAACAAACTGGTTTTTAGCCTTGGCCACGCCGGAAGGTTTCTGGGAATCTGTTGAAACAGGTTACTATGCAGGGCGAATCAGAAGAAAGCCGGGGCGCATGAAAACCAAAGGATTCTGGTCCAAAGACTGGTTCGCAGCGCTGCTGTTTTCATTCACGTTCCTGATCCTTGTTTACGGTGTATTTGCCGACGGTTTCCAGGGACTTGAACGTTACGCGTATGACTTGGGGGTACGCGCGCGAGATCGGAATCCCAGCGACAAGGTTGCGATCATTGCAATAGATGATGACAGCATCCGCAACATCGGCCGCTGGCCCTGGCCCAGGAGCAGGCAGGCCGAGCTGATCACCAAGCTTCGGGAAGGCGGCGCTCGCGCCGTGGGCAGCGCGGTCCTCTATTTTGAGGCACAGGACGATCCCGGCCTGCGCTACCTGAAGGAAATTCGCGGGCAACTCGAACAATCACCGCTCGCCGCACAAATTCCGGCCGAAATCGAGACTTTCGGTGTGATCCTGGCCGACCTGGCATCCAAGAACCGGGCGGTAGCGCCGCTGGCCGACGCCTATCAGTCATCGGCGCTCGCGCAGCGGTACAGCCCCGAAATGGCCGCCATCATCGCCAAGCTGGGCGCAGCCGAGTCCGCCTTGTCTACCGATCGCGACCTTGCCGAGGCGATGGCCAAGGGCCCGCCCCATGTCCTCGCCATGAATTTTGCCTTGGGCCTGCCCTCTGGCCGCCCGGATGCACCCTTGCCGGACGACGTCCGCAAGAACGCCCTGCCCAATGTCGTTGACCGGATCAACGCTCGCAGCAGCGAGTTGCTGCCAATCCCGACACAGGAGTCGGTGCTGGCGCCGCTGCCTGAACTGGCGGCCGTTGCGCGCGCTGGTCACCTCACCACCATGCTGGACGTGGACGGCGCCGTTCGATTCGAGCCGCTGGTCCTGCAACATTTTGACGAGTACTACCCGTCGCTGGCCCTGATGCTCGCCGCCCAGGCACTGAACCTGAAGCCGGAGGAGATCGAGGTCCGGCTTGGCGAGGGCGTCGCGCTGGGTGGCCTGTCGATTGCAACCACACCCGAATTATTGATGTACAACCATTTTTACGCCGATACCAATGGTCACCCGGCGTTCCCGGTTAACTCGTTCTTCGACGTCATCAGCGGCAAAGTGCCGGTGTCCAATTTTCGCGACAAGGTTGTGCTCATCGGCGCCACCGCGCGCGGCATCGGCGATGCATTCCCGACGCCCACGTCGCCAAACATGCAACCGGTGATGATTTTGGCGCAGGTGGTGTCCAGCATCCTCCAGCAGGATTTCTACACTCGTCCAGGCTGGGCCGCGCCGGTCGAATTGCTTGTGTTGGTCCTGTCCATCGCCTGGCTGGCACTGGCCGTACCCCGGTTTTCACCCGGAATCGGGACCGCCATCTCGGCCGCCCTCGCCATTGCCCTGCTGGTCGCACAGCTCAGCCTGATGGCGGGCAGCGCCCTGTGGCTCAAGTTCAGCATCCCGGCATTGATGATCGTGGTTGGCCACCTGTTCATGACCGTCAAGCGCCTGCGCCTGACCGAGATGCTCAAGCTGTCATCCGACGCCGAGGGCTCCGAGAGCAACAAGATGCTGGGCCTGGCTTTCCAGGGCCAGGGCCAGCTGGACATGGCCTTCGACAAGTTCCGTCGGGTCACGCCGGTGGACGACAAGCTGTTCGACCTGATTTACAACCTGGCGCTGGATTTCGAGCGCAAGCGCCAGTTCAACAAGGCCGAGTCTGCTTACCAGTACATCGCCGGCCACAACCCGAAGTTCCGCGACGTGGCGCAAAAGACCGCGCGGGCGAAGAAGCTGTCCGAGACGGTAATACTCGGTGGCGGTGGCGGCCACCCGGGCGGCACCATGGTCCTGGACGCGGGCGCCGGCGAAAAACCGATGCTGGGCCGCTACCAGGTTGAGAAAGAGCTCGGCAAGGGCGCCATGGGCGTGGTTTACATGGGGAAGGACCCCAAGATCAACCGCGTGGTTGCCATCAAGACTCTGGCGTTGTCGCAGGAGTTCGAGCCGGACGAACTTGCCGGCGCCAAGGAGCGCTTCTTCCGCGAGGCCGAGACGGCTGGGCGCCTCAACCACCCGAACATCGTGCAGATTTACGACGCTGGCGAGGAGCACGACCTGTGCTACATCGCCATGGAGTTCCTGAACGGTCATGACCTGGTGCGCTATACCAAGCCTAACGCCCTGATGCCGGTCAAGGAGGTGCTGCGGCATATTGCCGATGCCGCCGACGCCCTCGATTTTGCGCACCAGCAAGCCGTGGTGCATCGCGACATCAAACCCGCCAACCTGATGTACCTGGAAGCGACCAAGGTCGTGAAGCTGACCGACTTCGGTATTGCGCGCATTACCGACTCTTCGAAGACCAAGACCGGCATGGTCCTGGGAACCCCGTCCTACATGTCGCCGGAACAGCTCTCTGGCCTGAAAGTGGACGGTCGCTCCGACCTGTTCTCGCTGGGCGTCACGCTGTACCAGTTGCTGACCGGCTCCCTCCCGTTCCACGCCGACTCAATGGCCTCCCTGATGTTCAAGATCGCCAACGAGCCCTACCGGCCGCTGGCCGGCGCCCGCGCCGACCTGCCGCCGCCGCTGACCGTCATTGTCGACAAGGCCCAGCAAAAGGACCCCGCCAAGCGCTACGCCCGTGGCATTGAAATGTCGAAAGACCTGCGCCAGCTCCTGACCGCTCTCGGCTAATCCCATGGCCCTAAAGAACAAGTTGGCCACCGCGCTGCTCTCCGACCCAGGCCGGGTCCGCAAGAACAACGAAGATGCGGTAGGCGAGGAAGGCGACATCGGCTTGGTCGTGCTCGCAGACGGCATGGGCGGCTACAACGCCGGCGAGATCGCAAGCGGGATGGCGATTGCCACCATCCGGGAGACGGTCCGCAAAGAGTGGAAGTCCTTGCAACACGGCGAGGTGGATCCGGCAAGCGGCAACAGCGTCGAGGCGATGCTGTTGAAGAAATCGGTGGAAGATGCCCACAAGGCCATTCATCACGTCTCGCAGACCCAGTCGCAGTGTGCCGGCATGGGGACCACCGTGGTCGGCTGCGTGTTTCACCACGACCGCATGTCCATCGCCTATGTCGGCGACTCCCGGCTTTACCGCCTGCGTCGCGGCCAGCTTGAACAGGTCACCCGCGACCACTCCCTGTTGGAGGAGCTAATTGCCAGGGGCCACTACAAGCGCGAGGACGCCAAGCGCATGGTGCGCAAGAACATCGTCACCCGCGCGCTGGGCGTCGAACCCGACGTCAAAGTAGACGTTATTGAGGACCCGATCGAGGTCGGCGACGTCATCCTGATTTGCTCCGACGGGCTCTGCGACATGGTCGAGGACAGCGACATCCGCTTAACCCTGTCCAAATTTGCTGATAATCTCCCTGAAGCGGCCAAGGCGCTGGTAGCGCAAGCCAATGAAAACGGGGGAAAAGACAACGTTTCCGTAGCCTTGGCCCGCGTCGATGGCACACTGGTCCCCGGTCCGCGCTGGTACACCCGCTTGATGGAGTGGTTCTGAGAATCTTCGAATGGCCAAATTGATTGTTACCGACAGCTCCGGCGTCTCCAAGGACTTTCCTCTCAGCAAGGAGCGGGTGACGATCGGCCGGGCCCCGGACAACGACATCGCCCTCAACGACAAGGCCGCCTCCGGGCACCATGCCGTCGTCATTACCATCCTGCAGGACTCGTTCCTGGAAGACCTTGACAGCACCAATGGCACCCAGGTGAACGGCCGCCAGGTGGCAAAGCACCCCCTGTCCAACGGCGACGTCATCACCATTGGCCGCAACAGCCTGAAGTATCAAGGCGAGGCCAAGGGCGACGACGACGAATTTGAGAAGACCATGATCCTGAAGCCGGGCCAGCTTGGCGCGGCGTTTGACTCCAGCGTCCAGAAAGCGGCCTCGGCCGGTGCACCGGCTGCACCGACGCCGCAGGCGGCCCCCATGGTCGGGAAGCTCAAGGTTGCCACCGGCCCAAGCGCCGGCAAGGAACTGGTCCTGACCAAGGCCCTGACCACGCTCGGCAAGCCCGGCGAGCAGGTCGCGGCAATTACCCGGCGGTCAGACGGTTTTTACATCGTCCACGTCGGCGGCCAGGGCGGCGGCGTTCGCCGACCGGTCGTCAATGGCAAGGAAATCGACATCCAGGCCGTCAAGCTCAACAACAACGACAGCATTGAGCTGGCCGGCACCAGGATGAACTTCATCCTGTCGGCGCAGTAGGCCGTCAGCACCAAATTCCCCGGCGCTCGGACCCCTCACCAGCCCCTCGCTAGGCCTCCTCTGGCGGCGTGGCGCACGATTCCCGGATCCGCACCCTGACCGCCTCCGGTACCGGCAGGGCGCGGCTGGCCGAGTAGTCAAACCAGACCAGCACGCCGCGTGTCACCGCGACCACCTCCGCATCCCTGAACATCGCGGCCTCGGTCACCAGGCTGGTACGCCCGAGCCGGCGGATGCGAAATCCGATCTCCAGGCGTGCCGGCAATCGCAACTGGGCCAGGAAGTCGGCCTCGATTCTGGCCAGGATCAAGCCGTAATCCTTCCAGAATCGGGCGTCGTCCCGCATCAGTTGCTGGAAATACTCCAGGCGCGCCGACTCGTCATAGGTGAAGAACTTCACGTTGTTGACGTGACCCAGCGCGTCCATGTCGCCCCAGCGCGGGGTCAGTTCATGGAAGAACCGGAAATCACTTCTGGCGGGTGGGGTCATATGAGGACTCCTGCGTGTTGGTATCAGCATGGCGCTGCGAATGCCGACCCTGGGCCAGCCGCAGAATTTCCTCCCTGCGCCGGTCATCCGCGAAGGGCCACTCCACGATCTCGTCGATGTGCCGGCCGCAGCCCAGACACACCCGTTCTGCATCGGTCTGGCACAGCCCGATGCAGGGGCTGTCGGGGATGGCAGTCATTCCGGGCACCGTGGACGCATGAATCCTTTCCGGCACAAACAAAAACGGGGCCGCAGTGCGATAACTTGCATGCGGCCCCGAATCTTCCGCTGGCGTGGCCGGCGGATGCAGCCGTTCCTTACTTGGTGTTGATGCGGAACTCGACGCGCCGGTTGTTCTGGCGGCCCGCATTGGTATCGTTCGAGTCCACCGGCTCCAATTCGCCGTAGCCGACCGCGGTCAGGCGCGCTTCACTGACGCCCTGGGACACCAGGTGGCTGCGCACGGAGTCTGCACGCCGCTGGGACAGGACCATGTTGTAGGCGTCTGAACCGAGGCTGTCGGTGTGGCCGGCGATTTCAGCAGTCAGATCCGACTGCCCCTTGAGCGTCGCGGCGACGCCATCCAGCGTCGAGCGGCCCTCGCTGGTCAGACGATCCGAGTTGGTCTCGAAGGTCACGCCGCGCAGGGCGGTCGTCTGCTTGACCACGCACCCGCGCTGGTCAACCTTCAGGCCGGGCTGAGTGTCCGGGCACTCGTCGTCGGCATTGGCCACGCCGTCGCCATCGAGGTCATTGTTCAGCTGGCTGCGTGAGCAACCCTGGCGGTTGACGGCGGCGCCGCGCGGGGTGTCCGGGCAGGCGTCCACCTTGTCACCAACGCCGTCAGCATCCGAATCCGCGGAGCAATCGCGGCGGCCTGAAGCCGGATCGACGACCGCCAGCGGGCAGTCTTCGACGGCAGCCGGGACGGCCACGGGCTTGTCGTAGAACCACGCCATCGGAATCTGGATGCCCAGGTTTACCAGGTAGTCGGTCAGCGAGCTCGCACTGCGGGTGCACGGGGCGCCCTGGCAGGTTTCATCGTTGGCCTGCATCTGCGCGTGCGCGTCAAGGCGAACCGCCCAGCCCTTGAACGGAATCGGCACAATCAGGCCGCCGCCGACGTCGAGGCTCAGGTGCAAGTGCTTGCTGGCGAATACGTCTTCCTGGACGAAGCCGAGGCCCGCCGTCGCGAACGGCTTGATGCCCAGGGAAGTAAAGCTGCCCCAGTCGCGCACATAGTTGACCATCAGGGCCGACTGGAAGTTGTCCTTGCCATCGAGTGGTCGGGCGTACCCGGTGTCGTGGAATCGGACTTCAATGGCATCGCGGCCGGATTCAAGCGGCACGCCGAACGTCAGCTGGGCACCCAGGCCATCGTCCGAATTCCGGCGCGAATCGGTCATCAGGTACTGCGCCGAGACGCCGAAATACGGAATCTGGTGGCCGTCCGTATTGACCGCGGATGCCGGGAGCGACCCGAGCAGGAAGGCGCCGGCGGCAAGGATCGCGGCGCTGGAATTCTTGATCAACATTTGTGGGGACTCCCGGTGGATTTTTTCAGGCTCGCCGGTATTTCCGGCGGCGGAGCGCAATCTACAAGACGGCGTGGCTCACGGCAAGGCAATTCGTGGCCCGGCCAGGGTGACAAATCGGGCGAGTTACGCCCTGCCGCTCAGTGCCCGGCGGCAATCGCCGACCAAGCCGGGGCCGGCAAAAATGAATCCGGTGTAGATCTGGACCAGGTCCGCCCCTGCCTCCCGCCGTTCCCTGGCGTCCGCCCCCCGGACAATCCCGCCGACTCCGATCACTGGAAAATCCGCGCCCACCGCCGTCCGTACCGCCTTCAGTGCGGACAGCGCCAGCGGCCGTAACGGCGCACCGGACAATCCGCCGGCCTCTGCAGCGACCGCACTGTTCTCGAGGCCGGGCCGGGAAACCGTTGTATTGGAAACGATGAGTCCGTCCACCCCGAGTGTCCGGGCGGTCGTCGCGGTCTGCGCAAACCCCTCCGCCGTGTTGTCCGGTGCGATTTTCAGAAACAGGGGCACCCGCCGGCCCAGGTCCTGATCGAGTCGGGCACGTTCGCGTTCCAGGCGACGCAACAGCCCGGCCAGGGCCTCCCCGTGCTGCAGGTCGCGAAGATTCAGGGTATTCGGAGAGGAAATGTTCACCGTGACGTAGCCGGCGTGCGGGTAGACCTTTTGCAGGCAGGTCACATAGTCCTCCGCAGCCCGCTCGAGGGCGGTATCGGCGTTCTTCCCGATATTGATCCCCAGGGTCGCCTTGATCGGGTGCCGGCGGACTTGCGCAATCAGGTGGTCGACGCCCAGGTTGTTGAAGCCAAGCCGGTTGATCAGCGCCTGCTGCGCCGGCAGTCGGAACATCCTGGGCCGCGGATTCCCAGGCTGTGGACGCGGCGTCACCGTCCCGACCTCGACAAAGCCGAACCCGAAGCGGTCCCAGGCCGGCAAGCAGTGCGCATTCTTGTCCAGGCCGGCGGCCAGGCCAACCCGGTTGCGAAATGTAATCCCGGCCAACGTCACCGGGTCGTCCGGGACCGCGGCACAAAACGCACTGGCGAGGGCGGGCGCTGCCCTCAACATGCCAAGGGTGACCTCGTGCGCGTGTTCCGGGTCCAGTGCGAACAGCGCGGACCGGGCCAAGCCGTAAATCACGTTGCGCCCGCCTTCAAGGCTTGTGCACCGGGACTTCCAGCAGGTGCCCCAATTTGTCGGCCTTGGTGGTCAGGTATGCCTCGTTGTGGGGATTGCGTCCGCACTGGATCGGGACTCGCTCGGCGACCACCAGTCCCCCAGCCGCCAGTTCATTGAGCTTGCGCGGATTGTTCGTCAGCAAGCGAATGTTGCTGATGCCGAGGTCGCGGCAGATTTCAATTGCCGGCCGGTAATCCCGCAGGTCGGCCTCGAAACCCAGATGGGCATTGGCCTCAACCGTATCGGCACCGCCATCCTGCAGCGCGTAGGCTCGAATCTTGTTCGCAAGCCCAATCCCCCGACCTTCCTGACGCAGGTAAATCAGCGCACCACGCTGCTCCGCCGCAATTCTTTGCAGTGCGTGCTCAAGCTGGAATCCACAATCACAGCGAAGCGAAAAAAGCGCATCGCCGGTCAGGCACTCGGAGTGAACCCGCACCAGCGGCGGCGATCCGGACGCCAGCTCGCCCAGGGAGACGGCGAGGTGCTCCTTGCCGTCGGCACCCATGTAAACGCGCAGGCGAAAGTTGGCAAAGCGGGTTGGCAGCGACGCTTCGGCAACCCGCTCAAGTCCACTCACGGTGCCGACTCCGTCCGGACTCGCCGGCCGATCGGCACTAGGCGCCGACCAGGTGCTGGCCGCAGACTCGCAGGGTCTGGCCATTTACGCCCGCGGCATAGGGACTGGCCAGGAACGCGACCGCCTCGGCAATGTCCTCGGGCAATCCGCCCTGCGAAAGCGAACTCATCAGGCGCCCCATCACGCGCGGGCCGGCCGGCATGTGCGCCGTCATCTGCGTCTCGATGAATCCGGGTGCGACGGCGTTGATCGCCCCGCCGCGCTCAGCCATGGATTTTGCCATCGCGCGCACGTAGCTGATGACGCCAGCCTTGGTCGCGCCGTAGTTGGTCTGGCCCGGATTGCCGGCGATGCCGCCAATGGAAGATACGCAAACCATGCGCGCCGCCGGATTCAGGACTTGCGACTCCAACAGCTTGTCGTTGATGCGGACGATCGAGGCCAGGTTCACCTCAATCACCTGATCCCACCAGGCCGGCGGCATGTTGCGCAAGGTCTTGTCGCGCGTAATTCCGGCGTTGTGGATCACAATGTCGAGTCCGGCCCCTCCCTGCCCGCACTCCTGGATGATGCGCTGGGCGGCGTCCGCAGCCGTGATATCCAGCGCCAACCCGAACCCGTTGAACTTGCTCAGAGTCGCGCCCAGCGCCCCTTCTTCCTGCGGGCGGTCCACGCCGATCACGCTTGCCCCCTCCCGGGCCAGGACTTCGGCGATGGCCGCGCCGATACCGCGCGCCGCGCCCGTCACCAGCGCCCGCTTCCCGGCCAGGGATCCGGTCCATTCAATCCGGCCGGCCGTGCCGCCGGCCTGCAATGTCAGGCGCTGGCCACTGATAAACGCGGAGTGCGGGGAGAGGAAGAAGCGCAAGGCACCGGCCAGCACACGGTCCGCACCGGGATGGAGTTCCAGAAGATTTGCGGTGGCCCCTTTCCGCCCCACCTCCTTGCCCAGGCTTTTCACGAATCCGATGAGGGCGCCGCTGGCAGCCGCAGCCGCCGGAGATTTTGCCGCCTCGGCGACCTGCCCGACGATCAGCACCCGGCCATTGGCGGGAATCCGCGCCGCCAGTGGCTGGAAGAAATCGTACAGCGACCGGAGTTGTTCCGGATTTTCAAGGCCGCTGGCGTCGTACACCAGCGCCAGGCAAGGCTCGGCCGCTTCGCCGACCACCGCAGCGCCGGCGAGACTGACGCCGACCTCGGCCGCCACCGACTTGATCGCGGCAAAGCCGGGCAGCTCTGGTCGAACGCGCAATTGCGCGCCGGCCTGGTGCAAGGCATCCACCAGGGCGCGCATCGAATGAGCCCCGGGTGCAGCCCCAAAGATCACGCCCTGCGAGGCGAGTGGCGACGCGCTCCACGGACCCTCACCGCGAATCAGGCGCGGTGGCTTGGGAAGGCCCAGCATGGATACCAGCGCGTTTCCAAGCGCGGAATGCGAAAAATCCAGGTAGCCGTCGTTCATGGGAGTCGTCGGTGGAAAGTCCCGCATATTATGCAGGAGCGCCGCGACGGGTTGACGTTCCTGCGTAGCGCCACCATAGTGATTCGAATTGTCTCTAAGACATATGGGCAACAATTCCCGGAGGAGCTTTATGGTCAGGTTTAGTGCCTTGGTGATGGCGGTTGTGATGTTGGCGGTTGCAGTTGGCACCTATTTCGCGTTGAGCCTGGTTCCGCCCGGCTTGATTCCCGGAATTGGCTCCGTCACTGAACACCCGGGCGCTTCCACGCCTGCCGCGACTGCCCCGGCTCCGCAGGCCGCGTCGCCGACGCCTGTCGCCGCTGCGGAGAGCGAGCCGAACGAAACGCCCGAAGACCTGGAGGCAGCGCCTGCCGAGCCAGTGACCGAGGCCGCGCCGGCGCCGGAGTCAACCACGATTGCCTCGCATGGCACCGGCGCGGCTGACTATGGATCCTCCGAGGAAATCGAGCGCGCACTGGCCAACGAACCACCGCCGGAAGGCGGCTCCGTTGACGCTGGTGTGAGGCCGGTGACAGCGGCTCCGGCCAAGCCGGCCGCCCAGCCCGCTCCCGCGAAGGCCACGGAAGCACCCGCAAGCCAGGCTCCAGTCGCCAGCCCGAAGGCGGCGGCGAAGCCGGCGCCCGAAACGGCAGCGCCCGCACCGGCGCCCAAGCCGCAACCCAAGGTGGCCACATCGCCCGAGCCCAAGGCCGCGCCGACCAGTACGGCCGAACCCGCCGAAGCAGCGAAGGCGCCCGCCGCATCCAAGGCAAGCACGGCCGCAAGCGCCGACGCCCTCAAGCAGTGGTGGCCAGATCCGTCCACCATGCCCACCAACCAGCTCAAGCTGGTCTATGCCGGCCAAGTGCGGGGGCAGGATGCCATTGCGCTGCTGTTCTCGGACGCGCTGAATCTCGAGTCGCTCAAGCCCAATGTGCAAGTCACGGCCGACGACGGCTCGCTGGCCGCGGGCGAATGGACCATCGGCAAGAATCCCAAACTGGCAATCATCAGCGGGCTCGCTCCCGGCCGTTACACGGTCGTGCTCAAGCCCGCGGTGGCAGGCCAGTCCGGGTTCATGCTTGGGACCACCCTTCAGGGTCCGGTTTACGTTCAGGCACCCTGACCGTCCCCGGTGACCACTCTGGTGCTGGTGCGCCATGGGCAGGCGTCGTTCGGCACCCGGAACTATGACTGCCTCTCCGAGACCGGCATCCGCCAGAGCAAGGTGCTGGGCGCGCATTGGTCGCAGCTGGACACGCGCTGGGACCTGGCGTTTACCGGGGAAATGAGTCGCCAGCGAGACACGGCCAGCCTGTCCCTCACCGCCGCGAATCACAGCGGTATCGCAATGGCCCGACCCGAGTTCAATGAGTACGACGCCGACGCCGTCGTCCGCAGCTACCTTCCGGTACTCGCGCGCCGGCATCCGGAGTTGTCACTGGACCGGCGCGAACTGTTTGCCGATCGCAAGGCGTTCCAGCTTTTTTTCGAGAAAGTCATCGACTGCTGGCTGTCCGGGGCGGCCCACGACGGCGGCACGCTGGAGGGTTGGGTGGCCTTCCGCGACCGGTGCCTTGACGGGCTGCGCGCGGTCGTGACTCCGGGCGGGCGAGAACGCCGGGTGGTCTTTACCTCCGGCGGCGTCATCACCGTCGCCTTGCAGGCCGCGCTGGGCGTCGACGATGCCGCAGCCTTTCGGCTCAACTGGCGCATCTACAATGCCGGCCAACATGTATTCCGCTGGGGCAACCGCGGCTTGCAACTGCTTGGATTCAACAACATCACCCACCTCGAGCAAGCCCAGGACCCGGCACTGCTCACGTTTCGGTAAGCCATGAACGACACCCTGCTCGACACACCCGGGACCGTGCGCGACGAGAACAAGCTCGATGCCGAGGTCTTGCGCCCCTATCTGGCGTCCGAATTGCCGAACCTTCCGGACGGTCCGCTGGTGATCCGTCAGTTTGCCGGCGGGGCCTCCAACCTCACTTACCAGATTGACGTCGGCGGACGCTCGATCATCCTGCGGCGGCCACCGGCCGGGACCAAGCCAAAATCGGGTCACGACATGCATCGC
The DNA here is from genome assembly GCA_031384195.1 of Gammaproteobacteria bacterium. GTDB lineage: Bacteria > Pseudomonadota > Gammaproteobacteria > Nevskiales > Nevskiaceae > JACPFV01. The sequence goes on from JANNAK010000156.1 coordinate 30,549, forward strand.
GAGTACCGCGTACTGCAGGCCCTGCATCCGCACTTCCCCTGCCCGCGCCCGCTGGCGTACTGCGAGGACGCCAGCTTGATTGGCGCTCCGTTTTACGTCATGGAGAAAGTCGCCGGCATCATCCTGCGGCGCGACATCCCCAACGGGCTGGAGTACGACCCGACGCGAGCCCGGCAGCTCTGCACCAACCTGCTGGATGAGTTGATCAGGCTCCACAATCTCGATTATCAAACCATCGGCCTGGGCGACCTCGGACATCCGCAGGGCTACGTGGCGCGCCAGGTCAACGGCTGGTGCGAACGCTTCGGCAAGGCCTGGACCGATGACGTTCCCAAGTGCGAGTCCCTGATGGCCTGGCTGCGAGAGCATCAACCGGCCGACGATCCACGTCCCGGCATCATTCACAACGACTACCGCTTCGATAACGCGGTTCTCGATCCGCATGACCAGTTGACGGTGACGTCCGTGCTCGACTGGGAAATGTGCACGGTTGGCGACCCCCTGATGGATCTGGGGGGCACGCTGGCGTATTGGGTGCAGGCGAATGACCCGAAACAGATGCAGACCCTGCGCATGCAACCCTCCCACCTGCCCGGCATGCTGAGCCGTGAGGAGATCGTGCAGTACTACGGCGAAAAAACCGGCCGCACCATTGGCAACTTCGATTTCTACTATGTGTTCGGGCTGTTCCGCCTTGCGGTCATTGCCCAGCAGATCTATTACCGCTGGAAGCTGGGACAGACGCGCAACCCGCGTTTCCAGGCCTTCGGCCTGTTCGTCGGCGCCCTCGCCGCCGTGTCCGAGCAAATCATCCAGAAGTCCAAGGCCTAACCCGGTTCCCGCCACGGCGGAGACCCCATTTTTTCAGGGAATTTCCATGTCCACGAAACTTTTTGACCTCTCCGGCCGCATTGCATTGGTGACCGGCGCTTCCCGTGGAATCGGTGAGGCCACCGCTCGCCTGCTGGCCGCCCAGGGCGCCCACGTCATCGTCTCCAGCCGCAAGCAGGCCGACCTCGACAAGGTCGCCGCGAGCATTGAGGCCGCCGGCGGCAAGGCGACGGCCATTGCCGCCCACCAGGGTGAGTCCGCCGCGCTGGGTGCGCTGATGGGCGAAATCGAATCGGCCTTTGGCCGGCTCGACATTCTGGTCAACAATGCCGCCACCAACCCCTATTTCGGCCACGTCCTGGACACCGACATGGGCATGGTCGACAAGACCATCCAGGTCAACATCCGGGGTTACTTCGAGCTTTCCACACTGGCGGGCAAGCTCATGCGCAAGACCAAAACCGGCGGCGCCATCGTCAATATCGCCTCGATCAACGGCCTCAAACCGGGCATGTATCAGGCGATCTACTCGATCACCAAAGCGGCGGTGATCAACATGACGCAGGCCTTCGCCAAGGAATGCGCGCCGCAAAAAATCCGCGTGAACGCGGTACTCCCGGGCCTGACCGATACCAAGTTTGCCTCGGCCCTGACCAAGAATGAGCAAATCCTGAAGACCGTATTGCCGCAGATCCCCCTGGGACGCATGGCACAGCCCGACGAAATCGCGCCGGCGGTGCTGTTTCTCGCCTCGGACGCAGCAAGTTATGTCACCGGAACCACCCTGGTGGTCGACGGCGGGGTGATCGGGGGCGGCGGACTGTAGCCGGAGAGGCATTACAATAGCGAAATGATGCACTCCCCTTACCGATTCTGCGTCGCTCCGATGATGGAGTGGACCGATCGCCATTGCCGGTACTTTCTGCGCCAGATCTCGCGGCACGCCCGCTTGTACACGGAAATGGTCACCACGCCGGCCATCCTCAATGGCAAGCGCGACCGGCTGCTGGGCTTCCATCCGGCCGAGCACCCGATCGCCCTGCAACTGGGCGGCTCCAACCCCGAGGATCTTGCACGCTGTGCCGAGATTGGCGAGCAGTACGGTTATGACGAAATCAACCTGAATTGCGGCTGCCCCTCGGACCGCGTGCAGGAAGGCTCGTTCGGCGTCTGCCTGATGCTGGACCCCAAGCGGGTCGCAAGGTCGGTTACCGCGATGCGTGGCGCCACCTCACTGCCGGTCACGATCAAGAACCGGATTGGCGTAGACGAGTCCGAGGACTACTTCTTCCTGCGGCATTTTGTCGAGACTGTGGCGGCCGCCGGCTGCGACGTGTTCATCGTCCACGCCCGGAAAGCCTGGCTGAAGGGACTGTCCCCCAAGGAAAACAGGGAGATTCCCCCGCTGCAGTACGAGCACGTCCTGCGGCTGAAGCAGGAATTCCCCAAGCTCACCATTGTCCTCAACGGCGGCATTCGCTCCATTGACGACTGCCAGCAACACCTGCAGGGGCTCGATGGCGTCATGCTTGGCCGCGAGGCCTACGAAAACCCTTTCTGTCTCGCCGAAGTGGATTACAAGCTGTTCGGTGATTCGCGCCCGGCGGCATCGCGCGTCGAGATTCTCGAACGGCTGCTTCCCTACGTCGAAAGCGAACTGGAACGCGGCACGGCCTTGCACCAGATTTCGCGTCATATCCTCGGCCTGTTCAAGGGCCAGCCCGGCGGCCGTGCCTATCGCCGGATCCTGTCTGAACAATCGTGCGATGACGATGCCGGCATCGATACGATCTACGCCGCGCTGGAAGCGGTGGACCCTTCCGGCTCCCTGCTTGCCGCCTGACCCAACCCCATGAAAACCACCCTCCTTCCCCTACTCCTTGGACTGTCCATGACCCTTGCCAATGCCGCCGAAGCCCCCCGTGTCGTCCTCGACACTTCCATGGGCAAAATCACCCTCGAGCTCGACCCGGCCAAGGCGCCGAAGACGGTTGAGAACTTCATCCAGTACGTCAAGGACAAGCAGTACGACGGCGTGGTATTTCACCGCGTCATCAAGGGTTTCATGATCCAAGGCGGTGGCTACGACACCAATTACAGCGAAAAGAAAACCCGCGCCTCGATCGAGAATGAAGCGGCCAATGGCTTGAAGAACGTACGCGGCAGCGTCGCCATGGCACGCACCAGTGCGCCGCACTCGGCGCGGGCTCAGTTCTTTATCAACCACGCCGACAACGGATTCCTCGACCACCCCGGCCAGGACGGCTGGGGCTACGCCGTGTTTGGCAAGGTCGTCGAGGGAATGGACGTGGTGGACAAGATCGGCAACACGCCAACCGGGTCAACCGCGCCGTTTGGCCGCGACGTTCCCACCACCCAGGTCCTCCTCAAATCGGCCACCCTGGTCACCCAGGCGGCCAAGCCCTAGACGCGCCGCCGCGGGCCTGAGAACGCGCTCCAACGTGCCCAAGCCCGCCTACCTGTTGTCGGATTTGCACCTGCCAGCCGGCGACTCACCCCTTCGTGTCGCGTTTCGGGATTTTCTTTCCCGGGCCGCGCGCGAGGCCAGCACCGTCTACATCCTCGGCGACCTGTTTGAGTATTGGCTGGGGGACGACGACGGGCTGCGCACCTACGACACCGAGGTCCAGGCGCTTCGGGCGCTCACCGACGCCGGCGTCCCGGTCTTTTTCCAGCACGGCAACCGGGACTTCCTGCTTGGGCGCGAATTCTCCCGGCGCACCGGGGTTCAGCTGCTTCCGGAAACCCGGACCCTGGCATTGGGCGGCGAAAAAGTCCTGCTCGCCCACGGCGACCAGTACTGCACCCTGGACCGTGCTTACCAGCGCTGGCGGATCTTCTCCCGCAATCGGGCGGTGCAGTTTCTGTTTGGCTGCCTGCCACTGTCGTTGCGCAAACGGATTGGGGGTGATGTCCGCAGCCGCAGTTCAGCCCAAAAAACCGCCAACACCATGGAAATCATGGACGTCACGGAGGCCGCCATCACCTCAGCCTTCCAGGACTCCGGGGTCGACCGCATCATCCACGGCCACACCCATCGACCCGCTGATCACCGGCTGCTCGTCGGCAGTCGTCCACGCACGCGCACGGTGCTGGCGGACTGGCGCCAGGGTCACTGCGAATTCTTGCGGGCCGATCACGCCGGGTTTACACGCGTCGTCTTGAGCCCGTCCAGTTCGGCCTGAGTAAATCCGGCCGCCAGCCGCGCCGGAACGTTGAATGCCTGGCGGTGGCTCATGCCGTGCCGCGCCAGCAAGTCCCGAAACGTCGTTACCGGATCAAGGCCGCGTTCCGCACACAGCTGCTGGAACCAGCGGCTGCCGATGGCTACGTGGCGGACTTCCTCGGAAAGAATCACCTCCAGCACTCGCACGGTCTCCAGGTCTCCCGCCTGCTGCAACTTGGCGATGATGCCCGGGGTGACGTCCAGCCCCCGCGCCTCCAACACTCTGGGGACCAGCGCCATCCGCACCAGGACGTCGTCCCGGGTCTGCTCGGCGGCATCCCAGAGCCCGTTGTGGGCCCTGAAATCGCCATAGGCGTGGCCCAGGTCCGACAGGCGACCTGACAGCATCAAGAAGTGGCGGGCCTCATCGCGCGCCACCGACAGCCAATCCGCGTAGTAGCGGAGCGGCATGCCGCGGAATCGCCAACAGGCATCCAGCGCCAGATTGACGGCGTTGAACTCGATATGCGCCACCGCATGGACCAGCGCCGCGCGGCCATCCACCGAGCCAAAACCACGTCGGGGCACGTCGCCCGGCCCGACCAGCTCCGGACGCAAGGGGCGCCCTGGTACCCCGGTTAAGGGCTCCTGCACGGCCTGGGAAACCTCGAGATCCAGGGGCTCGGCAAGGCCCGCGGTGGCGGCACACTTGCGGGCAGGATCGGCTTCGGTCAGCGCAGCATGGACGGCCGCAAACCAGCTCACCGCAAGCCGGTTTCCAGGTCGGCGATCAGGTCCTCGATGTTCTCGAGCCCGACGGATATTCGTACCAGTCCGTCGCCGATGCCGGCACGCGCCCGCGCCTCGGCGCCGATCCGGTAATGGGTGGTGGTCGCCGGATGGGTAATGGTCGTGCGCGTGTCGCCGAGGTTGGCAGTGATTGAAATCATCCGGGTGCGGTTGATCAGGCGGAAGGCGGCCGCCTTCCCGCCCTTGAGGTCGAAGGACACAATCGAGCCAAACCCGTCCTGCTGCCGACGCGCCAGCGCATGCTGCGGGTGTGACTTGAGGCCCGGGTAGTAAACCCGCGTGACCCGGCGCTGCGACTCAAGCCAACGGGCCAGTGCGCGAGCCCGCAGGTCGTGCTCGCTCATGCGCAATTCCAGCGTCTCCATGCCCTTCAGGAACACCCAGGCATTGAACGGTGAAAGGCAGGGACCGGCGGTCCGCAGAAACGAAAACATTTCCTTGCCAACCCGCTGGGCGTCGCCAACGATCGCCCCGCCGATACAACGACCCTGCCCATCGAGGTATTTGGTGGCCGAATGCATGACGAGGTCGGCGCCCAGCGCCAGCGGCTTCTGCAGCACGGGGGTCAGGAAGCAGTTGTCGACGATCAACAAGGCGCCCTTGCGGTGGGCGATTTTTGCCAGGCGGGCAATATCCACCAGTTCGCACAGGGGATTGGTTGGCGTCTCCACGAACAGGAACCGGGTTTGCCGCGTGATTGCCGCTTCCCAGGCTTTGAGGTCCGCCGGGTCCACGTAGCTGATTCGCACGCCGAACTTGGCAATGTAATTGTTGAACAGCGAGATCGTGGAGCCGAACAGCGATCGCGCAACCACGACGTGATCGCCCTGCTTCAGCAAGACCATGCACAGGGACAGGATGGCGGCCATTCCGCTGGCCGTGGCGACGCAGGAGTCGCCGCCCTCCATGGCCGCGAGGCGTCGCTCAAAGGCCTCAACCGTCGGGTTGCTGAACCGGGAGTAAATGTAGCCCGCTTGCTGGTCCGCAAACACCGCCTGCGCTTCCTCGGCCGTCCGGTAGCAAAAGCTCGAGGTGGCGAAGATTGGCAGGGAATGTTCCTGGAACTCGGTGCGACGGTCCGCCGCACGGATGCCCTGAGTGGCGGCGCCCCAGCGTTTTTCCTGCCTTTTCTTCTTCATGTCTGGATTATCAACAAAACCGGCCGGTTCCGGGAGCGTAACCGGTCGCACCCCCGGGGGGATTGGCGATTAGCGGCTCGCGGCGTTGTGCAGGTCGATCACGGTCTGGCTGCCGCGGCGCCGGGCTTCCTTGGCGGCATCCGAGCGGAACAACTCAAGCTGGCTCAGGTAGTCGGCGCTCACGTCCTGGGTTACGTATTCGCCGGTAAACACCGAGGTATCAAACCGCGTGAGCTTCGGATTTCCGACCTGCACGGCCTCGATCAGGTCCGGCAGGTCCTGGTAAATCAGCCGGTCCGCCCCCAGCATCTTCTCCAGCTGCTCGACCGTGCGTCCGTGTGCCACCAATTCGCTGGACGTGGGCATATCAATGCCGTAGACGTTGGGGAAGCGGACCGGCGGCGCCGCCGATGCAAAGTAGACTTTCTTCGCCCCGGCCTCCCGCGCCATCTGGATGATCTCCCGGCTGGTGGTGCCACGCACGATCGAGTCATCAACCAACAGCACATTCTTGTCCCTGAACTCCAGGTCCACCGGGTTCAGTTTCTGGCGCACGGATTTCTTGCGCTGCGCCTGACCCGGCATGATGAAGGTGCGGCCGATGTAGCGGTTCTTGATGAAGCCCTCGCGGTAGGACACGTTGAGGCGCGCGGCCATCTCCGCCCCGGCGATGCGGCTGGTATCCGGAATCGGGATCACGACGTCGATGTCGTGATCGGGCCAGTCGCGCAGGATCTTCTCGGCCAGCTTCACGCCCATGCGCAATCGGGCCTTGTAGACATAAACATCGTCCATCACCGAATCCGGCCGGGCGAGGTAAACGTACTCAAAGATGCAGGGGGAATACACGGGATTGGATGAGCACTGGCGCTTGTGCAACTTGCCTTCCACCGTCGCGAATACAGCCTCGCCCGGGGCGACGTCCGCGACCAGTTCGAAGCCCAGGGAACTCAGGGCGACGCTCTCGGACGCAATCATGTACTCGGGCCCGTTCGCGCCCTCACGCCGCCCGTACACCAGCGGCCGGATGCCAAAGGGATCGCGGAACCCGACCACCCCGAATCCGTTGATCAACATGACGACCGCGTAGGCGCCGCGGCAGCGGCGGTGGACCATGGCCACGGCCTCGAACACGTCTTCGGCGGACAGGCGCAGGGCGTGGCGCTGCATCAACTCGTGTGCAAATACGTTCAGCAGGACTTCGGAGTCCGAGTCGGTGTTGAGGTGGCGCCGGTCCTCGAGGAACAGCTCGCGCTTGAGTTCCTCGACATTGGTCAGGTTGCCGTTGTGGGCCAGCGCAATCCCGAACGGCATGTTGGTGTAGAACGGCTGCGCCTCGGCCGAGGTCGTGCAACCCGCGGTGGGATAGCGGACGTGCCCGATCCCGACGTTGCCACGCAAGCGGATCATGTGCTCGTCGGAATGGAACACGTCACGCACCAGGCCGTTGTCCTTGCGCAGGTACAACTTGTCGCCGTCGGTGGTGAGGATGCCGGCCGCGTCCTGGCCACGGTGCTGCAACACCGTCAAGGCGTCATAGAGCTCCTGATTGACGGAGGCGTTTGCAACCAGGCCAGCAATTCCACACATGTTCAGGCACTCCCCTGCGAATCCGTCGGGGACGCCAGTTTCTGGCGCCAGTGTTCCGGCAACATCCTGCGAAAGCCGTCCGCCAGCCATTCCAGCTGGCCAATGAATACCGATTCCTTCCACCACGGATCCTGGCGCGCCGGCGTCAATCCGAGCACCGCCACGACCACCACTGCCAGCAGCACACCGCGTACGACGCCAAAGCCGCCGCCCACCATCCGGTCAACCCCCGACAGCGGGCTCTTGCGAACCAGCCGGCTGACGACGGCCGTCACGATCGCTCCCAGGACCAAGCCCGCGAGGAACACCAGGGCGTACGCGGCCGCGATCCGCAACGACGGCGTCGCGATGTTGGATTCAAGGTAGTCCGCGACGGTCGGGGCAAGCAGCAGCGCGGCCGCAATCGCCAGCACCCAACTCGCCAATCCAAGAACTTCCCGCGTAAAGCCGCGCAGCACCCCGATCAGAATCGAGGCCATAAATGCCGCCAGCAGGCACCAGTCAACCCAGATCATTACCGCTTCCGGCGTCCACGCCCGTGATTGGGTGCGGCATTTTAGGGGGTACGGCGGCAGATTTCACTCGAAATCGCAGCCGTCGGCGGGTTTTCACTGGACCGATTCCTGGAACAGCCGCGCGCTGCGGTAATCCAGGGCACGCACGCGCACCAGCGCCTTCTGTGCCGCCGCCTCCTCACGGTAGGGCCCCACCCGCACCCGGTACCAGGTGGCCCGCCCCACCTTGACCTCCTGCGAGGCTGCCGGCAGTTTTGAGCCCCGCAGCCGATCACGCACGGAGCGTGCGTTGACCGGGTCGGCAAAGCTCGCGACTTGCACAAACCAGCCAGCGGCCTCCGTTTTCGATGCAGCGGGTGGAGCGGGCCTGGCTGCCAGAACCGCTGCCAGAGCCGCTGCCGGAGCCGCGGGTTTCACCGTGGCAACTACAGGCAGCGCCGGGGCGACGACGGGCTCGTCCCCAGGCGACTGCGCCGCCTCCACGGGCTCTGGATCCGGCTCCGGCGACGGGTTTTCCTGTTCCGGCCCAAGGTCCTTCAGGGCGGGTTCCAGCTTGAGCCCGGCCCGACCGACTCCTTTCAGGTCGTAGCGAACCACCTGGTCCGGATCAGACGCAGACGGCGATCCACCGCGGTCCTGCCCGGCCTCGGGACCGGGTATCAGGGAGGCGAGCAGGAATGCTGCCAACAGCAGCACCACGGCGCCGAGCACACGGCGAATCATCACTTCATTCATTTCAGCACAGCCATGACCGCAGCGACAGTGAGAAAGGAACCACAAACCAGAATCGTATCGCCTTCAGCGGCGGCAGCTTGCGCTGCGCGCAGCGCCGCCACTGGGTCAGCGTAACCCACACCGCCCAATCCGGCACCGCGACTGCGTTCGAGCAGTTCCGCGGCCGCCAATCCGCGCGGGCCCGGAATGCTCGAGGCATGGACGCTGGTGACCCAGGGTGCCAACGCCCGAAAAACTTCCAGCACCGGCTTGTCGGAAAGCATCCCGATTACCAGATGAACCTTTCCCACTCCAGCGCCGGCCAGATGGTCGGCAAGGACAGCGGCAGCCTCGAGGTTGTGCGCGACATCCAGTATCACCTGCCCGATTTTCTGAAACCGGCCCGGCAAGCGGACTCGGGACAGTCCGGCCCGGATCGCCGACTCGTCGACCGGCAAGGACTTTTTCGCACCCGCCAGTGCGGCGATCACCCCGGCCGCGTTCTGGAGCTGGATGGCCCCGGCCAGGGCCGGGGCCGGCAACTTGCGATACCCGCCCTGCGATCCGTGCCAATTCCAGTTGTCACCGGCACGCTGGTAACTGAAATCCCGATTCAGGAGCGACAGGACCGACCCGAGGCGATTGGCCTCGCGCAGGATGGCGTCACAGGGATCCGGGTCGACGTAAACCGCCGGCCGGCCCGGTCGAAGGACGCCCGCTTTTTCGACCGCAATGAGATCGCGGGTGTGGCCCAGAAACTCGACGTGGTCCATCCCGATATTGGTAATCACGGCCAGGTCTGCATCGACGATGTTGACCGCATCCAGGCGCCCGCCCAGGCCGACTTCCAATACCTGGACCTGCACGCCAGCCTGCCGGAACAGCAGCAGCGCCGCCAGAGTGCCAAATTCAAAGTAGGTCAGTGAGGTCCCGCCCCGGGCACGCTCAACCGAGGCAAAGGCTGCGCACAGTTGCGCCTCGCTTGCGGGTACCCCATTGATCGTCACGCGCTCGCTGTAATGAAGCAGGTGCGGCGAGCTGTAGGCTCCGGTGGCATATCCGGCCGCTTGGTAGATCGCGGCCAGCATGGCGGCGGTTGAGCCCTTGCCATTGGTACCGGCGACCGTCAGCGTGAATATGCCTTCCGCCGGCAGGTGCATACGTCCGGCCACGTCGCGAACGCGGTCCAGGCCCAGGTCGATGGCCGCCGGGTGCAACAACTCCTGCCAGCGCAACCAATCGGCGAGACCGGCCGACGGCCCCGGCGCCTCAGCCGGCAACGGGTGTTGGCGTGTAATGGGTCAACACAGCCAGCAAGCGATGGAGGTGCTCGCGCATCTCGCGCCGGTCGACGATCTGGTCGATGGCCCCGTGCTCCAGCAGGAACTCACTGGTCTGGAACCCTTCCGGCAGTTTCTGTCGAACGGTTTGTTCTATGACCCGTGGCCCCGAAAATCCAATTTGCGCCTTTGGCTCGGCGATATTCACATCGCCGAGCATCGCCAGACTGGCGGACACGCCGCCCATGGTCGGATGGGTCAGCACCGAGATAAACGGCAGCCCGCGTTCAGCCAGCCGCGCCAGCGCGGCGCTGGTCTTTGCCATTTGCATCAGCGAGAACAGCGACTCCTGCATGCGCGCGCCACCGCTGGCGCAGAAACAAACCAGGGCTACGCCGTCGTCGAGCGACCGCTGGACGCCCCGCACGAATTTTTCACCGACCACGCTGCCCATCGAACCGCCAATAAAATTGAACTCAAACGCCGCCGTTACCAGCGGCAGGCCGAGCACCCGGCCGCGGATCACCACCAGCGCCTCGGGCTCGCCGGTGTCGGCTTGCGCTGCGCTGACTCGATCCTTGTACCGTTTGGTGTCCTTGAACTTGAGCGGATCTTCCGGCAGCAGGCCGGCGGCGATTTCCTCGCGCGGCTCCGGATCCAGGAAGTAATCCAGTCGTTCGCGGGCCGAAATCGGCCGGTGCGAACCGCATTTCGGGCAGACCTCCAGGGTGCGCTCCAATTCGGCGCGATAGAGGACCGAATTGCAGGATTCGCACTTGCTCCAGAGACCCTCGGGAACGTTCCGACGGCGCTCGGTCGGCGCAACCTGGGAGGGGGTCAGCTTCTCAAGCCAGCTCATGGCCTTGGGGCCCGTCGGGACGAATCAAGGGCAGTCCGCATGGGTCGAAGTTTAGCACCCAGCTTTCGCACCAGACCGGCGACCGGTCCGCGGTGCCGACCGATTTCCGACACCAGCGCACTGCCGACGATCACCCCGTCGGCGACCGCTCCCACCCGGGCGGCCGTGGCCGCATCGCGCACGCCGAAACCCACCGCCACCGGCAGCTCGGTATGTCGACGGACCTCGGCCACCTTTCCGGCCACCGCGATGGGATCGATGCTCGCCGAGCCGGTCACGCCCTTGAGCGAAACGTAATAGAGGTAGCCCGACGCCACCTTTACGATCGCCTGGATACGCTCTTTCGAGCTGGTCGGCGAGACCAGAAAAATGCAGTCCAGGCCGCAGGCCCGGAATTCCGGCACGAACGCCCCCGCTTCTTCGGCCGAGAGGTCGACGACCAGCACGCCGTCGACGCCGCTGGCCTTGGCGCGCCGTGCGAATGACCGCAACCCCCGTGCCTCGATCGGGTTCAGGTATCCCATCAGCACCACCGGCGTCTGGCGATCCCGACGACGAAACTCCTTCACCATGTCGAGGACCCGCCACAGGGTGGTGCCCTGCTTCAGGGCCCGCTCGCAGGCCGCTTGAATGACGGGACCGTCCGCCATCGGGTCCGAAAACGGCACTCCCAGCTCAATCAGGTCGGCTCCGGCCGCCACCAGCGCATGCATCAGCGCGACCGTCTGCGCGGGGCGCGGATCACCGGCGGTAATGTAGGGAATCAGCGCCTTGCGCCCCTGCTGCCGCAGGCGCGAAAACATCGGTTGGATACGACTCATGTCAGCCGAATCCCCTCGATGCGCGCGACCGTGAATATGTCCTTGTCGCCGCGACCCGAAAGGTTGATGACCATGGCCCGATCCTTGCCGAGCTTGCGTGCCAGCTTGCGCCCGTACGCCACCGCGTGCGCCGACTCCAGCGCGGGAATGATTCCCTCGGTGCGCGTCAGTTCGTGGAAGGCGGCCAACGCCTCATCATCGGTCGCCGAAACGTAATTGACCCGGCCCAGGTCTTTCAACCAGGAATGCTCAGGACCGACGCCCGGGTAATCCAGCCCCGCCGAAATCGAGTGGGTGCCAATGATCTGGCCATCGGCATCCGCCATCACATAGGTGCGATTGCCGTGCAACACCCCCGGCCGACCGGCCGACAACGGCGCCGCGTGCTCGCCGCTGCGCAGCCCCTTGCCCCCAGCCTCGACGCCGTACATCTGAACACCGGCCTCATTGAGAAACGGGTGGAACAACCCGATGGCGTTGGAGCCACCGCCGACGCAGGCCACCAGGGCTTCAGGCAGCCGACCCAACTGCGCCCGCGACTGGGTCAGGACCTCGCGCCCGACCACGGCGTTGAAGTCCCGCACCATCATGGGGTACGGATGCGGACCGGCCACGGTGCCGATGATGTAGAAGGTATCGTCGACATTGGTGACCCAGTCGCGGAGGGCTTCATTCAGCGCATCCTTCAGGGTGCGCGTGCCGCTCCTGACCGGCACCACTTCGGCGCCCAGCAGCTTCATGCGATAGACATTCGGCGACTGCCGCTGGATGTCCTCGGCGCCCATGTAGACCACGCACTTCAGGCCCAGGCGGGCGGCGACTGTCGCCGTCGCCACCCCATGCTGGCCCGCGCCGGTCTCGGCAATCACCCGGGTCTTGCCCAGCGCCTTGGCCAGCAGCGCCTGCCCGACCGTGTTGTTGATCTTGTGGGCGCCGGTATGGTTAAGGTCCTCCCGCTTCAGGAACACCCGCGCCCCGCCCCATTTTTTGGCCAGCCGCTCGGCCTCGTACAGCGGCGAGGGCCGGCCAACGTAGTGCTGCAGATCACGATCGAGTTCGCGCTGGAACACCGGATCGTCACGCAGCCGAACGTACTCGGCCTCGAGTTCACGCAGCGGTTCCATCAGGGTCTCGGCGACGAATCGGCCGCCGTAGGGCCCAAAATGGCCGTTCGCGTCGGGGCCTGCGAACTTAGCGCTCATCCGCCAGCCGTACGTGCTTCACGAATTGCTCCATTTTTGACCGGTCTTTGATCCCCGGTGCCGATTCGATTCCCGACGACACGTCAACCACCGCCGGTTTCACGGCGCGAATGGCCGCGACGACGTTCTCCGGCGTCAGGCCACCGGCGAGCACCACCGCTTTTGTCAGGCCGGGTACGCCGGACCAGTCGAAGCGACGACCCGTCCCGCCGTCGCTACCGGGCGAGTGCGAGTCCAGCAGCAGGGCCTCGGCACCGGCAAACCGCTTCGCCCACGCCTCAAGGTCCTGGTCCCCGGCCATCGGCACGGCACGCCAGTACGGCACGCCAAATCGTCCGGCGAATTCCGGTGATTCTTCGCCGTGGAACTGCAACAGGTTCGGCTGCATCGCGTCCAAGGCTTCCTGAACCTCTGTTTCGGTCGAATTTCGAAACAACGCCACCGCCCGGACCGAGGCTGGCAGGCGGCGGCGGATGATAGCGGCCAACTCCGGCGATATAAAGCGTGGACTGGACCGCACGAGAACGAACCCAACCGCGTCAACCCCGAGAGCGACCGCCGCGTCAACGTCCTGGGCCCGGGTCAACCCGCAAAACTTGATCGCCGTCGGCATCAAAGTGGCCCCGGGAAGGGAGGGTCCGGCGGCCCCGGCAGGCCGAATTCCGCTGGATAGCTGGGGCCGACGAAGTAGAGCCCCTCCGGCGCCGCAGTGACGCCGCCCAGCATGCGCTTGCGGCCGCGCAATACCTCCTCGACCCATTGCAGCGGGCGTTCGCTGGAGCCGACCGCGCAGAGAGTTCCGGCGATGTTTCGCACCATGTGGTGCAGGAAGGCATTCGCTGCCACGTCAATGACGACATAGCTGGACCAGCGGCGAACCTGGATCGAATGCAGATTCCGCATTGGACTCTTGGCCTGGCACTTGGCATCGCGGAAGGCCGAAAAGTCGTGTTCACCAAGCAGTACCTGCGCCGCAACGTGCATGCGACCCTCGTCCAGCGGTGGAATCACCCAGCTGACGCGGTCGTGCAGCAGTCCCGGCCGCGCCGATCCGTTGTGGATGACGTAGCGATAGCGCCGGGAATTGGCGCTTCGACGGGCACTGAATTCCGGCGGCACCTGCTGTACCCAGCGCAAGGCCAGATCGCGCGGAAGCAAGGAATTGCAGCCCAGCAGCCACGCGCGAGCCTGGCGCGGTGCAGCCGAGTCAAAATGGATAACCTGCTGCCAGGCATGCACGCCGGCATCGGTACGCCCTGCCGCAACGACCCGAACCGGGTGGTTGGCGACGACCGAAAGTTCACGCTCCAATGCCTGCTGGACACTTGGAGCCTCGTCCTGGAATTGCCAGCCGCAATAGGCGGTGCCGAGGTATTCAACCCCGGCGGCCCAGCGCACCGGGACCGCAGACGCGTTGCTTATGCCTGGACCCGCCGCAACAGTTCGCCGGCCTCTTTCTTCTGCTGATCCGTACCCTGCGACAGGACCTCATTGAGCAGTCCCTTGGCCATGTCGTTGTCGCCCATGTCCACGTAGGCTCGGGCCAGGTCCAGCTTGGTGCTGGCATCGTCGCCGGTGCCGCTGTCGACTTCCATGCTCCCCGAGTCCGCGCCAGCCGATTCGCCGAGGTCGAAATCACCCAGGTCGAGGCTGTCCATCTTGAATTCCTCAGCCGGCGCTGCCGGGCTGCCGCCCGGCTTTGCCGTCGCAGGCTCATCCAGCGAAAGTCCGCCGAGGTCAAACTCCAGCGAGTCCTCGGCCGCCTGAGCCGCCGGCGCCGATTCCATGGCGTCATCGAGCTTGAAATCCAGCATGTCCGGGTCGGCGGCCGCCGGCGCCCGCCTCGCTGGTGCCGCTGCCGGAGTCGCGGGAGCCGCCGGTTCATCAAAGGAAAGGTCTACAGCCGCCCCGGCCGCACCGAGCGTGGCGCCGCTGAACAGGGCCTCCTGCGGCGCGATCTGGCTGCCCATCAGGGCAACTTTCTGCCACTCGGCGTCCGGCAACTGCGACTTGAGCTCGGTTGCGACGGCGATGAACTCCGTTGGCTTGCTCGCCTCAAAATAGATTTCCGCCAGCTTGACTCGTGCTTCGGTGCGCTGGGGGTCCTTTACGAGCGCCTGCTTCAGCAGCAGCGCCGCCTCGTCGTACAGACCGTAGGCCCGGTGGAATTCCGCTTCGGAAACCGGGTCGCCGGCGTCCAGGTTGATTTGCACGGTCTCGCTCGCGTACTGCCCCGTGACGTCAAAATCCACCGCCCGCGCCGCCGAAACGCCGGCTGAGGCCTCCTGCCGCATGGTCTGATCCATGCTGCTGGACTTCGTCGGCTGCTGCATGGTGGCCGCCATCCGCGCGTCCATGCTTTGCGTGGCATCGTGCGCGACGGCGTGCATGGCCACGGTTGACACCATCGCCGGATGAATCGCGGTGGCGTCGCTGTCTGCGGCCCCGCTGTCGCCCGCGATCTCGGTCGCGTCCATCCCGGCATCCGTAGCGGCCGACTTCGACTGCTTTCGCGAAGCGCGGTTATACGACCACTGCGCGTACTTGTCGCGCAAGCGGCGGAAGCCAAACAGTCCACCCGCCAAAACGAGAATCCCCGCGATTGCGGGGAGCGCATAGGGACCGACCAATTCCTTCCCTCGATCGAGGAATCCGGTCCACTCGACCTCGTATTTCGGCTTCTTGATGACTGGCGCAGCCGCCGGATTCGGCGCGGATTCCGGCGCTTCTGGCCTGGATTCGATCGGCTCGGAAGCGACCGCCTCCGGCTCCGGACTTGAGGCCGTCGCGGTGACTGGTTCGGAGGGCGGCGGCGCAGGCACCGAGGTCGGTGCTGCAGCCACCGCAGGCGGGCTCGTCGACAGACTCGCGGCCGGCGCGGGGACCGGATCGGACTTTACGGTCTCCTTCGGCGTCGGCACCGGCGCCGGTGCCGGCTCGACCTGGGCGACCGGTGGCGGCTCGGGCTTCGGCTCGGATTTAGGCTCGGGCTTAGGCTCGACCTTGGGCACCGGCTTGGTTGTGGCCTGGGCGACCGGCGCGATCCTGGCGGGTGCGGCGGCTCCGGATCGGGCCCGGGCAACCTGCGACTTCGCGGCCGCCGGATCTACGGCAAGAATCTCGGCCCGACTCGGGATCCGCAGGGTCACGCCCTTCAGCAGGCCGGTCAGATCGCCATCCTTGAAGGCATCCGGATTGGCATTCAGCAAGGCCACCTGCATCTGGTCCATGGTGATGGCATCGGCATCCGGCCGCAGGCGATAGGCGATGCTCCACAGGGTTTCCCTGGGCTCCACCGGGCCATAGGTCCCGTCACGTGCGGCCGGCACCGCTGCCGCCGGCGCTGCGCTGTACACAGCTGGTTCGGGTGTGAATGTGGGGGTCGCCGATGGCGTGGCCGATGGCGTGGCCGGGACCGTGACGGCCGCAACCGGCTCCGGGCTGGCGGCGGTCGGCTTCGGGATTGCAACTGCCGGTCTGGCAGGAGCAGCGGCACCTTGCGCCAGGGTCGGGGGATCGAGCAACAGGGTGTATTCCCGCAGAAGCCGCCCGCCCTTCCAGCGCAGGTCCAGCAGGAAGGTCACGAACGGCGAGCGGGCAATTTCCTTGCTACGCACGCGAATTGTGGCCCCCTGGACCTCAAACACGAGGGTCGAGAGGTACTCGGGACGCTCCAGGCCAGCGCGATCGAAGTCTTCGTTGGAGGCCAGCGCCACCACCAGGCTCTCGACCTCGGCCGGTGTAGACGAGGAGATGGCGATGTGGGCCAGCAACGGCTGGTTCAGGTGTGACTTGGCCTCGATTTCGCCCAGCCCCAACGCCCACGCCGAGCCGGTCCATGCCAGGACCAGCAACCCCATCACTGCGCTCAGCCTGTTCGACATACGCTCTCCAGTCCCCCCCAGCCTTGCAGTCCAGTGTGAGAGTAATACATCATTTTGTTGCTGTAAGCCCTTTTATAATCTCGGAAAACTGGTCCTGAGTCAACACGTCCAAAGGCCGGTTTTGGGTCCTTCTAGAGGTAGTCCCGGACCAGGATTTCCGCAATTTGCACGCTATTCAGCGCCGCACCCTTGCGAACGTTATCCGCCACTACCCATAGATTCAAGCCACGCGGATGGGAAATGTCCTCGCGGATCCTCCCGACAAAAACGGCATCGTCGTGGGCGGCATCGGTCACCGCCGTCGGGTAGCCGCCGTCCTTGTGCCGGTCGATCACCTTGACGCCCGGCGCTGCCTCCAGCAGCTTTCGGGCCTCAGCCGCCGTGATCTTGTCCCGGGTCTCGATGTGCAGCGCCTCGGAGTGGCCGAAGAACACCGGCACCCGAACCGCGGTCGCGTTCACCTGAATCGCCTCATCGCCAAGGATCTTGCGAGTCTCCCACACCATCTTCATCTCTTCCTTGGTGTAGCCGTTGTCCATGAACACGTCGATGTGCGGCAGCACGTTGAAGGCGATCTGGCGCGGGTAGACCTTGAAATCCACCGAGCGGCCGTTCAGGGCGTCCCCGGTCTGCTGGACCAGTTCCTCGATCGCCGCCTTGCCGGTGCCTGACACCGACTGGTAGGTGGCCACGTTGATGCGCTCGATCCCCACCGCGTCATAGATCGGCTTCAGGGCCACCAGCATCTGGATGGTGGAGCAGTTCGGGTTGGCGATGATGCCGCGCGCCTTGTACAGCGCGATGTCCTTCGGGTTGACCTCGGGCACCACCAGCGGGACGTCCTTGTCGTAGCGGAACTGCGAGGTGTTGTCGATCACCACGCAGCCGGCTTTGGCCGCCTTGGGCGCATACACCTTTGACACCGCGGCCCCGGGCGAAAACAGGCCGACTTTCACCCGTGAGAAATCAAAGCTCGCCAGGTCCTGGACTTCCAGTTCGTCGTCGCCAAAGTCCACATGCTCGCCGGCCGAGCGGCGGCTGGCCACGGCGTAAACCTTGCCATGGGGAAAATTGCGCAGGGCCAGCGTCTTCAGCATTTCCTCGCCGACCACCCCAGTGGCACCCACCACAGCGACATCAAATTTCTTGGTCATAGATTTTCCAGTACCGCAGTTCCCATGTCTGAAGTGGCGCTGACCGGCTCGCCGGGGCGCGCAATATCGGCCGTACGCCGGCCTGACGCAAGCGTTTTCCTCACTGCCATCTCCACCCGGTCCGCAAGTCCGGCCTGCGAAAAGCTGTAACGCAGCAGCATTGCGAGCGACAGGATCGTCGCCAGCGGGTTGGCAATGCCGCGGTTGGCGATGTCCGGCGCCGAGCCGTGCACCGGCTCGTACAAGCCGCGCCCGTCCGCCCCCAGCGAGGCCGACGGCAGCATGCCGATCGAGCCGGTGAGCTGCGCGCCAATGTCCGACAGGATGTCGCCGAAGATATTGCCGGTGACCAGGACGTCAAACTGTTTGGGCGCACGTACCAACTGCATCGCCGCGTTGTCCACGTACTGGTGGCTCAGCGCCACGTCGGGATAGTCCTTCGCGACCCGCTCCACCACCTCGCGCCAAAGCTGGGACGACTCCAGAACGTTGGCCTTGTCGACCGAGCAAAGCTTTTTGCTGCGCTGGCGCGCCAGCCGGAAGGCGCTGTGGGCGATGCGCTCGATTTCGTCTTCGGCGTAGCGTTCCGTGTTGAAGCCGACGCGCTGGCCGTTCTCGGTGGTGATGCCGCGGGGCTGGCCGTAATAAATGCCGCCGGTCAGTTCGCGAACGATCAGGATATCCAGGCCGCGAAGCACCTCGGGCTTGAGCGAGGAGGCATCGGCGAGCTCATCAAAACAGATCGCCGGACGCAGGTTGGCGTACAGGCCCAGTTCCTGCCGGATGCGCAGCAGTCCGCGCTCGGGACGTTGCTCTCGTGGAATGGCGTCCCACTTCGGGCCGCCCACCGCGCCCATCAGGATGGCGTCGGCGCCGCGCGCCTTGGCCAGGGTTTCCTCGGGCAACGGCGAGCCGTGGGCGTCCACCGCCGCGCCGCCAATCAGCCCCGGTTCGAGCGCGACCTTGAATCCGTGCCGATCGCGCAGCGCGTCGATGACCCGCACCGCCTGAGCGATGACTTCCGGCCCGATGCCGTCACCGGGCAAGACCAGTATTTTCTTCATGGCTGTACCGGGAACAGCCAGGGTTCGGACTGGCGGCGCTTGGCCTCGTATTCGCGGATGGAATCGGCGTGGCGCAGCGTCAGGCCGATTTCATCCAGCCCTTGCAGCAGGCAGTCCTTGCGGTAGGCGTCGACCTGGAAACGTGCCTGCGCC
The DNA here is from genome assembly GCA_031384195.1 of Gammaproteobacteria bacterium. Taxonomy (GTDB): domain Bacteria; phylum Pseudomonadota; class Gammaproteobacteria; order Nevskiales; family Nevskiaceae; genus JACPFV01. The sequence goes on from JANNAK010000156.1 coordinate 49,752, forward strand.
TTGCCCCAACGCACGGTCTGCGCGGCAAGGTCCACGGTGATCTGAACGGTGGCATCCGCCGCCACCGCGGCAAACAGCTGGTCCACCTCGGCCGGCGCCAGCGCCACCGGCAGCAGGCCGTTCTTGAAGCAGTTGTTGTTGAAGATATCGGCGAATCCCGGCGCGATGACACAGCGAAAGCCAAAATCGGCCAGCGCCCAGACCGCGTGCTCGCGGGAGGACCCGCAGCCAAAATTCTCCCGCGCCAGCAGCACGCTGGCCCCCCGGTGCTGCGGCAGGTTGAGCACGAAGCCCGGGTTGGGATCGCGGGTAGCGACGTCAATGTTCAAGTCGCCGGGTTTGCGGTAACGCCAGTCGTCGAACAGGAACGGGCCGAAGCCGGTGCGACGAATTGACTTCAGGTATTGCTTGGGAATGATTGCATCGGTGTCGACGTTGGCGCGGTCCAGCGGCGCCGCCGTGCCGGTGTGCACGGTGAAGGCTTGCATGGTCTAGAGGCTCCGGACGTCTACAAAGTGGCCCGCGATGGCGGCCGCGGCGGCCATCGCCGGTGAAACCAGGTGGGTGCGACCACCCTGCCCCTGCCGGCCTTCAAAATTGCGGTTGCTGGTCGAGGCACAACGCTCACCCGGCGACAGGCGATCGTCGTTCATGCCCAGGCACATGGAGCAACCCGGATCGCGCCACTCAAAGCCGGCGGCGCGGAAGATTTCATCCAGCCCCTCGGCCTCGGCCTGTGCCTTGACCAATCCGG
>JANNAK010000162.1:0-41208 GCA_031384195.1 Gammaproteobacteria bacterium
GCAAAAGGGCGAGAAAGAGGACGGCCGCTGGTACCCGGAGTGGTTTCGCATCAACTTCAGCCGCTGCATCTACTGCGGACTGTGCGAGGAAGCCTGCCCGACCTACGCCATCCAGCTGACGCCGGACTACGAGATGGCCGAGTACGACCGCCAGAACATGGTCTACGAGAAGGAGCACCTGCTGATCTCGGGCGTCGGCAAGCAGCCGGGCTACAACTTCTACCGCGTCGCCGGAATGTCGGTGGCCGGCAAGGACAAGGGCGAGGCCCGGAACGAGGAGCCGCCGGTGGACGTGCGGAAGCTGATGCCATGATGGACTTGGCCTTCTACGCCGCCGCGCTGATCGCCGTGTTCAGCACGGTGATGTGCATTACCAACCACAATCCGGTGCACGCCCTGCTGTACCTGATCGTGTCACTGCTGTCGCTTGCAGTCATTTTCTTCACCCTCGGCGCACCGTTCGCCGCGCTGCTCGAGATCATTGTCTACGCCGGCGCCATCATGGTGCTGTTCGTGTTCGTGGTGATGATGCTCAATCTGGGCGAGGCCACGGTGGAACAGGAACGCAAGTGGCTGACGCCGAAGGTGTGGATCGGCCCCGCACTGCTGTCGCTGCTGCTGCTGGTCGAGATGCTGACCCTGGTCAACGCCGGCCCGCTGCATCCGGTCGGCGGCGAAATCGATGCCAAGGCCGTCGGCATCGCCCTGTACGGGCCCTACCTGCTGGCGGTCGAGCTGGCCTCGATGCTGCTGCTGGGTGGCCTGGTGGCCGCCTATCACGTGGGACGCAACGAATGACGTCCGTCTCGATGGAGCACGGCCTGCTGCTGGCCTGCGTGCTGTTCGCGCTGGGCCTCACCGGCGTGCTGGTGCGCCGCAATGTCATCTTCGTGCTGATGTCGCTGGAAATCATGCTCAACGCCGCCGCGCTGGCCTTTATCGCCGCCGGCAGCCGTTGGCAGCAGCCCGACGGGCAGATCATGTTCATCCTGATCCTGTCCTTGGCCGCGGCCGAGGCCTGCGTGGGCCTTGCACTGGTGATCCAGGTCTACAAGCGTTACGTCTCACTGGACACGGACGCACTGTCCGGGATGAAAGGTTAGGGCCGCGCCATGCTCCAGCTCCTGCCGCTGGTGTTCGTGTTCCCGATTGTCGGGTTCACCATCCTGGCATTTGCGCGCGGCCGGCTGGCAGAGGGCCCGGCGGCCATCGTCGGCGTCGGCAGCATCGGCCTGTCGGCTCTGGTCACGCTTCTGGTCGGCATCGACTTCCTCAACAATCCACCACCCGACCACGCCTATACCCACCTGTTGTGGACCTGGATGAGCGTGGACGGCTTTGCGCCAGACTTTGCGCTACGCCTGGATGCACTGTCGCTGACGATGCTGGGCGTCATCACCGGCGTCGGCTTCTTCATCCACCTGTTCGCCAGCTGGTACATGCGCGGCGACGACGGCTACGACCGGTATTTCTCGTACATGAACCTGTTCGTGGCCAGCATGCTGTTCCTGGTGCTGGGCGACAACCTGCTGTTCCTGTACTTCGGCTGGGAAGGCGTGGGCCTGTGTTCCTACCTGCTGATCGGCTTCTGGTACAAGGATCCGGAAAACGGCGCCGCCGCGCGCAAGGCTTTCGTGGTCACGCGCGTGGGCGACACCTTTATGGCGATCGGCCTGTTCATCCTGTTTCACGAGCTGGGCACGCTGAACATCCAGGACCTGATGGTCAAGGCACCCAACGTCTGGGCCGAAGGTTCCAACATGGCCACCATCGCGGCGCTGTTGCTGCTCGGTGGCGCCGTCGGCAAGTCGGCGCAGCTGCCCTTGCAGACCTGGCTGCCGGATGCGATGGCCGGCCCGACCCCGGTGTCGGCGCTGATCCATGCCGCCACCATGGTGACGGCGGGCGTTTACCTGATCGCCCGCACCCATGTGCTGTTCGAGTTGTCGCCCTTTGCGCTGCAGTGCGTGGGCTGGGTGGGCGCCGCCACCCTGTTGCTGGCCGGCTTTGCGGGCCTGGCCCAGACCGACATCAAGCGGGTGCTGGCCTACTCGACCATGAGCCAGATCGGCTACATGTTCCTGGCGCTGGGCGCCGGTGCCTGGAGCGCGGGTATTTTCCACCTGATGACGCACGCCTTCTTCAAGGCGCTGCTGTTCCTCACTGCCGGCTCGATCATCCTGGCCCTGCACCATGAGCAGGACATCTTCAAGATGGGCGGCCTGCGCAAACAGTTGCCATTCACGTTCGCGGTGTTCCTGATTGGCTGCCTGGCACTGGTCGCCTTCCCCGGTACCTCGGGTTTCTTCTCCAAGGATGAAATCCTCTGGCAAACCTGGGCCAACGGCCACCGCGGGCTTTACTACGCCGGCTTGTTCGGCGCGTTCATGACCGCGCTCTACACCTTCCGCATGGTGTTCATCGTGTTCTTTGGCGAGTCCAACGCCAAGGACGTGCACGTTCCGCATGGCATCAGCCACACCCTGCCGCTGGCGGTCCTCGCCGTCGCGGCGGTGCTGGGCGGCTTCATCCACCTGCCGCTGGACTCGGTGCTGCCGGTCAGCCACCACACCGACGGCGATTTCACCGAGGCGGCCAAGCACAAGCTCGAGGCGATCTCGGTACTGGTGTCGCTGTCCGGCATCGCCGTCGCGTGGTTCTTCTTCCACAAGAACCGGCCGCTGGCCGAGGCGCTGGCGCGCAACAACATTGTCGGCAACAGCTTGCGCAAGCTCTGGCTCAACGCCTGGGGCTTCGACTGGCTGTATGACCTGCTGTTCAAGCGTCCCTACCTTTGGTTTACGCGGGTCAATGCCAATGACGGTATCGACATCGCGATCGGTTTTATCCCGACCACGCTTCAGGCGATTAACGGTGCGTTGGCCCGCACCCAGACTGGCCAGATCCGCTGGTACGCCATGGGCGTGGCCGCCGGCGCCGTCCTGGTGCTGGGCGCGGTGGTGCTGCTGTGAACGGGGAATTCGTGGCCGACTCCATCATCCTGGTGTGGCTGATCGCCATTCCCTTCCTTGGCGGGCTGCTGAGTTGGTTCGGCGAACTGGCCGGCGGTATCCGCTACCCGCGCTGGATCGCGCTGTGCACCATGATCCTGGTGCTGATCATGTCGCTGTGGCTGTGGTGGGCAGGTGATTACTCCCTGTCCGGCATCGGCGCCTCGGGCGTGGCGCCCAAGTGGACGCTGGAATTCCAGGCGCCCTGGATCGAACGCTTCGGCATCAGCGTGCACCTGGGCCTTGACGGCCTGTCGATCCTGCTGATCGTCCTGACCAACCTGCTGGGCCTGATGGCGGTGGCCTGCTCGTGGAAGGAAATCGGCCGCTACGTCGGCTTCTTCCACCTCAACCTGCTGTGGAACCTCGGCGGCGTGGTGGCCGTGTTTCTGGCGGTGGACCTGTTCCTGTTCTTCTTCTTCTGGGAAATGATGCTGGTGCCGATGTACTTCCTGATCGCCATCTGGGGCCACAACGCCCCCGGCGGCAAGGGACGCATCTACGCGGCGACCAAGTTCTTCATCTTCACCCAGGCCTCGGGCCTGTTGCTGCTGCTCGCCATCCTGGGTCTGGCCTGGGTCAACCACCAGGCCACCGGCGTCTGGAGTTTCGACTACGAGGTGCTGCTGAAGACGCCGATGTCGCACGACGTCCAGTGGGTATTGATGCTGGGCTTTTTCGTGGCGTTCATGGTCAAGCTGCCAGTGGTGCCCTTCCACAGCTGGCTGCCAGATGCACACTCGCAGGCGCCCACCGCCGGTTCGGTGGACCTTGCGGGCATCCTGCTGAAGACCGCCGCGTATGGACTCATGCGCTTTGGCTTGCCGCTGTTCCCGGAAGCCGCGGCCAGCTTCGCCCCGGCCGCCATGTGGCTGGGCGCGGTGGGTATCGTTTATGGCGCGTTCATGACCTTCTCGCAGAACGACGTCAAGCGCCTGGTCGCCTATTCCTCGGTCTCGCACATGGGTTTCGTGCTGATTGGAATCTACGCCGGCACCGAGCAGGCGCTGCAAGGCGCCATCATCACCATGATCGCCCACGGCATCAGCGCCGGCGCCCTGTTCATCCTCTGTGGCGAAGTTTACGAGCGACTGCACACCCGTGACCTGCGCGAAATGGGCGGGCTGTGGGCGCGATTCCCGTACCTGCCGCCGATCGTGATGTTCTTCGCCCTCGCGGCCCTGGGCCTGCCGGGTCTGGGCAATTTCGTCGGTGAGTTCCTGGTGCTGATCGGCACCTGGCCGGTCGACAAGGCAATCACGATCGTGGCCGCCAGCGGCTTGATCCTGGCTGCGGTTTACTCGCTGATGCTGATCCAGCGCGCCTTCCATGGCCCGGCCAAGTCCGACGAAAAGCTCGAGGACCTCAATTACCGCGAGCTGGCCACCTGCCTGTCATTGATGCTGATCCTGCTGTGGCTGGGCCTGTATCCACAGCCGGTGCTGGACACCTCGGCCGCCGCGATGCAAAGCCTGCACTCCCTGTACAGCGCGGCCGGGGGTGCCCGATGATCTTCACCATCAGCCAGTGGGTCGCGCTGTTGCCGATCCTGATCACGGCCGCCACCTCGGTGGTGGTGATGCTGGCCATCGCCGTGCGCCGCAACCACTGGTGGAACGCCACTTATTGCGTGGCGGGCCTGAACCTGGCCTTCCTGTCCGTGCTGGTCGCCTTCTACCAGTACGACGGGCCGCAGCAGATTACGCCGCTGCTGGTGATTGACGGCTACGCCTTGTTCTACTCGGCGCTGATCCTGGTGCTGACGCTGGCCACGGCAACCTTGTCCCACGCCTACCTCGAGGGCCACAGCGGCCACAAGGAAGAGCACTACGTCCTGCTGTCGATCTCGGCCCTCGGCGGACTGGTGCTGGCCGGCAGCACGCACTTCGCGTCCTTCTTCCTGGGCCTGGAAATCCTGTCGGTGCCGCTGTACGGGATGGTCGCCTACCTCTACAAGGATCCGCGATCGCTGGAAGCCGGCGTCAAGTACCTGATCCTGTCGGCGGTCGCCTCGGCCTTCCTGCTGTTCGGCATGGCGCTGGTGTACTCGCAGTTGGGTACGCTCGGCTTCGCCGAGATGGGCCGCGTCCTGTCGGCCAGCAACGACTACGCCAATGCCTGGCTGTTGACCGGCGTCGGCCTGATCCTGGTTGGGGTGTCCTTCAAGCTTTCGCTGGTACCGTTCCATCTGTGGACCCCAGACGTCTACGAAGGCGCCCCGGCGCCGGTCGGCGCCTTCCTTGCCACGGTCTCCAAGACGGCGGTCGTCGTCGTGCTGCTGCGTTACTTCGTCGCCACCGGCGCCGCCAACTTCGATTCATTGATTACCGCGCTGTCGGCCATTGCCTTCGTCTCGATACTCGTCGGCAACGTGCTGGCGCTGATGCAGACCAACATCAAGCGCCTGCTGGCCTACTCGTCCATTGCCCACCTTGGCTACCTGCTGGTGGCCCTGATTGCCTCGGGCGAGTTCGCTGTCGAGGCGATCGGCGTGTACCTGATCACCTACTCGGTGACGACGCTGGGTGCGTTTGGCGTGGTCGCCCTGATGTCCAGCCCGCGCGGCGAGCGCGACGCCGACAACCTGTACGACTACCGCGGCTTGTTTTGGCGCCGGCCGTTGCTGGTCGCCATTCTGACCGGGATGATGTTGTCGCTGGCCGGCATCCCGATCACCGCCGGGTTCATCGGCAAGTTTTACGTCGTCGCCGCCGGCATCGATGCGCGGCTGTGGTGGCTGCTCGGCGCCGTGGTGCTGGGCAGTGCCATCGGCCTGTACTACTACCTGCGCGTCGTGGTCACCATGTTCATGGCCGACCCGGAGCGCCTGAAGTTCGACGCGCCGCTGGACTGGGCGCAACAGGTCGGCGGCGTCATGGTGCTGGGCCTGGCCTTCCTGATGCTGGTCCTGGGAATCTACCCCGCTCCCATCATTGACCTGATCCGGCTCGCCGGGCTGCCGGTTCCCTAGGCCGGCTGGGATCGCGCCGGTGACGCCGCTGATCCGGACCCGCCGGCTGTTCCTGTTTCGCGCCGCGCCGGCCCGTACCCGGCAAGCGCTGAGGAACGCGGCCACCCCGCCCGGCGAGGGCTGAACGCTAGATAAAGGCCTCGACCAGCGCCGGCAGGATCGCCGAGCGGTCTTGCTTGCTGTAGCGCTGCGCAAAGCTCCCGGCCGCGGTGCGCATAGGCTTGCAACAGGCGCGCCGGCACCCCTGACAATCGCAACAACAACCGCGCTGGCGATTCCTTCAGGGCTTCCATCAGCGCCGGCAGCGTCGGGCCGGGACGCAGGTAGGCGAACAGCTTCGGTCCCTTGCCGGGCGGCCACACCGGATCGGCGCCGTGCGAGTAATCGGGCATGCCCAGGTACGGCTCCGGGCGCGTCCCTTCGTAGTGATCCAGCGGCTCGTAGCTGAGCAGCGCCGGAGTGCCGCCGCGATAGACATCCTGCAATGATTCCACCGGCTTGAGCGACAACCGCTCGAGCGCGCGGTTCAGCTCCTTGAGGACTTCCGCCTCGTTTTTCCTGAGTATTTCCACCGGCACGTTCATGCGCGGCCGGAAACTGGGAAACGGCGACTGCAGCGGCGGCACCGTGAACCCGGAGCCGGAGTAGAGCACCGGCTCGGCGCGCTTCACCCACTCCGGGTGGCGCTTGCGGACTTCCTCGAACACCTTGAACTCGGTGGGCTCCAGGCCGCTGTCATAGCGGCGGTGGTAACCGGCAGCAGTGGCTTCCATACGCGCCTTGTCATACACCACCACTTTGAGGTCGCGGTTGGCCGACAGCCCGGTGGTCGCGCCGGCACCATTCCTCGATGTTGGAGCGCACAGTGAACAAGCCATTTTCCGGCAAGCCGCCGGACTTCTCATAGGTTGAGATGCAGCAGGTCACCGGGTGGCGCAAGGTGAACACGTGCTCGACCGCCTCGCCCAGCACACGGTGAAAAAACCCGCCCGAGTAGATTCCCTTGGTCAGTTTCTTGGGCACCACCACCTTGCCCGAGACGCGCTTGGCGCCACCAAAGAACATCTCGACCATGGTCAGGTACTCGGCCATGGTGTGCAGCGACAGCACCCAGGTGTTGGCGCCGGCGCGCAACTGGAACGGCGAGGCCTCCGGGAAGCCATCGTGCGCAAGAAAATCCACGAACACCGGCGATACCGGCAGCTCGCGGTCGGTCAGCTTGATTTCAATACCCATGCATCAGGTCCCCTGGGGTGATGCCGTCCGGCGCCGGAATCAACGCTAAGAGTGCTGCGCAAGTCTTTCATTTTGCGAAGTAACATTACCCCGGCCTGAATCGCGTGGTCGCGACAGGCCGCACTTGCGGGCAGCGGCCCACGTCAAATATATGTCACGGATTTCGTGACCTGCTTCCCACTTTCCCCTAAAATGCGCCCCTCGCAGCAGTCGCGGCGCGAGAGTCCCTCGATGAGGAGGGCACCGAAGGCGTTCAACGCTCAGGTCCCCGGACAGAGTCAGGGCGGCGTGTAGTTCATCGAGGGGACGCCGCACATGCTGAAGACGACTGCCTTGCATCCTGAACACCAGCGCCTGGGCGCCAAGCTGGTGGATTTCGCCGGCTGGGACATGCCCATCCACTACGGCTCGCAACTCGACGAGCACCACGCAGTGCGCCGCAGCGGCGGCATGTTCGACGTCGCCCACATGTCCGCCGTCGACGTCCATGGCCCGCGCGCGCGCGAATTCCTGCGCTCGCTGGTCGCCAATGACGTTGCCAGGCTGACGGTCGCGGGCAAGGCGCTTTACACCTGCATGCTCGATGAACACGGTGGCGTCATTGACGACCTGATCATCTATTTCCAGCGCGAAGACTGGTTCCGCCTGGTGGTCAATGCCGGCACCACCGACAAGGACCTGGAATGGATCCGCAAGCACGCGGTCAATTTTGATGTCGAGATCCACCACCGCAGCGACCTTGGGATTCTCGCCGTCCAGGGCCCCGAGGTGCGGGCCAAGCTGGTTCCGCTGCTGCCGGAGTCCATCCGCGACAAGGTGCGGGCGCTCAAGGCGTTCCAGTCCGTGCACTCCGCGCCCTGGTTCGCGGCCACCACCGGCTACACCGGCGAGGACGGCTTCGAGTTCATCCTTCCGCACGCCGAAATCGTTTTGCTCTGGAGCCGCCTGCTGGCCGCGGGGGTCCAGCCCTGCGGCCTCGGCGCCCGCGACACGCTGCGGCTGGAAGCCGGCATGAACCTGTACGGACAAGACATGGACGAGTCGGTCTCGCCGCTGGAGTGCGGGCTGGCGTGGACCGTGGCGTTCGACCCGGTCGACCGGCCCTTCACCGGCCGCGCCGCGCTGGACGCGCAGCGTGCCGCCCCGCCGCGCAAGGCCATCGGCCTGGTGCTGGAGGGTCGCGGCGTGTTGCGCTCCCACATGCAGGTCCGTTTCGCCAACGGCGCGACCGGTGAAACCACCAGCGGCGGCTTCGCCCCGACCATGAAGGCGTCCATCGCGCTGGCCCGCGTGCCGGCCGATGCCGACGGCACCTGCGAAGTCGAGATCCGCGGACAGTGGCTGCCGGCGCGCATCGTCTCACCGCCATTTGTCCGCAACGGCAAGCAGCTCGTCTGACGGGCGATCATCTCCGCGACGGTGCGGATCCAGATTTTTTTAAGAACGGTTAACGGAGAACAATGATGAGCAAGGTTCCTGCGGATCTTCGGTTCGCCAAGTCCCACGAGTGGGCCAAGGCGCAGCCCGACGGCACAGTGCTGGTAGGTATCAGCGACCACGCCCAGGCCGCGCTCGGCGACCTGGTGTTCGTGGAAGTCCCCAAGGCCGGCCGCAAGCTCGCTGCCGGCGAGGCCTGCGCGGTGGTCGAGTCGGTCAAGGCCGCCTCGGATGTCTACGCCCCGGTCGCCGGTGAAGTGATCGAGGCCAATCCGGCACTTGCAGATGCTCCAGAAACCCTGAACCAGGATCCCTACGACAAGGGCTGGATGTTTCGCCTGAAACCGGCAGATGCCGCGGACGTGAATCGCCTGCTGGACGCCGCCGGCTACCAGAAGTCACTGGCCGACGAGGGGCATTGACGCGCCATGCCTTTTATTCCCCACACCGAGGCCGAGACCGGCGAGATGTTGGCGGCGATCGGCGCCAAGCGCATTGAGGACCTGTTCGACGAAATACCGGCCGAATTGCGCTGCGGCAAGCTGAATGACGTGCCCGACGCCCTGCCGGAGATGCGCATTGCGCGCCTGATGCACGAGCGCGCCCAGAACGACGGGCTGTCACTGAACTTCATCGGCGCCGGCGCCTACGAGCACCACATTCCTGCGGCCGTGTGGGAAATCACCACGCGCGGCGAGTTCTACTCGGCCTACACGCCCTACCAGGCCGAGGCCAGCCAGGGAACGCTGCAAGTGCTGTACGAATTCCAGTCCATGATGACGGCGCTGACCGGCATGGATGTTTCCAACGCCTCCATGTATGACGGCGCCTCCGCGCTGGGCGAGGCCCTGCTGATGGCGGTGCGCTCGAACAGCAAGCACAGCTCGCGCAAGGTGCTGATGCCCGCTGCCGTGCATCCTTATTACCGCGAGACTGCGCATTCCATCACTCACGCTCAGGGCATTGAGCCGGTGTCGCTGGTGTACTGCGCCGAGCGTGGCGACACCATGGCCGCGCAACTGAAGAAATACGAAGGGCAGGAGTTCTGCGCCGTCGTCATTGCGCAGCCCAACTTCTTCGGCGTGCTCGAAGACGTTGATGCCCTCACCGATTGGGCGCATGCCAACGGTGCCCTGGTGGTGGCCGTGGTGAACCCGACCTCGCTCGCCTTGTTGAAGGCGCCCGGACAGTGGGGCAAGACCGGTGCCGACATCGTCGTCGGCGAAGGCCAGCCGCTGGGCGCGCCGCTGGCTTCCGGCGGGCCCTACTTCGGCTTCATGTGTACCAAGAAGGAATTTGTACGCCAGCTGCCGGGTCGCATCGCCGGTCGCACGGTCGACCTCGACGGCAAGCCCGGCTTCACCCTGACCCTGCAAGCGCGCGAACAGCACATTCGCCGCAGCAAGGCGACCTCGAATATCTGCACCAACCAGGGCCTGCTGGTCACCGCCGCAACCATCTATATGTCCATCATCGGCCCAACCGGGTTGTCTCGGGTGGCGTCGACCTCGATGGCCAACCTGCGCGTGCTGCGCGAAAAGCTGACGGCAATCCCGGGCGTGCAGGCGGCCTTCACCGGATCGCATTTTCACGAGTGCGTCCTCAAGCTGGACCGGCCGGTCGCGCCGGTGCTGGCCATCCTCGCCGACGAAGGCATCCTGGGCGGCTTCGACCTGTCGACGCATTACCCTGAACTCGGACCGGCGTTGCTGGTTTGCACCACCGAAACCAAATCCCCCGCCGACCTCGATCGCTACGCAGAAGCCCTGCGTCGCGCGCTGGCGGCCCAGTCAAAAAACGGAGACTCAAAATGACTTCAGTAACTTTGCGTGGTACCCCGGTACAGGTCGGCGGCAAGCTGCCGGCCAAGGGCGCCGTCGCGCCTGATTTTCGCCTGACTCCCAAAGACCTGAAAGATGTCTCGCTCAAGGATTACGCCGGCAAGAAAAAGGTCCTGAACATCTATCCGTCGATCGACACGCCGACCTGCGCGACCTCGACTCGCAAGTTCAACGAAAAGGCCGCGGGGCTCAAGGACACGGTGGTGCTGTGCATCGCCGCCGACCTGCCCTTTGCGATGAGCCGCTTCTGCGCCGCCGAGGGCCTGAGCAACGTCGTGACGCTTTCGACGTTTCGAGCGCCCGCGTTCATGCGGGATTACGGCGTCGCGCTGCTCGACGGCGCCATGGCCGGGCTGTGCGCCCGTGCCGTGGTCGTGCTGGACGCCAGCAACAAGGTCTTGCACGCCGAACTGGTTGGCGAGATTGCCGACGAGCCAAATTACGACGCGGCCCTGAACTCGCTGGCCTAGGAACGGAGCAGTCCCATGGCGGAAAAATTAATCTTCGAGCACTCGCGCGCCGGTCGCGAGGCCTACGCCCAAAATCCGGGCGGTGCGGTAGACGTGTCGGGGATCCCGGAATCGCTGCGGCGGGCCCGGCCGCCGGCACTGCCGGAAGTCTCCGAGCTGCAGGCCGTGCGGCATTACACGCGCCTGTCGCAGCGGAATTTTTCCATCGACACGCACTTCTATCCGCTGGGCTCGTGCACGATGAAATACAACCCGCGCGCCTGCAACACGCTGGCGATGCTGCCGGAATTCCTGGCGCGCCATCCGCTCGCGCCGGAAACCCACAGCCAGGGATTCCTGACCTGCATGCATGAGCTGCAGGAAATCCTCAAAGCCGTCACCGGCATGTCGGGGGTTTCGCTGACGCCGATGGCCGGTGCGCAGGGCGAGTTTGCCGGTGTCGCGATGATTCGCGCCTACCACCGGGCCCGCAATGACGTGGCGCGCACCGAGATCCTGGTGCCGGACGCCGCGCACGGCACCAATCCGGCCACCGCCACGCAGCTGGGGCTGACGGTGCGAGAGATTCCGACCGACGACAACGGCGATGTCGACATCGAGGCGCTGAAGTCCGCGGTGGGGCCGAAGACCGCCGGCATCATGCTCACCAATCCGTCCACGCTGGGCGTGTTCGAGCGGCGCATCAAGCAGATCGCCCAAATCGTCCACGAAGCCGGTGGCCTGTTGTACTACGACGGCGCCAACCTCAACGCCATCCTGGGCAAGGTCCGGCCAGGCGACATGGGCTTTGACGTCATTCACATGAATCTGCACAAGACCTTCTCGACCCCGCACGGCGGCGGCGGGCCAGGCTCCGGCGCGGTTGGCGTCTCAAAGCGCCTGCTGCCGTTCATGCCCATCCCGCTGGTCGGCAAGAAGGGTCATTGCTACGGCTGGCTCGATGAAAAGGACCTGCCGCAATCGATTGGCCGGCTGTCGGCATTCATGGGCAATGCCGGCGTGTTGATGCGCGCCTACATTTATGCGCGGCTGCTGGGGCGCGAGGGTATGCACCGGGTGGCCGAGTACGCAACGCTGAATGCCAACTACCTGATGGTGCGCTTGCGTGAAAAGGGCTTTGACCTGGCGTTCCCGAAACGGCGCGCCTCGCACGAATTCATCATTACGCTCAAGCGACAGAAACAGGAAATCGAGTTGACTGCCACCGACATGGCCAAGCGCCTGCTCGACTACGGCTTCCACGCGCCGACCATTTACTTCCCGCTGCTGGTGCCCGAATGCCTGCTGATCGAGCCCACCGAGACCGAAGACAAGGAGACGCTCGACGCCTTTGTCGAGACCCTTGCCCTGATCTGGGAGGAAGCAAAAAAGGACATCGCGTTCGTGAAGGGTGCGCCGTACACCCTGCCGGTGCGGCGGCTGGACGACGTGCGCGCCGCACGCCAGCTCGATATCGCCTGGCAACCAGCGGCTTAAAGGAGGACTTATGGCAGACGGAATGAAGGGCTTGCCGCGGCTGTGGCGCGCAACCCGGGTGTCGTACCTGGGTCTGGGCTATGCGCTCAAGAACGAAGAGGCCTTCCGCATCGAGGCCAGCATCGCCGTGCTGATGATTCCTGCAGCGCTGTGGCTGGGCCACAACGGCCTCGAGCGCGCGGTGCTGGTCATGTCGGTAATCGCCGTGCTGATCGTGGAGTTGCTGAACTCCGGGATTGAAGTCGCCATTGACCGCATCGGCAAGGAACAGCACCCGCTGTCCGGCGCCGCCAAGGACCTGGGCTCGGCCGCGGTTCACCTTTCATTGCTGCAAGTGCCGCTGGTCTGGGGCCTGATCCTGCTGGGCTGACCAGCCATAAAAAGGGGAAGCGTTCGATGTCGGTTTTGATCTGCGGTTCATTGGCGTACGACAGCATCATGCTGTTCCCGGGGCATTTCAAGAATGAAATCCTGCCGGACAAGGTGCACATGCTGAACGTGTCGTTCATGGTGCCGCAGATGCGGCGCGAATTCGGCGGCTGCGCCGGCAATATCGCCTACAACCTCAAGCTGCTGGGCGGCAGCCCGCTTCCGATGGCGACGGCGGGCACCGACTTCCTGACGTATGCGGCCTGGATGGACCGCCACGGCATCCTGCGGACGCACGTCCGCGAATTGCGTGGCCACTACACCGCGCAGGCCTACATTGTCACCGACCTGGACGCCAACCAGATCACCGCCTTTCACCCGGGCGCGATGAACGAGGCCCACACCCAGGACATCGCCACCCAGGGCGTGACGCTCGGGACGGTTTCACCGGATGGCCGAGACGCGATGTTGTTGCACGCGCGACAGTTTTCGGACGCCGACATCCCGTTCCTGTTCGACCCCGGCCAGGGCCTGCCGATGTTCAAGGGCGAGGAACTCAAGCGCCTCATCACCCAGTCAAGCTACGTCGCGGTCAACGATTACGAATCCGAAATGCTGATGAAGCGCACCGGCTGGTCGCTCAAACAGATCGCCGAGCGGGTCGATGCCCTGGTCGTCACCCACGGCGGCAAAGGCTCGCAAATCATTGCCAAGAAGAAGGTGCACAAGATCCCTGCGGCAAAAGTCGCGGCGGTGAAGGACCCGACCGGCTGCGGGGATGCGTACCGTGCGGGACTGCTGTTCGGCATCGAGCAGGGCTACGACTGGGAAACCACCGGCCGGGTTGCCGCGTTGATGGGCGCAATCAAGGTCGAGCACCCGGGCACGCAAAACCACCAGGCAACGCCGGATTCCATCCGTGCGCGGTTCAAGAAGGAGTTCAAGTACGCCCTGAAGTAAGCCCTGCGGCGCCGCAGTTTCACATTCGCGCCTTTCCACAGCGACGTTGCCGGGCTAGATTGGGCATTCGATCCGGCCTTTCGGTCGGCGACACCATAAAAATGAGGAGTTTTTCATGAACGTATTTCGCCTTGCGGCATCCGTCCTCGCCACCGGCCTGATACTCGCGGCTTCGGCCTGCAGCAGCCCGTCAACAAAAACCGGTGCCGATGACGCCGGGGTATCGGCTGGCGCGGGTGGAGCCGGCGCTGCCATTTCATCCGCGACCCCGGCGCAGTCAAGGATTTATTTTGACTACCGCCAGGCCTCGCTCGACGGTGCCGACCAGACGATTCTTGACGGTTGGGCCACCTACCTCAAGGCAAATGCCCGCGTACGCGTCTCGCTCGAAGGCCACGGCGACGAGCGCGGCAGCGCGGCGGTCAACCTCGCCATCGGCGACAGCCGCGCGTCCAACGCCAATGCCTACCTGGTCCGCGCCGGGGTGGCGGCAATGCAGCTTTCGGTGACCAGCCACGGCAAGTCCCGGCCGGCCGCCGCCGGACACGACGAGGCGGCCTGGAGCCAGAATCGCCGGGTAGAGATCACCCTGCGCTGAGCCGCTCCCGCTGCGCCCCGGCCGCAAGGGCCGGGGCCGCGGCGGGCTTCGCTAGAGGCCCATCGCCCGACGCGTCAGCGGGCCCTTGAGTGGCCCGATTCGATTGAGCAGGAACATCCCGGCCTCACGCAAGGCTACGGCGGTTGCGGAGGTTTGCCGGAACAGGCGGAACAATCCTTCCGTCAGCGCCAGCATCTCCAGGTTCGCCGCCTTGCGCCGACGTTCGTAGCGCTGCAAAACCCGCAAGCTCCAGTCACGCCGTTGCCGGCGCGCCTCGACCAGGATGGACACCAGCGCCTCAACATCGGCCAAACCCAGGTTAACGCCCTGCCCGGCCAGCGGATGAACGACGTGGGCGCTGTCGCCAACCAGTGCCAGGCCGGGACGCACATACGATTCGGCGTGCAGCAGGCGCAGTGGAAACGAACGCCGCGGCGAAACCGCAAGCACCCGACCCAAGCGCTGCTGTATAGCCCGTTCGACGCGCTCGCAGAATCCGGCGTCGTCCAGGGCGAGCAGTTCCTCCGCGTGCGCCAAATCGGTCGACCAGACGATGGATGAACGGCCGTCGGACAAGGGCAGCAGCGCCAGCGGCCCCTTGGCCATGAACCGCTGGTACGCGGCAGCGCGATGCGGTTGTTCGGTTTGCAGATGGCAGACAATCGAGCGCTGAGAGTAATTCCAGCCGGTGGTGTCGATATCGGCCCACCGCCGCAAGTCCGAGTCGGCGCCCTCGGCGGCGACCACCAGGCCCGCCTGCAGCGACGTCCCGTCGGCCAGGTTCAGCGTGGCGCACCCGGCCTCGAAGCGAAACCCGGTGGCGCGCTGTCCAACCCGAAGGTCCACGCCGCCGAGGGCGGACCACAGGGCGAACCGCAGGACCCGGTCCTCGACGATGTGTCCCAGTTCCGGGCCAGGCATCCCGGCGGTATCAAAATCGAGCCGACGCTCCGGGTCGGAATCCCAAACCTCCATCTGCCGGAACGGGCTGGTCCTGTATGCCGCAATCGTTGCCCAGGCACCAAGGGAATCGAGGTATCGGACCGAACCCGGGGCCAGTGCGTACACTCGCAGGTCGATGTCGTCGCCGGGCAATGGCACCGCCGGCATCGCGCCCTGCTCCAGCAGGCCAACCGCCAGGCCCGCGCGCGAGAATGCGAGAGCCGCTGCGGCACCAATCACCCCGCCCCCCACCACCAGCACATCGTAGTGATCACGCATCCGGAAATGGTTCCAGGGTCGTCACCCACTTGCCCACTGTGATTGGATGCGGCGCGACGTCGTCGCCATCGGCCGTGCGTGTCATTATAGCGAGCCGCGCCCGACGCGCGGATCGTCCTACATCACTGCGAAGAGGCATGAGCGACGCTCCCAAGGGCTTCCTGGTCATCGACGACAACGACGAGTTCGCCGCGCTGGTCCATCACCACCTGCAGCGAACCTGGCCGGACGCGACCATCGAGTGCTACAACCCGATCGTGCGCGGCCGCCCGCCGGACAACTTCAATTGGGGCGCCTACGACGTCGTATTGCTGGACTACCAACTGGGCAATGACGACGGCTTGCGCTGGCTGCGGACTTTCGGAAAAAACCCCGGGTTTCCGCTGACCATCATGCTGACCGCCGAGGGCAGCGAGGATATCGCGGTCAAGGCCTTCAAGCTTGGGGCCCACGACTACATCCCCAAGCGACAGATGAATGCGGCGGTCCTGATCAACGCGATCCGCGAAGCCTGGGACAGTCGCGATCCGGCACCGGAAAAGTCGACCGGCCCGTTCGAGATAAAGGGCTATCGCCTGCTGGAGAAAATCGGCCAGGGTGCCACCGCCATGGTGTACCGCGCCCAACGAATCTCGGACGGCCAGGACCTGGTCATCAAGGCCTTGTTGACCGATGGCGCCGGCGTGGACGCCTACGTCGAGCGGTTCCTGCAGGAGTACGACATCATCGACCGGGTGCGGCACCCAAACGTGGTGCGCATCTACGATCGCGGCTGCACCAGCGACTCCCTCTACATTGCGATGGAGTTTTTCGCTGGCGGCGACTTGCGCAATCGCCTCGCCGGCAACCGCGCCCTGCCGGCGCGCGAGGCGCTGCAAATTGCGCGGAAGATTGCCGAGGGACTGCATGCCGTGCACCGCGCCGGGGTCATACACCGCGACCTCAAGCCCAGCAACGTCATGATCCGCGGCGACGGCACCCCGGCCATCATCGATTTCGGTATCGCCAAGCAAGTGGAGGCCGGGCTGGCCTACACCCAGGCTGGGCTGGTGCTGGGAACGCCAGGCTATTCGAGCCCGGAGAACCTGTGTGGCAAGCCGGTGGATCCGCGCAGCGACCTCTACAGTCTCGGCGCGATCTTGTACGAGATGCTGTCCGGCGAGCGGGCTTTCGCGCCGGCGAGCACGCCTGCACTGTTGTACCAGCAACTTAACAGCCCGCTGCCGCGGCTGCCGGCCGGCGTCTCGGCGTATCAGGCCGTGATCGAGCGCACGATGTCCAAGGAACCCGAGGGCCGCTACGCCAGCGCCGCCGAATTGGTGGCTGTCCTGCGCTCGCTCGAGGAAGTTGCACCCAAAATCGCCACGCCGACGGGAGACAGCACATGAGCACCGGAAAAATTCTTGTCGACATCGACCCAGACCTTGCCGAGCTGATTCCCGGCTTCCTTGAGAACCGCCAGGCCGATGTCGCGCGACTCGCGGAATTGATCGCCTCCGGCGATGCGCCAGCCGTGCGAAAGCTCGGCCACAACCTCAAGGGCTGCGGCGGCGGCTATGGCTTCGACCAGATCTCCGACATCGGCGCGCGCATCGAGGCCTGCGGCCTGAGCGGCCAGTTGTCGGGCTTGCCGGCCCTGCGCGATGAACTGGTCAACTACCTCGCCAATGTTGAGGTTCGTTACCCCTGATCCGCTGCGACCGGCAATCAGCCGCCGGTCCTGAGTATGTCGACCCCGGATCGCGCCAGCTCCGGCGTCACGCCCCCAAACCCAAGGTTTCGGCGCAACACTTCCTGCTTTGCGGCCGGCCACACGTCCAGCGCCAGCAATCCCAGGTGACGGGCGCTGCGCAGGCCCGGGATGGCGTTCGAAAACAGGCGCACCAGCTGGTCGGTGAAGCTGGCGACCTGCTCGCGATCCTGCCGGCGACGGGCGGCGTACTCGGCCAGCAGTTCCGTCGCACCGGGATCTGCGGCGCCGGCGACCAGTTCGGCCACCGTCGCCGCATCCCGCAGCCCCAGGTTGAATCCCTGCGCCGCAACCGGATGCAGGGCTTGTGCGGCGTTCCCGGCGAAGATCACTCGGGGCGCCGTCAGGGCATCGCTCATCACGCGCCGCAGCGGATAACCCTGCCGTCGTCCGGCCTCCAGGAACCGCCCGAGCCGGTATCCAAATCGGTCCTGCAACCGCAACAGGAACTCAGGGTCGTTCCAGCCCAGGATCTCCGCAGATGTCGCAGTGGGGACGGTCCACACCAAGGCGCAGCGGTCTTGCGGGCGCGGCAACAGGGCGATCGGCCCGTCTGGCGTGAACCGCTCGTAGGCGACACCGCGATGCGGCCGCTCCGGACGCACGGCGCCAACAATGGCCACCTGCCCGTAATCGAGCTGCTCGGCGCCAATGCCGAGCAGCAGGCGTACCGCTGAATGCGCCCCATCGGCGGCGACCACCAGCGAAGCCTCGATCTTGCGCCGCGATTCCGCAGTCTCGCCGCCGATCTGCAATTCGATCTGGCGAGGGCCGGCGGACAGGCCGCGGACCGTCGCCGGACATACCATCCGGACCTCGCCGGTGGATTGCACCGCCTGCTGCAGCACCGCGCCGATGGCGCGCAACGGGATGTTGTAGCCCAGGGCCGGCTCGCCGGCGTCTTCGGCCGTAAATCGCGCAACGCCAAACATCCCGCGCTCGGAAATATGCGTTGAGAGGATCGGTTCGGCGTCCGGCTCCAGGCGCGCCCAGAGGCCAAGTCCTGCCAGGATCCGCCGGCTGGCCGCGTTGATGGCGATGGTGCGCTCGTCCCAGCTCGGGCTGGATGCCGGCGGCAGGGTCGACTCGATCAGGACAACGGATTTGTTCGAACGCGCCAGAGCCACCGCCAGCGAGGCCCCGACCAGACCGCCGCCGACGATGGCGACGTCAAAGCGGGAATCGGAATCAGGCCCCACGCATCAAGGCCTCGATCTCGCCGATGGCCTTGGGCACACCGCCGGTCAGCACCTGCGGCCCCTGCTCCGTCACCAGCACGTCATCCTCGATGCGCACGCCGATGCCATGAAATCTACTGTCGACCCCCGGCGCCCCCGGCGACACGTACAGACCGGGTTCCACCGTCATCACCATTCCAGACTGGAACGGTCGCGGCTCTCCGCGCAGCTTGTAGCGGCCGACGTCGTGAACGTCGAGACCCAGCCAGTGGCCGGTGCCGTGCATGTAGAACGGTCGCTGCTTGCCGTCGGCAATCAGCGAGTCGACGTCACCCTTGAGCAGTCCCAGGGCCACCATGCCCTCGGTCAGCGCCCGCGTTGCGACTTCGTGCGGCCGCGCGCTGGAATTGCCCGGCTTCAGCTCGGCAATTGCGGCAATCTGCGCCGCCAGCACGACCTCGTAGATCGCTTTCTGTGCGCCGCTGAACGTGCCCGCCACCGGGAAGCAGCGGGTGATGTCCGCGGTATAGCCCTGGTACTCGCCCCCGGCGTCTATCAGGACCAGGTCGCCGTCCCGCAACTCGGCGTTGTTCTCGACGTAATGCAGGATGCAGGCATTCGCACCGCTGCCGACGATGGTGCCGTAACCGGGCTCCATGCCTTGCAGCTCAAATTCGTGGTGGATCTCGGCGGCGAGCTGGTACTCGAAGCGGCCGGGCCTGGCGAACTTCATCGCCCGGACGTGAGCGCGCGCCGAGACCTCGCAGGCGTGCCGCAGCGATTTCAGCTCCGAACCGGTTTTGAGCAGGCGCTGCTCGTGCAGCGTGCCCTCCAGCGCCACGATCTCGGTGGGTGCGGCAGCACCGCGCCGCGACACCTCGCGGATCTCCCGCACGCAGGCGGCGATTTGCGCATCCAGCTGCAGGTGCTCGCCGAGGGTGTAATACACCCGCTCGCGACCGCTCAGCAGCGCGGCGAGCTGGGATGGAAAATCGCACAGCTCAAAAGCCTGGTCGGCGCCGTAACGGGACATTGCACCGTCCGGGCCGGCGCGAAAGCCGTCCCAGATCTCGCGCGACGGATCACGCGGCCGGACGAACAACAGGTACTCGCCCTGCGCTCGGCCCGGCGCCAGCACCGCGATGGCATCGGGTTCCGGGAACCCGGTCAGGTAGCGGAAGTCGCTGTCCTGCCGGAACCGGTAATGGGTGTCACGGGCCCGAATGACCTCACGCGCGGCGGGCAGGATCGCCACGCCATCGGGCCCCATGGCCTGCATCAGGCGTGCGCGCCGCGCAGCGAGTTCGTCAAGGTCCAGCAGGGTCGGTCCGGTCATCGCTCGAATTCCTGTCAGTGCAACTGCCGTGCCGGCACCGTCGATGCCTCGCGGCGCAATTCCATGTAGACCAGCTGCGCGCCGACCCGGATGTATTCGACCAGCTCGGCGTAGGCGCCCTCTTCCAGCTCGACGTCGGAATCCTCGTCCATCCCGGCCCGGGTGAAGTCGGTGAAATCCTTGAGGATCTCCTTGAGCTCGGGCGAGCATTGCTTGAGATTGAGGGCCTTGCCAGTCGAGATTCCGTACAGGAAACCCTCGCACCAGGCCGACAGCGCCTCCACCCGGCGCCCGAGCGCCTCGGCATCGTCCGGAAGCAGGGGGTTGAACAGCATCTCGTCGCTGTCAAAGGCTTGCTGCGAATCCCTCCTGAACTGCCGCAGGGTCTCCACGGCATCGCCGGCGACGACGGCGGAGTCGGCGCCATCCAGCACCTGCAGGGGATTTATTTCCTCGACCTTGCGGACGCAAAGGGCGCCGCACAGCGCGCCGTGATATTCGGCCGCCCGGTCGCGCAAGCCGACCCGGGCCAGCGCATCGCTTAGTTGGGCGTACCCCAGGGACGGATTCATGGCCCAATTATACGCACCGACCCCGGGTCACCCCGGCCCCACGGTCCTGCCGCGGGAAGCGGATTTGTGCCGAAACCGGGCCAGTGCCCCATAATCCGCGGCCATGAAAGAAGCCGATTTCGTCCAGGCGCTGCGCGGCAGCGCGCCGTACGTCCACGCCCACAACGGCAAGGTGTTTGTCATCGCCTTTGGCGGCGAGGCGGCCCAGCGCCCGGATTTCGGGCAGATGATGTACGACATTGCCCTGCTGCACAGCCTGGGCGTCAAGCTGGTGCTGGTGCACGGAGCCCGTCCGCAAGTGGACCAGGAACTCACCGCACGCGACGTCAGCTCCGAATATGTGGATGGACTGCGGGTCACCAACCGGGCAACGCTGGAGTGCGTCAAGGCGGCGGTCGGCAATCTGCGCATGGAGATTGAGGCACGGCTTTCGACCAGCCTCGCCAGCACCCCGATGGGCGGCGCCCGGATCAGGATCGCCGCCGGCAACTGGATCACCGCCAAGCCGGTGGGTGTGCGCCAGGGCGTGGACATGGAATACACCGGCGATGTCCGCCGGGTCGATGCCCCGACGATCCGCGCCAACCTCGATGCCGGCCGGGTCTGCCTGATCTCCCCGATCGGCTACTCGCCCACCGGCGAAATTTTCAACCTGCGAGCCGAGGACGTGGCGACCGCCGCGGCCGCCGCCCTGTCGGCCGACAAGCTGGTGTTCCTGGTGCCCAGCGACCCTGCCAAGTGGCCGCTGGCCGGCGATGCCGGCGACGCTGGCCAGATGAGCGTCGCCGCCGCCGAGCGCCTGCTGAAGGACAAGGGCGACGAACTGTCCGCCGAGGACCGCGGCTGCCTGCTGTCGGTGACGACGGCCGGGCGCGGCGGCGTCAAACGCATCCACCTTACGTTCATGGGACGCGACGGCGCCCTGCTGCGCGAGTTGTACACGCGCGAGGGCAGCGGCCTGTTGTTCCATTCCGATGAAGACTACGAGTCCATCCGGGAAGCGGGCATTGATGATGTCGGAGGAATCCTTGCGCTGATCCAGCCGCTGGAGGAATCCGGCGTGTTGGTGGCGCGCTCGCGCGAGCAACTGGAACTCGAAATTGGCAGCTTCACGGTGATGGTGCGCGACGGCCTGGTGATTGCCTGCGCCGCACTGTTCCCGTTTGTCGAATCGGAGGCCGGCGAACTGGCCTGCGTGGTGGTGCATCCGGAATACCGTGGCGACGCGCGCGCCGCCACCCTGCTCAAGCGGATCGAGGGCCATGCGCGCAGCCGCGGCATCAAGCGCCTGTTCAGCCTCACCACGCACACCCCGCACTGGTTCATTGAGCGTGGTTTCGCGCAGGGCAAGATCGAAGACCTGCCGATGCACCGGCAGCGGCTGTACAACTATCAGCGCAACTCGCTGGTGCTCGTGAAGGCGCTGTGACGGAACCGGACTGGGCCGCACGCTCGCGCGCCCGGGTGTGGCACCCCTGCACCCAGATGCAGGACCACGAAACCCTGCCGCTGGTTTCGATCGCCTCGGCCGAAGGCCCTTGGCTCGTCGGCCACGACGGCAAGCGCTACCTCGACGCGATCAGTTCGTGGTGGACCAACCTGTTCGGTCATCGCCATCCGCATATCGTGCAGCGGCTGAAGGAACAGCTGGACAAGCTCGACCACGTGCTGCTGGCCGGATTCACCCACGAGCCGGCGGTCGAGCTGGCCGAGAAGCTGTGCGCGATCGCCCCGGCCGGGCTGACGCGGTGCTTTTACGCCGACAACGGCAGCTCGGCAGTTGAAGTGGCCCTGAAGATGAGCCATCACTGGTGGCGCAACCGGGGCCAGCCCGGCAAGAAGAAATTCGTGGCTCTGGAAAACGGCTACCACGGCGAGACGCTGGGGGCACTGGCGGTCGGCGGCACCGGCCTGTACCGCCAAGCCTACGAACCGCTGCTGATGGAATGCCTGCGCGTGCCCTCACCGGACTGCTACTACCGCGGGCCCGGCGAGTCCTGGGAGGACTACAGCCGCCGCCAGTTCTCCCACATGCAGTCGCTGCTGGAGTACTCGGCAGCGGAAATTGCCGCCGTCATCGTCGAACCGGTCGTGCAGTGTGCCGGCGGCATGCGCATGTATCACCCGGTTTACCTGAAGATGCTGCGCGAGGCCTGCACCAGGCATGGCGTGCACCTGATCGTGGACGAGATCGCCACCGGCTTCGGCCGCACCGGGATGATGTTTGCCTGTGAGTGGGCAAAGATTTCCCCCGACTTCATGTGTGTGTCCAAGGGCCTGACCGGCGGGACGCTGCCGCTGGCCGCCACGCTCACCACCGAGTCGGTCTACCAGGGGTTTTATGCCGAGCACGCCGCGGGCAAGGCCTTCCTGCATTCGCACAGCTACACCGGCAATCCGCTGGCCTGCGCGGCGGCGCTTGCGACACTGGAGATCTTTGCCCAGCGTGACTGGATTTCCGGGGTCCGCGACATGGGCCACCTGATGTGGATGGAGGTGGCCGAACTGCTTCGGCATCCCAACGTGGCCGACATCCGGCAGCAGGGCGGCATCCTCGCCATTGAACTGGCGCAGGACGTGCGCAAGAAGACGCCGTTCCCGCCGGAACAGCGGCGCGGACTTCGCGTGTATCGTCACGGCCTTGAAAAAGGCGTGCTGCTGCGGCCCTTGGGCGATGTCATTTACTTCATGCCGCCTTACACCCTCTCGGCGGAGGAAATAAAACTGATGGCCCGCACCGCCCTTGAAGGCATCGAGCTGGCGACCCGCGCCGACTAAGCGACCCAGCCATGAGTGTCCCGCGGATCCACGTCGACATTGACCTTGCGCCCGACGCGCGGGTGACGCTGCCGGAGGCTGCCTGCCGCCATCTGGCGGTCGTGCTGCGCCGAAGTCCCGGTGACCCGGTCACGCTGTTCAATGGCCACGGCGGCGAGTACAGCGCGGTTTTGGAGACGGCCAGGCGCAACGAAGTCACCGCCCGCATCACCGGATTCAAGGGTGTCAGTCGCGAATCGCCGCTGGATGTGACGTTGGCGCAAGCCGTGTCCAAGGGCGAACGAATGGATTACACCATCCAGAAAGCAGTGGAAACGGGCGTCACCTCGATCCAGCCGCTGGTCACGGAGCACGGCCTGGTGAAGCTCAATGAGGAGCGCTGGCAACGCAAGCAGGAACACTGGCAGGCGGTGGCGGTATCCGCCTGCGAGCAAAGCGGCCGGACCCGCGTTCCGCACGTGGCGCGGGTGCTCGACCTCCGCGACTGGATCAACGCCCTGCCGACCGGCGTGCTGCGCGTCGTGCTGGCCCTCAACGCGGACCGGGTGCTGGGCGAAATGGAATACGCGGACCAGCCAATCCTGGTCGCGGTCGGGCCGGAAGGCGACTTCAGCGAACCTGAATATCGGCTGCTGGACGAGGCCGGTTTCCAGCGTGCGTGGCTGGGTCCACGCGTTCTGCGCACGGAGACTGCCGGCGTGGTCGCCCTGTCGGTGATGCAATCGCTCTGGGGCGATCTTGGAACGAGGGGAAAGCGCTAGCCGGCCCGCTTCCAGCGAGTCCCCTGCGCCGAGTCCTCAATCAAGATGCCGCGCGCGGCGAGTTCATCGCGGATGCGGTCACCCTCGGCAAAGTTTTTCGCCGTGCGCGCGGCGGCACGCGCGACGATCAAGCGGTCGATTTCGGATTCCAGAATCCCGGATGCACCGGCTGCTGTGGCGGAGTTTTTTCCGTGGGCAGCCCCGGCGCCGACACCCTTGAACCAGGCATCGGGTGTGCCCTGCAGCAGGCCCATCAGCGCGCCCGCGGCCACCAGCTGCGCCTTGATCCGGGATCTCTCGTCGGCGGATTTTGATGTGTTCGCAGCGTGAGCCAGTTCAAACAGCACGGCCAGCGCCATCGGGGTATTGAGGTCGTCTTCCAGCGCCGCCACGAATGCTTGCGGAGCATCGACGTCCGACGCCGGTGGGACGGCACCCAGCTCGCGCAAGGCGCCGTACAGTCGGTCCAGCTTCTTGCGCGCCTCGGGCACCACCTCGTCGTTCCAGTCCAGCGGCTGCCGGTAGTGGCCGGACAGCAGCGCCAGTCGGATCGCCTCGCCGGGATGCTGCTTGACCAGGTCATGCACCCGCAGGACGTTGCCGACCGACTTGGCCATCTTCGAGCTGTTCATCGTCAGGAAGCCGTTGTGCACCCAATAGCGCGCAAACAGTTTGCCGCCGTGGGCGCAGGTCGACTGGGCCCGCTCGTTCTCATGGTGCGGAAACACCAGATCGTGACCGCCGCCATGGATGTCGATGCTGTCGCCGAGGATTTTCTCCGCCATGGCCGAGCATTCGATGTGCCAGCCCGGCCGGCCGCGGCCCCAGGGCGAATCCCAACCCGGCTGTTCCGGTGTTGACGGCTTCCACAGCACGAAGTCACCGGCATCTTTTTTGTACGGCGCCACTTCGACCCGTGCACCGGCGATCAGCTCACGGGTGTCGCGCTTGGACAGCTGGCCGTAGTCCGGATACGACGGGACGTGAAACAGGACGTGCCCTTTCGCAACGTAGGCGTGCCCGGCGGCAATCAGCCGCCCGATCATGTCGATGATCCCAGGCAGGTGTTCGGTGACGCGCGGCTCGGCGTCTGGCGGCGCGACGCCCAGGGCCGCCATGTCTTCGCGATACACCTTGCTGTAGCGCTCGGCAATGGTGCCGATGTCCACGCCTTCCTTCAGCGCCGCGGCGTTGATCTTGTCGTCGATGTCGGTGATGTTCCGGGCGTAGACCACCTTCGGATAACGCCGCCGCAGCACACGCGCGAGCACGTCGAACACCACCGCCGGCCGGGCATTGCCGATGTGGGAATAGGAGTAGACGGTCGGTCCGCAGACGTAGACGGTCACGCGCGCCGGGTCGAGGGGCTCAAACACTTCCTTGCTGCCGGTAAAGGTATTGTGCAACTGCATCGGGTCAGGCCAGGGAAAAGTCGCGAAAGCCTGAGGCGCTGGCGCGCAAAAGTCCAGCGCCGCGCTGGCTCAGCCTGGGCCGGACGCGGCGAGGGTGAACTTGAAGATGGATCCGGCCGGCGCGTGGGGCTCGACCCAGATTCGACCCCCGTGCCGCTCGACAATCCGCTTGCAAATGGCCAGCCCAATCCCGGTCCCCGGGAACTCCTCGACGCTGTGCAGGCGCGTAAAGGCCTTGAACACATGCTCGGCGTGCCTTGGATCCAGGCCGATGCCGTTGTCGGCCACGCTGAACTCCCAGTGCGTTTCCGACTTGCGGGCGCCAAGCGTGATGTGCGGCGGGCCCGAACGCCGGAACTTCAATGCGTTTCCGACCAGATTCTGGAACAGCTGCAACAACTGGCTGGGATCCCCGGAAACCTCGGGCAGCGACCCGACAGACACCGTTGCGGCGGAATCCTGGATCGCCACAGCCAGGTTCTCCAGTGCCTGCGCCGCGATCTCGCCGGTGCGGCATGAAATGTCCGGACGCATCGGCTGGTCGAAGCGCGAGTACTCCAGCAGGTCCGTAATCAATCGATGCATGCGTGCCGCCGCCGCGGTCAGGAAGGCGATGTATTCGTCGGCCTTGTCATCGAGCTTTCCCCGATAGCGACTGGCCAGCAGACCCGAAAAGCTGGAGATCACCCGCAGTGGCTCCTTCAGATCATGCGATGCCGCATAGGCAAACTGTTGCAGTTCCGAATTGCTTTTCTCCAGCGCGGTCACCGACGTTTCCAGGGCTTCGGTCCGGATGCGCAGTTCATTCTCCATCCGCTGGCGAACGATGGCACCGACAATCAGCGCGCCCACTTGTCGCAACAAGCCGACCTGCTCATCGTCCCAATTCCGCTCCTGGCGAATGGCGTGGAAGCCAACCGAGCCCAGCATCTGGCCGCCAAAAACCATCGGCACCACCAGCAATGAGCGCACGGAAAGTGCCTCGCAGGCCGCCCGCTCGGCCGCCGCCTCGGCAGGCAGGTCGTCCAGGGTGTGCGCCACGATCGGTTTCTGGCCCAGGATTTGCCGATGTCCCCAGGAAAACTCGTCATTGGGCGAGCGCTGGATCTGCGTCATACCCGGCGCGACGCCTTGCCGGCACCACTCGTGGGTGCAGCTGGATTCCCGGCGATCGTGGTCCACTTCAAAGACGTAGCTGCGGTCGGCCCCTGCGAACTCGCCGATCTCGGCGAGCGCGGCATCGATTCCCGGGCCAATCTGTTCCAGCGGCAAGGTGATGAAACGGGTGGACTGCCGGGCGACGAGATCCTCGAACTGCGCACGACGACGAAGCTCGCGGACCCCGAGCCACTGGCGGCGCAGCATCACCTGGGCTCGCAGCGCGGTGTATCCACCCAACACATTGCACAGCAGCAGCTCAATGAAACTCAACCAGATCAAGGTTGGCGTGGGCGCCAGGAACAGGACCGAGATGACAAGAAATCCGATGCCACCGTAACTGCTGGCCGCGACCACGCTCGGCAAGGGCAGCGGCAGGAAAAGGTAATAGCACAGCGTCATCAGGATGTAGCCCGGCAGCTCGGTTTCCATGCCCCGGCCCAGCATGGCGATCAACAAGTGCAGGGCGCTGGGCAACAGGATCATCACGGCCAGCACGTTCCGCTCGAGCGCCTGGACGCTGCCGCCGCGTTCACTGGCGAGTGCCGTGGCCACACCGCTGGCCAGGACCAGCAGGCGTGCTGACAGGCAGAACAGGAAGGCGCCGCCGAAGCCCAGGGTCAAGTAGTCAGAAACCCCGAACAGCATCATCAATCCGGTTCCCAGCAGACTGACAGCGCGCAATCGCCGCGAGCGCTCCGGTGCCGAGTCGGCCAGGAAACGGGTCTCCAGTTCCAGATTCGCGAAGCGCCCGGTCCAGCGGGACGTGCTCACGGACGCGGCACCAGCGCCGGCGGAGCCACCGGAGGCAGGGGGCGCTGGAGGAATTCCCGCCGTCACGCCTTCTTGTTGCCTACTCGGCGGTTTCGAAGCAGTAATTCTGGTTGCGGTACTTGCGCAATTTCTCGACCAATGTCGTTCGCCGCAGGCTGAGCAACCGTGCCGCACTGGCCACGACGCCGCGGCTGCGCTCCAGGGCCTGACGGATCAGGTTGAGCTCGATTTGCTCGATGTGGCGCTTGAGGTTCAGGCCGCCGGACGGCAGCCGGGCTGACTCTGCCGCCTTGCCATTCGGCCACTCGCCACTGATTAGCCCGGCGGCGTGCTCACTGGTTTGCTGAAGCATTCTTTCTCTCCTGATTGTGTGACGGGTCTCACCAAATTACGCCGGTTTTCTGGCGCGGGTTATTGGCCTTTGGTTGTACGACCTTCGTCGTAGTCCGGATTCAGGAGGCGGTCGAGGGCGGCTTGGCGGGGCGCGGACTCCAGCTGCGCCAGCTCCTCGCAGAGCCGGTAAAACGCGGGCCAATCTGAACCGGCCTGCCGGTACAGCGCAGCGAATGCCGGTACCCAGCGCTCGTACAAACCGAAGGGCAACAACCGTGCATTGTTGAGCGGGTCGCTGAACCAGCCGTCAAATTCGCCTGCGCCGCCCCATTCACCACGCAGAACGGCGTAGTGCTCGCGCAGTCCGGCAAATGCGTCACGCTTGAGCCGGCGCTTGGTGTCATCATCGGCGGCCGATAAATAGACCGACTCGAGCATGGCCCGGGTCTCCAGCATCAGCGCGGCCAATCGGATTGTCCGCTCCAATCCCACCTGCCACGCCGCCAGGCGTGCGGGCTGCCCGCGCAGGAATTCCCGCACTCCCTGGCGCCCGACAAACGCCGCGAAGGATTCATTGAATGCCGTGTCATCGCGCACGTGCAACCGCTGGTGCGCCAGCTCATGGAACAACAAGCCGGCCGTCCGCTCGGACGGGCCGGAGAGCATGGTGTTGAGGACCGGGTCATCGAACCAGCCAAGTGTCGAATAAGCCCGGATGCCACCGACGTAGGTTTCGTAGCCGTCCGCCGCCAGCGCGCTGGCTTCGTTCCTCGCGCGGACCTCGTCGTAATAGCCCCGGTAGGCGAAGCAGCCGAACCACAGGTAACACCACTGCCTGGGTTCCAGCGACAACTCCGGTGCGGCGAAGACGCTCCACTGGACGTACGGCCGGCCGAGGTCGGCGTACTGCGTATAACTGCCGTTGTCCGGAAGCCGCATCGTGGCAACCGAGAACGCACGCGCCGCCTGTACCTCTCGCAGCGAGGCCCGAAGTGAATCTGGCGTTGCGGAATCCGCCAGCAGCTCGGCGATCGGGACCCGACGCGACAACAACTCGTAGTGGCCGCGAATCAGATGCGCGTAGTGCCCCGCCGAACAACCGCCGAGCAACAGGGTCGCGAGCAAAACAACGGCTGTCGCACACCAATTTCCGGCAGCACCCTGGGTGCGGCAATGGGTGTGCAGCACCATTTGGTTGGACACCCTTTAGTTAGTCCTGGGTCCAGCGAAACCCGGCCGCGCCCGCTGCCAGCAGCACCACCGTCATGCTCGCCAACACGCCGACCGGGTAAATCAAGTCGGTCCAGCCTGCACCCTCCAGCATCACCGCACGGGCGGCATTGAGCAGGTGGGTCAGCGGGAAGAAGTCGGCAGCGATTTGCACCGCGCGCGGCGCCCCGTCGGTCGAGAAGAACACGCCCGACAGGATCATCATTGGCCACGAGATCACGTTTAGCAGGCCGCCGGCCAGCTCTTCGCTGGTCACGCGCGCCGCCACCAGCAGCCCCACTGCAATGGTGCACACCGCTCCCAGCAAGGTGACGAAGAACAACGTCAGGTACGAGCCTTCCATGTGGAAGTGCAGGAAGTAATCCAGGCCGAGGAAACACCCGACGGTGATGGTCATGATCAACACCAGACGCGACAGCAATTGCGCGCAAATGAATTCCAGTGCGGTCAGCGGCGTGGCATTCAGCCGCTTCAGGTAACCGGACTTGCGGTAGCGCACGATGACGTAGCCAATGCCGAACAGGCAGGAGAACATCATGTTCATCCCCAGCAAGCCGGGAACGACCCAATCCACGTAGCGGACCTGCTTGCCGGTGGCGGTGGCGCGATCCAGCGCGGGTGGAACGCCGCGGAGCATCAGTTCCAGGGTGTCGCCCTTGGGGGAGTCCTCGTTGACCCAATAACGACCCGGCGGCGTGCGCAGGTCCAGCAGCATGTCGACCCGGTGTCGCTGCACCTTGGCGATGCTGGCCTCGAGGTCGGTCACCGGGTAGAAGCGAACATGGTCGGTGCCGAGGAACGGATGCAATTCGGCCGTCAGCGGCGCATTGGCGATGACCGCCACCTTGAACAGTGGCTGGCCCGGCCCGGAGAACACCAGGGCAAAACCGCTGACCATCAGGACCGGGAACGCAACATTCCAGCCCATCGCCGATCGGTCGCGCAGGAATTCCATGCTGCGCGCCCAGGTCATTGCCAGCAGGCGAGTCAGGGACTTCATGCGCGCAATTCCTTGCCGGTGACTTCGAGGAACAGGTCTTCCAGCGTCCGCGGACGGATGCGAAGCTGCGCCAGCGACACCCCGGCGCCGAGCAATTGGGCGACGGTGGCATTGACGTCGGCGGTGAGGATTTCGGCCAGCTCGCCCCGCTGCAGCACCGGAAACGACCAATCCCGTGCGCCGTTCAACGCCGCATACGGCAACTCCAGCACCACGTCATTGAAGTGCTCGGAGAGCAGGCGCTGCGGTGGGCCACGCGAAATCACCTTGCCGTGATCCATGATCGCGATCTCGTCACACAACGCGTAGGCTTCTTCCATGTAGTGGGTGGTCAGCAGCACGGTCTTTCCCTGGGCCTTGATGCTGCGCACCAGGTCCCAGAAATTGCGCCGCGCCTGCGGATCCAGGCCCGTCGTCGGCTCGTCAAGGAACAGCAACTCGGGATCGTTGATCAGGGCGATCGCCAGCAGCACACGCTGGCGCTGCCCGCCCGACAGCTTGCGCGTGTCGCGGTCCAGGAACGATTCAAGCCGGCACTGCTGGATGACCTGTTCGGCCGGAACCCGCCGCGTATACAGCGCGCCGAACAGCCGCAGGTTTTCCTGCACCGTCAGGAAATCCTGCAGCGCCGTGGCCTGGAACTGGATGCCGATATGTTCGCGATAGCTGCGGGCCAGCGGCGCACCACGGAACAGGATCTCGCCGGAGTTCGGACGGACGATGTTTTCCAGGATCTCCACCGTGGTGGTCTTGCCGGCCCCGTTCGGCCCGAGCAGCCCGAAGCAACTGCCCTCCTGAACCTCGAAGCTCACGCCGTCAACGGCCCGAACGGTCGCGTAGTGCTTCACCAGGTCGCGGACTTCAAGTATCGCGGGCATGCGGGTCTCTGGTTTGTTCCTGAAAACCGGGGGCGGCATGGTGCGGCATCTGGGTCGGGAATGCCAGATGTCGCTCGCCGCTCGCCGTGGCTAGAATTCGCACCAAGGGCACACAGTTGCCAGCGGGGGATTTCATGACCGGGTTCAACAAGGTTGCGCGACTGTCCATGATGTGCGGCGTCCTGATCGGATGCGGCGGAGTCGAAGGCGGCATCGATATTGGCGGTCCGAATGCGACGGCCGACCTGCAGCGGCTCCCGTTCGTCACGGCAGCCGGCGAGCTAAAGACGTTTGACCCGCAGAACCCGACGGGCGCGGCGGTCGACGTGGACGCGGGCGTGACGATTGCGGGCGGCGCCCAGGCAGTCCGGATCTGGGCTGGAAGCTATCGGATCAGCGACAACAGCCTGGCCGACCCGCATCATCCCGCCCTCGTGTACCTGAAACAGGGCCAGGTGTTCCGGCTGGACCTGATGCTGAAGTCGTCCAAGCCGGTGCCGACGCGGGTTTCGGCCGTGAACGATGCCTGCCGGATACTGGCCGCGTTTTTTGACTTTGCCAACATCGACGATACGCGAATCGCGGTGGAGACCGCCGGCATCGACAATGACTGCAGCACGGCCGCCGACAACGTCGGGAGTTACTTCCGGCTTGGCGCAGGTGCACTGACTGCCGGGACGCCGATTCCGGCCGGGCTGCAAATCGTCGACAGCGTCTACGGCGACGACGGCTCGCTCCGGTATGTCCTCGGGCGGCTGGGCCCCTTCGACAACCGGGAGCTGCGTCGCTACAGCGCGAGCCTGGGCACGTCGCAACGGATTGCCGCTCTTGCGCCCGGCACCAGCGTCGATTTCAGCGGCCCTGAACCAAGCGGAAGCCTGTTCTACTTTCACCTGCAGCCCGCCGGTGGGCTGGCGTGCCTGTACGGGTATGACGCGCCAGGCAACAGCCTGGGACCGTGCCTGCACAGCTACCCGAACCAGAGCTTGTTCCGCCAGAGCGCAGCCGATGGAGAGTACGTGTATTACGCCTTCGGCAACCTAGCCTTTCGCCGGTCCCACACCGGCAATTCAGTGACCCCGCTCCGCTCAGCAGGTCCAGACGTTGCGATCAGTGACCTGCGACTTTCCGCCGGTCGCGTCATCCTCAACTCGTATGACAGCGGCACCGGGCGGTTCTCGCTGGAGAGCGTACCGCGCAGCGGCGGCACGATCGTCCCGCTCAAATCCGGTAGCGTCAACCCGCTGGACCTGGTCTCGGTCGCCGGTCCTTTCGTCTACGCGGTAGACCTCACGGACCGCGTCGCGACCGCAGCACGCGAGGACGGCAGCGAACGGCTGGATTTTCCCGATTCAGGTTGGGGCGGATTTTCGAAGACAACCGATCGCATCTCGCTTGGCGCGCGCAACGCCTACCAGGAGGCCTACCACGGAGTCATTGGGCAGACGACCAACAATATCGACGTGACCGTCGTTTCCTTTAATGCCCAATCAGGAGCGGCACTCGCGGAGCTGGGGAGCATTCCGTACGCAACTGCCTCACGGACGCTTGCGTTCGGTCGTTACCGGCTGACGGAAGTCGCCGTCTACCGGCCTGAGACTTTCGCCACCGACACGGACGTGTACTTTGCCGACACGCTGACCGACGGATCGCTCCAGCCGCTGGCGACCACCCCGGGCCAGAACGACTTCGCCCCGTAGTCAGCAATCCCGAAGCACGGCGCGGGCCGCATTGCGCCCCGGCGCGCCGGTGACCCCGCCTCCGGGGTGGGTGCCGGCGCCGCACAGGTACAGGCCGGGCAGCGGCGTTCGGTAGTCGCTCCAGCCCGGCACCGGGCGGAACCCGAACAACTGGTGCAGGGACATCGAGCCGTGAAAGATGTTGCCGCCGGTCAGTCCGTACTCGCGCTCCAGATCCAGCGGCGTCAGGACCTCGCGATGCAGGATGGACGCAGAGAAGTTCGGTGCGTAACGGTTCACCTCGGCGATGCAGCGATCGGCAAAGCTCTCTCCTAGCGTGTCCCAGTGTCCGGCGGCCAGACGGTAGGGCGCGTATTGCACGAACAAGTTGACGATGTGGTGCCCCGCCGGCGCCAGCGTGTGATCGACAGAGGTCGGGATGGTCATCTCGACGATCGGCCGGGCCGAGGGCCGGCCGGTGCGCGCCTCCTCGTACGCCCGCTCCAGAAGCTCGAGACTCGCGCCAATGTGGATGGTGCCCCGGTGCTGCGGCCCAGGCTCGGCGCGGCCCGGCAGGCAGGTGAAGTCCGGCAGTTCGCGTACCGCCAGGTTGATCTTCAGGCTGGCGCTCGAATAGTCGATCCGCTCCACCGCGGCCTGGAATCCCGCTGGCAGGCTGCCGGCCGGAAGCAGTTTCCGGAACGTGATGTCCGGCGTGGCATTGGAGACGACCGTGCGCGCGCGGATCACCGTGCCGTCGGCCAGCCGCACGCCGGTGGCACGCGCGCCGGCCGTCTCGATGGCGGCAACTTCGACGCCGCAGCGCAACTCAGCCCCCGCCGCGCGCGCCGATGCGGCGATGGCCTCGGACACCGCACCCATGCCGCCTTCGACGTATCCCCAGACACCGCGCGCGCCGCCGGCGGTTCCCATCACGTGATGGAGCAGCACGTAGGCCGTTCCGGGCGCCGAGATCGGCGCGAAGGTTCCGATCACCGCGTCGGTCGCCAGCGTTGCCTTGAGCGCATCGGATTCAAACCAGCGATCCAGGATCGGACGCGCCGCGCCGGTCAGGATCTCGATCGCCTCCGGGATGTCCGGCCCTAGTGATCGCAGGGCGCGGTAGGCGCCGTAGCCCGAGAACCAGTCGCGGATTTGCGCGCGGAGACCGCGGCGCCGCCAGGCGGCTGGCAGCGGCAGCAGGTCCGGCGGAGGCGCCGCCATCAGCGGCTCGATGCATTCTGCAATTCGCGTCAGCAGCGCTTCGTAGCGGGGGTAAGCCTCGGCATCCCGCGCCGAAAACTTTGAAATCTCGCGGTGGTTCAGCTCGGCGTCGGGGCCCATCAACAGGCTGCGGCCGTCCTCCAGCGGCGTGAAGGACGAGGGATTCCGCGGCAGCACCTTGTAGCCGTACCGGGCCAGCTCAAGTTCGCGCTCCACCTCTGGCAGCAGCAGGCTGATCAGGTAGGAGCAGGTGGAGGCGCGATAACCAGGCGCCAGTTCCTGCGTCACGGCCGCGCCGCCGAGCACCGGCCGACGCTCCAGGACCAGGACCTTCTGGCCCGCGCGCGACAGGTAGGCCGCGCAGGCCAGGCCGTTGTGGCCGCCGCCAACGATGATGGTGTCGAACGAGGTCATGGGGCGACGCGGGGCGCAGCGCGACCAGATCCGGGTGCGCTCAGCGGGCGCTGCGCGCGTCCAGCTTCGCCAGTTCGGATTCGATGAAATCCAGGTTGGGAATAACCGCGCTGGTGTTGCCAATCCGTACCCGCGACAACACCAGTTCGTCGCGATCGGTGCTGTGCCGCGCCTCGGTCTTCAGGGCATCGCGGTTCAGCGTCACCAGGTTTGGATGCCCCTGGCACAACACCGCGTACTGCCCGGTGGGCAGGCGGCCGGTCATGCCGTGCAGGATGGCAAGCCGCAGCCGACGACTCTCGGGCGGCTTCGCCGCACCGTTGAGTGCCTCAAAACGGATCACGCGCAGAAGGCGATCCTGGTAGGGAAGGTTGCCGGCCAGCCATGGCACCCCGCCGGAAACCGGGCGCAGCCGCTCGGTCGACTGCACTTCGGCGATCGCGGCGTTGGGCAACAACAGGGTGTCGCCTGGCAGCGTCAGCAGGACCGCATGGATTTCGCCGCGCTCGCTCATGACGCCTCTCCACGCATGACCGCGCGCAGCTCCGTCATCAATTGTTCTTCCTGGTAGGGCTTGATGACGTACCGGTTGACGCCGATCTCACGCGCGCGCTCGCGGTGCTTCTCGCCGGAACGTGATGTGATCATGATGATCGGCACGCCCTTGATGCGTGGGTTGTTGCGAACGAAAGCCGCGACTTCAAAGCCGTCGGCGCGGGGCATTTCGATGTCGAGCAGGATGACGGTTGGCGACTCGGTCTGCAGCTGGGTCATCGCGTCGAGACCATCTTTGGCCGTCACCACACGGAAGCCGTTCCGGTCGAGCACGCGCTCGGTCACCCGGCGGATGGTGATGGAGTCGTCGACGACCATGATGGTCTGCCGTTCGTCGACGGGGGCGGCGACCGGCCGCACCTGTTCCTGCTCCTGCGCCGCCTGCACCACCGCCGCGCGGCGGGCGCGGTTGGTGAGCAGCGCCGGGACATCGAGGATCAAAACCACGCGACCGTCGGGCAGGATGGTGCCACCGGAAATACCCTGCACGGCGCTGACCTGCGGACCCACCGCCTTGGAAACGATCTCACGGTTGCCGAGCAGGGAATCCACCAACACCGCCACGCGCCGTTCGGCGCCGGCCAGGCCCTCGCCCAGGCGGATCAATACCGCCGGTACCGTGCGGCTTTGCTCCGGCAGCTCGTGCGGGGACGCGTCAACCAGATCGCCTAGTTGGCGCACCGAGTAATCCAGGCCGCCGAAATTGAAGCGGGGGCCGTCTTCACGCAGATAGTCGCCAATCTTCGTCCGCGGCAGTCGCGCAATTCCTTCCAGCGTGGTCAGCGGAATCGCGTAAGCCTCGTTCGCCACGGTAACCAGCAGGACCTGGGACATCGCCAGGGTGAGTGGCAACCGAATCAGGAACCGGGTTCCCTTGCCGGGCTCGGAGGAAAGCTCAAGCGCGCCGCCCAACTGCTTCACTTCCGAGGCCACCACGTCCATGCCGACGCCGCGCCCGGCGGTCTGGGTCAGCTCCCGGGCGGTCGAGAAGCCGGCCTCGAAGATGAACATCGCCACTTCGCTTTCCCGCAATTTTGCGTTCCGGGCCATCAGCCCGCGCTCGACGGCGGTGCGCCGGATCGCCTCGTAATTCAGCCCCTGGCCGTCGTCGCGCACGTCGATGACCAGCTGGGTGCCCTCGCGGCGCAGGCTGACCTGGATCACCCCGGTCCCGGGCTTGCCAGCCGCGACGCGCGCGTCCGGGGATTCCAGTCCGTGGACCACTGCGTTGCGCAGCAGGTGCTCCAGCGGCGCGACCATGCGCTCGAGCACATTGCGATCCAGCTCCTGCTCGACGCCGTCAAAACGCAATTCGGCGCGCTTGCCGGTATCCAGGGCGGTTTGCTTCACGACCCGCTGCAGGCGCGATTCCTGGCGGGCAAACGGCACCATCAGCGTACCCATCAAGCCGCGCTGGACCTCGGCGTTGACCCGGCCCTGCTGCATCAGCAGGGTCTCGGTCTCCGACAATTCCTCGTCCATGCTGTTGTGCAGGGCCGACAAGTCATTGAGCGACTCGGACAGCGCGCGCGACAGCTCCTGCATGCGCGTATAGCGGTCCATTTCGAGCGGATCGAACTCGCTGTAATTGGCCCGGTCCTCATCCACGCTCTGTGAAAAGCCTCGCGCTGCAATTTGCGCGTCGGTCTCGATGTCGAGGCCGCGCAGCTGGTCGCGTACGCGGGACAAGGTCTGCTGCAATTCCACCAGCTGGTACGTCATGCCGGTGAAGTGTTCCTCGATGCGCGCGCGGTAAATCGAGATCTCGCCGGCCTCGTTCAGCATCCGGTCGAGGCGCTCGACCGGCACGCGGGCAAGTTCGCGTCGTACCGCTTGCGCGTCGTCGGAATCGTCGGGCGTCCAGAACAACTCGGGATCCCAGCCGGCGTCCTCCGGTCGCGGCTTTGGCACCACCGGCGCCGCCACCGCCACTGGCGCGAACTCGACCTCGTCCGAATCGCCCCTGAATCCCTGCTCGGGCAGCTCGTCCGGTGGCAGGTCCCGCACCGGCTCGGGCGCGGGAATGGCGGCAAGCCCACGCAGGAGGCGGTCGTGCAGCAACTGCAGGCCTTCCCATTGCGTTCGAAGCTGGGAAATTGCGCTGACGCCAGGCTGGATGCGGCCATCGCTGAGTTTCTCGACCCGCGACTCCATTTCGTGCGCCGCGGTGCCCATGCTCATCAGGCCCGACATTCGGGCGCCGCCCTTGAAGGTGTGCAAGTCGCGCGCAAGGCCCTGCAGGGCATCGCGAGCCCCGGCATTCCGCTCCAGAGCCACGATGTGCTGGTCCATGCTGTCCAGCAACTCTTCGGCTTCGGCCTGGAAAATCCCGAGCAGTTCGGGGTCCGCCGGCGTGTCGCCGGCAACCGCGGCCAGGAACGGTGCGGAAATTTCGGCAGCGGTGGGAGCCGCAGGCGCCCTTGCCAATGGCGGGAGATCGAAACCCTCGTCCACCGGCGGAACTTCCAGCACCTCTTCCACCGGCGGGAGCTCCAGCGCTTCTTCCACCGGCGCCACTTCCAACTCCACCTCTACCGGCTGGATTTCCAGCGCTTCCTCCACCGGCGGGAGCTCCAGCGCTGCTTCCACCGGCGCCACTTCCAACTCCACCTCTACCGGCTGGATTTCCAGCGCTTCTTCCACCGCCGAAAATTCCAACTCCACCTCGGCCGGCTCGACTGCCGGTATTTCCATTGTCCGGATAGCCCCGTCGAATACGGCTCCGGATTCGGCAAGCGGGACTTCGAGCGCCTCCTCGGTCACGATCCCTGATTCGTCCTTGCCCGGCGACGCTTCAACAAGCTTTGCGGCCGTGGCCGGGGGAAATCCGATTTCATGCCTGGTATCTGTTGCGGCTGTCTCGGGAGCCGTGGCACGTTCCATCGAATGGCTGGCGTCCGGCAGGCGCAGATTGCGGGCCTCTTCCAGCAAGCCGGCGTCAGCGGGATCCAGTGAGCCCTCGCGAAATGCGTCGAGCTGGTTGTAGAGGCCGTCGACCACCCGCCGCAGTGCCTGGAAGAATTCGGAATCGGGAACCCCCGGTAGCAGCAAGGCCCCGGAAACAGCGGCGGCGACCTCGGCTTGCGGCTCGCATCCCGCGATACTGGCCGCATCGGCCAACTCGTCAAAGCCTGTTCGCAGCACGGCGGATTGGGCCGGATCCGCCCACCGGGCGTCCCAGTGATCCATTTCGACCTCGATGCGCCGCAAGCGGTCAAAGGCGGCCCAGGCGTAGCTTTCGTGGGCGGACATTTGCGCCGATGGCATCCCGCTCGACAGCGCCGCCTCCACCTCGGCCAGCCGCTCACGCCAGCGCAACAAATCGATCTTGGGTTGCTGGCCGGTGGACAACTTCTGGACTTCGGAATCCAGCTCGGCCGAGACATCCCCAAGCAACTGCAAACCGCCCGAGGGCAGTGGCGCGTGAACCTTTGAAAGCTTGAGCAGGTAATCCTCGATCTGCCCGGCCAGCATCGCAACGCTGTCGGCGTGCACCAACGCGGCCGAACCACGCAAGGTATGGAAGGCCGCCGTGACGTCGCGATTCAGCACGAAATGCGTTTGTGCAAGATCCTGCTTCCGGACCCAGTCCAGGACCGTCGCGAGTCGTTCCCGCGCATCGCCGACAAACGTGGCCAGCAGGTCGGGCTCGGCGGCGTCAGTCTCGCCCTTCGCCAGTTTTCGCGCCCGCTCTCCCAGCGCCTCGGCGGCCGGGTCCAGCGGCTGCCGCTGGCTGAAGTTTCTGACCAGCGTCGGCACCAACGCGGAGGCCTCGCCGACCACGGCAATGATTGCCGGCGACGCCACCACACCTCCTTCCAGGCACTGGTTGAGCAGTTTTTCAATGTCCCACGCAAACTGTCCAAGATCCTCGGCGCCGACCATGCGACCGCTGCCCTTCAGCGTGTGGTATCCGCGCCGGGCCTCGCGCAAGGCCGGAAGGTCCCCCGGATTGGCCTTCAGGGCCGCCAGGTTTACCGCCATCTGCTCCATGACTTCGCTGGCTTCAGCAACGAAGATTTCCCGAATCTCCGGATCCACCTCGTCGTCCGCAACGACGTGGGCCGCGGCAGCCGCCGGCGCCACCGCTGGCTCCAGCAGGACCGCAGCCGCGTCAGGACCCGCCTCCGCCATCACCGGCTCGGCTTCGGCTGCGGTTGCGACGGCGGCAGCCGGGTCCGCGTCGGGTGCAGGCGCGGCAGCCGGTTCTGCGACTGTCGCGGCATCGGGCAGGGCACCCAGTCGCCTGAGGTAGCCGGTCAGGCGGTCCACCCGCGCATCGGTGTCGGGCGCCTGCGCCCGCAGGCCCTCAAAATAGAACTCGATCCCGGCGATGGCGTCGGCATATTTTTCCGCGTGCGCACGCTCACTGCGCACGCGCTCAAATTCCGTCGACTGCATGTATCGGCGCAGCTCGGCCACCAGGCCGGCCGCGTGCACGCTGCCAAGAATCTGCAGGCCCGGCTCGATTTGCGCCAGCAACCGTATGGCCTCCTCCTTTTGTTCGCGGAAACCGCCTTGCATGTAGGCGTCGGCGGCGGTCTTCAGCTTGGACAGGTCAACCAGCGACTCGCGCATCAGCGCCTCGCGGCCTTCCTGCACGTCGATGTCGGGAATTCCGCCGACCAGGCTTTCCGGGGGCGGCGCCGCGCCAGTCTCGCTGCGGGATCGACGCAACTGCCGGCTCAACGCGTCATCCAGACTGTGCTCGACGCGCAACAGGGCGGTCGCCAATTCCAGCCAGGACGGGTGCGTGGCGGCGCCGGCATCCAGCGTCAATCCCGCCAGCGCGCGGGCCTGCCCTTGCACCACGTCCTGCAGCGCGGTCAA
This sequence comes from Gammaproteobacteria bacterium, assembly GCA_031384195.1. Taxonomy (GTDB): domain Bacteria; phylum Pseudomonadota; class Gammaproteobacteria; order Nevskiales; family Nevskiaceae; genus JACPFV01. The sequence continues at coordinate 39,453 of JANNAK010000162.1, forward strand.
GCCGAGCATGCTGAGCGTGACGCCGACGCGATTGAGTTTCTCCACCGTCGGTGCAAAGTCCACGGCGAACTTGCCGGCGCCGCGCACGGCCAGATCAATCTGGTCCTTGACCTGCGCCAGGTCCTTGCGAATTTCCTCGGACAGCCGCATCAACAGGTCGCTGTTCGGTCCGCGAATCTTGGCGCGCAGCGCCTCAACCTCCTCCGGCGACGGCACCAGCCTTGTCAGGCCGTAGGCATTCTTGAGCGCCGCGACGCGAGGGCCCTGGCTGCGGCTACGGCCGACGTGGAACAGGAACTGGTACGGCAGGCTGCCCAGCGCCGCCGCCGCCGCCGCCTCGCCCTGCTCGGCCAGCAATCTCAGCTGCGCGCCTGCGCGCCCCACCAGCCGCTTGAGTTCGGGCGTGTCGTCCAGGCCGCGCGTCAACAGCGCTTCGGCGAGCGCCGCCGTCATCCGCCACAGTTGATGGATGGGCAGCAGCTGGCTGTTGGCCGCCACCTGCTCGGCGACCTTGCCGATGCGTCCCAGCGCCAGTTGCGCATCCTGGCCCTTGATCCAGGACAGGAAATTTTGCTGGAACACGCTGACAAATTTCTTTCCGGCCGCCTGCGCGGAACCCGGCGAGAGGCTGGCGACCGCAGCGGGGCGACTTACCGGTACCGTCGCCAGCCCCGGCTGGTCGGCAAACACTTCGGCGTCGCCGGCCGGCGGCCGGCCAAGCGCGACGCGCAATTCGCTGATGGTTGGCTGGAACACCAGTACCGAGTCCGGCATGCCCGTCACCAGCGCGTCGACATAGTCAGCCAACTGGACCGCCGAGCCCATCAGCGCGGCATAGACCCCTTCGTTCTCCAGGCCCGGATTGGCCAGGATGTCCTGGACGGCTCGCTTCATTTCCCCGGCGAGGCCCGCGATCCCGGCGCACTGGATCATGGCGGCGGTGCCGCGCACCTGGTGCAGTTCGACCACCGCCAGTTTCAACGGCGCCGGATCCTCCGGCGCCTCAATTCGCTGCTCAATCAGGCTGCGAACGCGCTGGAGGCTCTGGGCCAACTCCCCCTGGACCCAGTGCAGGCTGGCGCTCAGGTTCGGCGTTGTCTGCATGGCGCTACCAGCCCGACTGGCGGAACGCGGCGCTGCGCGTCAGCCGATGCAGGCTGATGGCAAGCCAAGGCTGGCCTTCGTGGGCAAACGCCCCCAGAAGGTGCGGACGCACGGCGCCGATCCCGTCGAGCAATTCTGGCCGCTGGTCGTTCACCGTGAACTGGCGGTAGCCCGCCACTTCATCGACCAGAAAACCGGCTGGAATGCGATCGGAGTTGAATACCATCACGCGCGATCCACGAGCCGGCGTGCCGGTCTCACCGCCCACCAGGTGGTTCAGGTCGCAAACCGGCAGCAGCGAGCCGCGCACGTTGGCCACGCCCAGCAACCAGGGCCGGGCGCCCGGCACGCGCGTCAGCGGGGGAATCTGGATGACCTCGCGTACCTCCTCGCGGGGCGCGACCATCCAGCGGGTTCCGAGCCGAAAGCCCAATCCGGTCCACAGCTGCGCAACGGTCGTCCCCGCCAGGTCCAGCCGCGACTTGAGCAGGCGCGACTCGAGTTCCACCAGCAATTCGTACGGGCGGTCTCGCAGGTCGAGCAGGTTGTCGCTCATCAGGCCGGGGCCGAGCCTTAACCCGCGGCCTTCACATGCGTCTTCACTGCAGCCAGGATTTCATCTTTCGTAAACGGCTTGGTGAGGTACTGGTCG
>JANNAK010000186.1:0-5773 GCA_031384195.1 Gammaproteobacteria bacterium
GGGCCGGACTGGGGCTATCGGCGCCGCGCACGGCTGTCGGTCAAGCATGTGCCCGTGAAGGGCGGGGTGCTGGTGGGCTTCCGCGAGGTGGACAGTCCCTACGTCGCGAAGCTGGAGCAGTGCCATACCCTGGATGCGCGGGTCGGCAAGAAACTGAGGGAACTGGCGGCTTGCGTGGAGCAGCTGGATCTCAAGACCGTGGTGCCGCAAGTCGAAGTGGCAGCGGTCGAGGACGCAGTGGTGCTGGTATTCCGGGTGATGGCGGCGCCCAGCAATTCCGATCGCGAAGCCCTGCGGAATTTCGGGCGCGACTCCGGCTTCACGATTTACCTGCAGCCGGGCGGCCTGGACTCGGTCGCGCCGCTGGACCCGCCCGGCGTCGAGCTGCTGTTCACGCCGGACGGCAGCGATTTGCGCGCCGCGTTCCGCCCGACCGACTTCATCCAGGTCAACGACACCGTCAACCAGCAAATGGTGCGTCAGGCGCTGGACTGGATCGCACCCCAGCACGGCGAGAAAGTGCTGGAACTGTTTTGTGGCCTTGGCAACTTCACCTTGCCGCTGGCACGCCGCGGCGCGCAGGTGACGGCGGTGGAGGGCGATGCTGCGCTGGTGGCCGGTGCGCGCGCCAACGCAAAGCGCAACGGCCTGGATATCCACTATGAGATGGCGGACTTGTTCAAGACCGACTGGGCCACGCCCTGGCTGAAGCAGCCCTACGGCGCAGCGCTGCTGGATCCGCCTCGCGCTGGCGCCCGGGAAATCCTGCCGGCGGTTGCCGCGGCCAGGCCCTCGCGCATTCTTTATGTGTCCTGCCACCCGGGCACGCTGGCGCGCGACGCCGGTTACCTGGTGCACGAGGCCGGGTACACACTTGGCCGCGTCGGCATCCTCGACATGTTCCCGCACACCGCCCATGTTGAAACCATGGCCCTGTTCGAGCGACGGCCCGCCGGATGAAGATCGAGATCGACCTGACCCGCCAGCGCCTGTTCCTGCGCGAGGGCGGTCGCATCCGGAGCGAGTTCCCGGTGTCCACCGCAGCGCTCGGGCCCGGCGAGCGCAACGGCAGCCTCTGCACGCCGCGAGGCCGGCACCAGATCCGCGCCAAGATCGGTGCCGGTGCGCCGGCGGGCACCGTGTTTGCGGGACGACGCCCGACCGGCGAGCTCTACACCCCTGCGCTGGGTGCGCAGTTCCCGCAGCGCGACTGGATCCTGACCCGCATCCTGTGGCTGTCGGGGCTGGAGCGGGGTCGCAATCGCCTGCGCGAAGTCGATACCATGCGCCGCTACATTTACATCCACGGAACAGCGGATGAAACCCGGCTGGGTGCGCCCGGTTCGCACGGCTGCATCCGCAAGGGCAATGCCGACATCATCGAACTGTTTGACGCCGTGCCCGCGGGCACCGAGGTAGATCTGCACGAATGAAGGACATCGGACCATTAATGGTGGACGTCGGCGGCCTGACGCTGACCACCGAGGATCGCGAGGTCCTGAGCCACCCGCTGGTGGGCGGGGTGATCCTGTTCGCCCGCAACTACAGTGACCCAGGACAATTGCAGTCCCTGTGCAAGGACATCCAGTCGCTGCGCACGCCGCGCCTGCTGCTGGCGGTGGACCACGAAGGTGGCCGCGTGCAGCGCTTCCGCGTCGGCTTCAGCCGCATCCCGGCCATGGGCACGCTGGGCAAGCTGTACCAGGAGAACCGGCGCCAGGCGCTGGCGGACGCGAAGAAGTGGGGCCGGGTGATTGGCCGTGAACTCTCGCAGTACGGAATCGACCTCAGCTTCGCGCCAGTGCTGGACCGCGATACCGGCCGAAGCCAGGTGATCGGCGACCGCGCGTTTTCCGGCGACCTCAAGGCGATCGTCGCGCTGTCCCGCGCCTTCATCCGCGGCCTTGCCGCCGCCGGGCACGCCGCCACCGGCAAGCATTTTCCCGGCCACGGCGCGGTGGTGGCCGACTCGCACAAGGAACTGCCGGTGGACCGCCGGCCCTGGAAGGACATCGAAGCCACCGAGCTTGCGCCCTTTGCGGAATTGATCCGCGACGGCATTCCTTCGCTGATGCTGGCGCACGTGAAATACAGCGCCGTCGACGAAACCCCAGCCAGCCTGTCGAATTACTGGATCCAGACCGTGCTGCGCGAGCGCCTGGGTTACGAGGGCGCGGTGATCTGCGACGACCTGTCGATGGGCGGTGCGATGGCGATCGGCACGATGACTCAGCGCGCCCAGCTGGCGCTGGCCGCCGGCTGCGACCTGCTGCTGGTCTGCAATGACCGGCCGGGAACGCTGGAACTCCTGCGCAACCTCGAGCCGCAAGCGCGCGCCACGGCCAGCCGCCGATTGCGCCGCCTGTTCCACAAGGCGCCCGCGACCGGCAAGGCCAAGCCACGTTCGAAAGCCAGCGCCAAGCCGCCACGGAAGACGAAGAAATGATGACGCCCGATGACGAAGCGCGCCACGTCCTGGACCAGGCCGACTGCCTGCACGACGCACGCGCGGTGCAGGATGCCTATGACCGGCTGGCGGACGCGATTGTCCGGGACTACGCCGAGCTCAATCCGCTGCTCCTGTGCGTGATGACCGGCGGCCTGGTGCCGACCGGCGAAATCATCAAGCGCCTGGGATTTTCCTGTGAGCTGGATTACCTGCACGCCACTCGCTACCGCGGTTCGACCACCGGCGGCGGGCTGGTCTGGAGGCGCCAACCGGATGCTCGCCGCATCGAGGGCCGGCACGTCCTGGTGATCGACGACATCCTTGATGAGGGCCACACCCTGGTGGCGATTCGCAACGCGCTGGAAAGCTTCGCGCCAGCCTCGCTCAAGGTGGCGGTGCTGGCCCGGAAAATCCACGACCGGCGGGCGCCGGCCGCCCAGGCCGAATACATCGGCCTGTCGCTGGAGGATCGCTACGTGTTCGGCTGCGGCATGGACTACAAGGAATACTGGCGGCAACTGCCCGCCATATACGCCGTGAAGTCATGAGTACGATCGCCGTCATCGGCGGCACCGGACTCAATGATTACCCCGGCCTGCAGATCCGCGCGAGCAAGCCGGTGCGCACCCCTTACGGTGCGCCATCCGCTCCGCTCATTTACGGCCGGGTCCACGGCGTCGAGGTGGTGTTCCTGCCGCGCCACGGGGTCGGCCACACCCTGCCGCCACACAAGATCAACTACCGCGCCAACCTTTGGGCGCTGCACAAAGCCGGCATTCGCAAAGTCATCGCCATCGCCGCTGTTGGCGGTATCGCCCGCAGCTTTCCGCCAGCGGCGGTTGCGGTGCCGCACGACCTGGTGGATTACACCTGGGGCCGTGAACACAGCTACTCGGATGGCAGCAGCCAGTCGGTGCAGCACGCTGATTTCAGCGAGCCCTACTCGCCGACGGTTCGCCGGGTCCTGCTGGCGGCGGCGACAAGCGCCAGGGTCAAGGTGGTACGGCGCGGTGTGATGGGAGTCACCCAGGGGCCCCGGCTGGAATCGCCGGCCGAAATCCAGCGCCTCAAACGCGACGGCTGCACCATGGTCGGCATGACCGGCATGCCGGAAACCGCGCTGGCGCGCGAACTCGGCCTGGAGTACGCCTCGCTGGCCGTGTCCGTGAACTGGGCGGCGGGTCTGGGCAGCGGCGACATCCACGGCGAGATCGAGGCCTGCATTGCCTCCGGGATGGCCAAAGTGCGGGCCATACTCGCCGAGGCACTGCCGCTGCTGGCCAGAGACTGACGGACATCCCCGCTTGCCTGGACTCCGGGGCAGGCGTTTAATCAGCCGGGTTTCGAGCGGGATTAGACACTTGGCGCGTTTTCGACCGAATTAGACGTCAAGACGGACGAGTTATACGTCACTTTGACGTCTATTTTGCATAGGGCATTGGATAAAGCCATGAGATTTCGTTGCACCTGTGTCGTCGTGTTGTCTATTTGGGCATCTACCGCCAGTGCCAAGTTACCGGTCGTGGTTGAATCCGGCTTTAGGCACCTGTACTTGGTTGTGGGGGTCTTCTTTGGCATTGTCATCGCTTCATCGCTGGCTGGTGCCCTTGTCGCACGGGCGATTGCGCCAGACTCGCGGTCGAGGAGGCAGCTTGTATTCGGGCTCTTCAATGTCGCAGGCTCCGTTGGAGCGGCGCTCGCAGCGTGGGCGCTAATTCGTCCGTGATGAAGATCCCAATGCCCAACAACGCGTTCAAGCGGAAGCCCTCGCGCTGCGCGCACGGGTTCCCTCGTTCGCTTCTCTCACTCGGCTCCGCTTAACGCCGGCGTTAGCACCCAGAAATGAAACGAATCGCCTCGACAGTACTTTGCCTGTGGCTTAGCGGCTGCGTGTCAGTCCCGCTTTCCACGATTGTGCGGATGGCCACGTTCGACGAACGAGACTTCGTGCAACTCGATCCGGATGTCATAAGGGTGCGGATAAAGCTTGTGGAGGGCTTCGCACTCGACCCAGGTAAGAGCACCCTTGGCGTGAAGATCACCTCGGAGGCCGGCGATCATTTCGGCGAGTTCAAGATCGAGAAAGTCACGGAAGGCCGCGCGGAGCTTTCGAAGGGACTGTTCTCCAGCAATGTCATGGGCACCGAATACACGTTAAAGCTCGCGCCGCAGTCGAAGGACGAGTTTCGGAAGCTTCAAAGCTTCGTGGGAAGGGGGCGGCCCGGCCAAGTGATAATCGCCATCGCGCCGATCCTGTCCTCCTACCCCAAAGAGGCCTCGACAACAAATGTGTGGATAGATCTGCTGCTATCGAAGGATCAGGGCTTTTTCACATTGTTAGAGGGTGCCGAAGTTCCAATGGAGGGAATACGTGCTGCAAACGCTGGGCGCTAACAAGCAGTTCCAGCCGACGTCACACGCCTCGCTTCGCTCGGCATGTGCCGCGGCTGAACTGCGGCTAGCCGCCTGACTACAAAAGGCACACGTTGCGCTAGAATGGGTGCGTGAAACGCTATTCGTGGAACGCCGAGAAAAACGAGCAGATCCAAAAGGCTCGAGGCGTCTCTTTCGAAGAGGTCGTCTTTCACATCGAGGCCGGTGATGAGGTCAATGTGTTCTACCATCCGAATCAGGAACGCTACCCAAACCAGAAGGTTTCAGTGGTCATCATCAATGACTACGCTTACCTGGTGCCGTTCGTGGAGTCGGACAACGAGATCTTTCTGAAGACCATCATCCCCAGCCGCAAAGCCACGAAGGAGTATCTAGGTGAATCCGATGAAGGCACTTGATCAGGAAGAGAAAGAGATTCTTGAAGCCTACGAGTCTGGGAAGATGAGGCGAGTCCCTGACGTCAAAAAAGAAATTGCGCGTCACAAGCGAGCTGCAGCTGCCACCTTCGCGAAGGATGCCCGCATCAACATCCGCATTTCATCCAGGGATCTGCGCGAGCTTCAGAAGCTCGCATTGAAGGAGGGTCTGCCGTATCAATCCCTAATCTCAAGCGTTCTTCACAAGTACGCAGAACGGCGGCTAACAAGCGGTTCCAGCGGACGGTCCTCGCTTCGCTCGGCCCGCCGCTGAACCGCGGCGTTGAAGCTGTAGAAAAACCCCACAGAGTGGCGAGCATGCGCTTTGTTGTCGGTGTCTGAGTGCGCGTGATCCGCTGATCAAATGGGGGAAACGGATGGCCCGCTACAAACCGCGCGACGCCCGCTTCAACAACGATGAGACCGGCGCGAGCGCCTACGATCCGGGCGTGCTGCTCAAGATCGTGCTGTATGCCTATTCCCGGGGATTGACGTCCAGCCGCTCGATCGAAAG
>JANNAK010000188.1:0-1781 GCA_031384195.1 Gammaproteobacteria bacterium
CCCTATACTGCGACTCGCCCGCCGCAATGGAATCCGACCATGAGTTTTGACCGCGTGCCCACCGGAAACCACGTTCCCGACGATATCAACGTGATCATCGAGATCCCGATGAACAGCGAACCGGTCAAGTACGAGGTGGACAAGAAATCCGGCGCCATCTTCGTCGACCGCATCCTGACCACACCGATGCGCTATCCCTGCAATTACGGCTACGTGCCGCACACCCTTGGCGGCGACGGCGATCCGCTTGATGCGCTGGTCATGATGCCGATTCCGCTGCTGCCCGGATCCGTCATCAACTGCCGGCCGATCGGGATGCTGGCAATGTCCGATGAGGCCGGCACCGACGAGAAGCTGATCGCCGTTCCGTCCGACAAGGTGAGTCCGCTGTACAAGGACGTGGATACCGTGCGCGCCCTGCCGGCGCTGATTCGCGACCAGATCGCGCATTTCTTTGCGCACTACAAGGACCTCGAGAAGGGCAAGTGGGTGAAGATCGAGGGCTGGCACGGGCCGAACGACGCGCGGCGGGCGATCAAGGACGGGGTTGCGCGCTTTCTGAAGTCGCCGGGCGACCTGCAAATCTGAATCGCTGAGCTACACTAAGGCGAACAAGATCAACCAGGGGGAACACCATGCCTGCCCACCGCGGCCTGCTGCTGCTGACGCTGACGCTGTCGCTGGTCGTGGCCGGCTGCGCCGCGACCAAGGCCCCGCCCGAACGGCCCATCGTGGTCGAAACCGAACAGCAGCCGATTGCCGCCGAGCCGTACAGCGCGCCGCCCGACCAGCCCGCCGCGGCCAAGCCCGTGCAGACCGACAACGGAAAATACCGGCTCAGCGTGGCCTCGATGAACACCTCGGAAGCCGCGAGCGCCTGGGTCAAGCGCGCCGAGTCGCTGGGCTACCGGGCCGAAGTGGAGGCCGCCACGCTCGAAGGCACGGACTGGTACCGCGTGGTTCTGCCGGGCTTCCGCAGCCGCAGTGAGGTGCTCGCCGCGATTGATTACGTCAATTCCGATTTCGGCATTGCGGATGCCTGGCGCCTGCCGAATGAAGGCCTGGAGGTGCCGGCGCCCGTTGCGCCCGCCGCCGCCACCGAACCGGATGCCGCGTCCGCAGCGGAACCCGCCGCCGAATCCGGCGACCACTGAGCGACCGCTAGCCGGGCGGGAACAGCCAGGCCCGGAGCCGAGCAGTTTGATGTTCTTGCCAGTCAGATCACGCAGTGGAAGGCCGAGCTGCTGGAGCGCGCCACGGAGCTGTTCTCCACGCCGGCGGCTAGAATGGCAGCATGTCCGAAAAGCGTGGGGAACCTGGCGAAGGCTATCGTTGGGCCGCGCGGCTATACGCATTGCGGCACTGGGTTCTGGGCGGGCTGATCCTCCTCATCGCTGTGCTGCTGTTCGAAACTCTGCATTCCCTGACCCGCGAACTCAGTTACACGGCGATAGTGGCCGCCATCGGCGACACCACGGTAGCGCAACACTTGTTGGCAATGCTGGCCACGGCCCTAAGCTACGTGGCGCTGACCGGCTATGATCGCTCCGCGCTGCGCTATGTGGGAGTCGTAGTCCCTTACCGGCTTGTCGCGCAAACCTCATTCATAGCCTATGCCTTGGGCAACACCATAGGCTTGGGCGTGCTCACCGGCGGCGCGGTGCGTCTGCGAATGTATGGCGCCGCGGGAGTCGAGGCGGGCGCGATCTCGCGCGTGATCGCGTTTGACGCTTTCGCTTTTGGCCTGGGGATCTCGGTGGTGGGCGCGCTCGCGCTGCTTT
>JANNAK010000204.1:0-19350 GCA_031384195.1 Gammaproteobacteria bacterium
TCGATGCCCAGTTCCTTGATTTTTCGCGTCAGTGTGTTGCGGCCCCAGCCCAGGCGTTTGGCCGCTTCCTGACGCTGGCCGCGACAGGCGGCCAGCGCGGCGCGTATCAGTACGCGCTCGAACTCGGGTAGCGCCGCGCCCAGCAAGTCACTGTCGCCGGCGCGCAATTGCGCGTTGGCCCACTGTTGCAGCAGTGTCGGCCAATCGCTGCTCACGACTGGAGCCTCACCGCTTTCGGAGACGCGGGTAGCCGTGCGGGCCGGCGCAAGTGATTCCGGTGTCGAGCGCAGCTCGGGCGGCAAGTCCACCAGGTGCACGTCGCGGCCCGGGGCCATGACGGTCAGCCAGCGACAGGCGTTCTCGACCTGGCGAACGTTGCCGGGCCAATCGAGGGATTGCAGGTGTCCCAGCACGTCGGCGCGCAGGCGCTTGGCCGGGGTCTTCAGTTCCTTCGCGGCCAGCGCGAGGAAGTGCTTGAGCAGTCGCGGGATGTCTTCGCGCCGCTCGCGCAGGGACGGAACACGCACCCGGATCACGTTCAGGCGATGGAACAGGTCTTCCCGGAACTTGTTTTGCGCCACTGCGGTTTCAAGGTTTTGGTGGGTTGCCGCAATCACCCGGACATCCACCTTGATCGGCGCGGTGCCGCCGACGCGATAAAACTCGCCGTCGTGCAGCACCCGCAGAAGGCGGGTCTGCAGCTCGTGCGGCATGTCGCCGATTTCATCGAGGAACAGCGTGCCGCCGTCGGCTTGCTCGAAGCGGCCCTTGCGCTGGGTTTGCGCGCCGGTGAACGAGCCGCGCTCGTGGCCGAAGAATTCCGACTCCATCAGGTCTTTCGGGATGGCCGCGGTATTGACTGCGATGAACGGGCGCGCGGCGCGCGGGCTGTTCAGGTGCAGGGCGCGTGCCACCAGTTCCTTGCCAACGCCGGTCTCGCCGGTGATCAGGACATTGATTTCCGACTTGCCGAGCCGACCGATGGCGCGAAACACTTCCTGCATCGCCGGGGCGTTGCCGACCAGCCCGGCCGCCTGGGCGGTCGGGGCAGCGTCCTCGCCGGCGCGCGGCCGGCGTGCCGCGCGGTGCACCAGCTCGGCGACCGCATCCACGTCGAAAGGCTTGGGCAGGTATTCAAACGCGCCGCCGCGATAGGCGGCGATGGCCGAGTCAAGGTCGGAATGGGCGGTGGTGATGATGATGGGCAGCGCCGGCTGCTGCTGGCGCAGGCGCTCCAGCAACTCCAGGCCATTCAGGCCAGGCATTCGGATGTCAGAGATCAGGACGTCCGGAGTGGAATTCGAAAGCTCGTCCAGCAGCTCCGCGGCGCCGGGAAAGCTGCGCACGCCGATGCCGGCGCGGCGCAGCGCCTTCTCCAGGACCCAGCGGATCGACTCGTCGTCGTCCACCACCCACGCCGTAACACCTGGAACCGGTTCAGCCATGAAGACACCTGCTTGTGAATGGGGGCCGCAAATGCCGGGCCGCAATCTGGATCTCCATCAGTTCTCGGCCTGCAGCGGCAGGCTGATCGAAAACACCGTGCGGCCCGGCTGCGAGCGGCACTCGATTGTCCCTTCGTGTGCATGGACCAGCACCTGTGCGATGGGCAACCCGAGGCCGCTGCCGTCCGCCCGTGTCGTCACCATCGGGTAGAAAATCCGGTCCAGCATGTCCGGGCGCACGCCCGGGCCGTCGTCCTCGACTTCGATCACGGTCGCCAGGCGGTGCAGGCGACCGTTGAGCGTGACTTGCCGTCGCGCGCGCGTCCGCAGCCGGATTCGACCGTTGCCGGCGACCGCCTGGAGGGCGTTGCGCGTAATGTTCAGCAAGGCTTGGATCAATTGCTCCCTGTCACCAAGGATGTCCGGGATACTGGGATCGTAGTCGCGCTCGACCGCGACGCCGGCAGGCGCCTCGGCCTCCAGCAGCTTGCGCACGTGCTCCAGCGCCTCGTGGACATTGAGGGGACTGCGCTGCACCGGCCGACTGGGTCCCAGCAGGCGATCCACCAGGTTCTGCAGGCGGTCGGCTTCGCGGATGATGACGCCGGTGTACTCGCGGTGCTCGGAATCCGGGAACTCGCGCTCCAGCAACTGGGCGGCGCCGCGGATTCCGCCCAGCGGATTCTTGATCTCGTGGGCCAGGCCGCGAATCAGCTCCCGACTGGTGTCGAACTGGCTGCTCAGCAACTCGTCGCGGGAGATGCGCAGGTGCCGGTCCTGCGCGGCCAATTCGAGCAGCAGCCCGACTTTCTTTCCGAGCTGTACTGGCGTGGCCGTGCAATCGACGATGACGGGTTCGTCGCCGTGACGACGCAGCGCCAGTTCGCGCTCGATGAAACCGCTGCCGGCGTCAATCGCCTCGCGCAGCCGGATTTCGTGTTCTGCGAACTGCGGCAGGGCGACGGTCAGTGGTTGCTTGCCCGCCAGTCGCAGGCTAATGCCGAACAAGCTCTCGGCGGCCGGGTTGCAGGTGACGATGCGCAGATCGGCATCCAGGCATACAACGGCGGTGGTGAGGCCCTCAAGGATGGCGTCTGCGGCGATGCGGGCGCCCGCCTTCGGGGAAGCAAAGATCATGGGTAGGGCATAGCAATGAACGGGCCATCCGTTCGGGCGCTCAGGCTACCTTGGATCGATACTAATTGCACCAAAAAGGTGCGGCGCACCAAAAGCGTGCGTTAGATGCTCAACGTCGGACCGTCGCCTGCCTGAAATGAATGGTGACGGTCTCGGAACGTGAAATCTCCTTTTGGCCCTCGACCACGGCAACCGCGATGTTGTGCGAGCCACGCTCGAGATCCTTCACGGTGAGCGCGTACTCCCGGGTCGGGGCGCCCTGGGCGATGCCATTGAGGTAATACAACAGGCGCTGGTCTTCCTGCAGTCCCGGGGATACCAGGACCGAGATGTTGACCTGGCCGCCGGAGTCGTTCCGAAACGTCTCGTTCGGCGTCGGCGTCACAATCCGAACCTTGACCGCACCCAGGGGCGCGGCCGCTTCGCGCGAGGATTTCAGGTTGTCGAGGCTGGGGACGGCGCCACCTTTGAAGGTTTGCAGCGGCGGCAGCTTCGCAGGCACCGCGTTCTGGCTGGGGGGCTTGTCGGTGTAATGAACCACCCCGTTCTTGTCCACCCACTTGTAGACCTGAGCCTGGGCCGTCAGGCCAACCAAAACCAGCAACAAGCCAATGGCTATCCGCATGACTCACCTTAACGCCGGGCGCACGGGTGCGCAATGAATTGGAGTGCCGGATTGGCCGTCGGTTCACGGTCGACCAAAAAAAGAAACCCCGGTTTCCCGGGGTTTCTGGTCCAGCGCGTGTCTTAGCGCGAGTAATACATCTCGAATTCCACCGGATGCGTGGTCATCCGGAACCGGGTGACTTCCTGCATCTTCAGCTCGATGTAGGCGTCAATCAGGTCGTCGGTAAACACGCCGCCCTGCTTGAGGAACGCCCGGTCGCCGTCGAGGGCTTCCAGCGCCATGTCCAGGCTGTGGCAGACGCGCGGGATCTTCTTGTCCTCTTCCGGCGGCAAGTGGTACAGGTCCTTGTCCTGCGGGCCACCCGGCTTGATCTTGTTCTTGATGCCGTCCAGACCGGCCATCATCATCGCGGTGAACGCGAAGTACGGGTTGGACATGCCGTCCGGGAAGCGGACTTCAATGCGGCGCCCCTTCGGATTGCTGACCCACGGGATGCGGATCGAGGCCGAGCGGTTACGCGCCGAGTAGGCCAGCATCACCGGCGCCTCGAAACCCGGCACCAGGCGCTTGTAACTGTTGGTGGAGCTGTTGGTGAAGGCGTTGATCGCCTGGGCGTGCTTGAGGATGCCGCCGATGTAGTACAGCGCGGTTTCCGACAGGCCGCCGTACTTGTCGCCCGAGAACAGGTTCTTGCCGCCCTTGGCCAGCGACTGGTGCACGTGCATGCCGGTGCCGTTGTCGCCAACGATTGGCTTGGGCATGAACGTAACCGTCTTGCCGTAGCTGTGCGCGACGTTCTGCAACACGTACTTGTAGATCAGCATCTCGTCGGCCTTGCGCACCAGCGTGTTGAACACGGTGCCGATTTCATTCTGGCCGGCGGTCGCCACCTCGTGGTGGTGCACCTCAACCTTGATGCCCATTTCCTCAAGCGTCAGGCACATCGCGCTGCGGATGTCCTGCTGGCTGTCGACCGGGGGAACCGGGAAGTAACCACCCTTGACTGGCGGCCGATGGCCCTTGTTGCGGCCGGTCTCGAACTCTTCCTTGCCGGTGGACCAGGCCGCTTCCTCGGACTCGATGGTGACGCCGCAGCCGCTCATGTCGATGTTCCAGCGAACCGAGTCGAAAATGAAGAATTCCAGCTCAGGGCCGAAGAAGGCGGTATCGGCGATGCCGGTGCTCTTCAGGTAGGCCTCGGCACGCTTGGCCAGCGAGCGCGGGTCGCGGCCGTAGCCCTGCATGGTGGCCGGCTCAATCACGTCGCAGCGCAGGATCAGCGTCGGCTCTTCGAAGAACGGGTCCATCACGGCGGAGCTGGGGTCCGGCATCAGGATCATGTCGGACTCGTTGATGCCCTTCCACCCGGCGATCGACGAACCGTCGAACATCTTGCCCTCGGCAAACAGCGACTCGTCTACGGTATGGGCCGGCACGGTGACGTGCTGTTCCTTGCCATGGGTATCGCAAAAGCGGAAGTCGACAAACTTCGCGCCCTTGTCCTTCAGCATCTTCAAGACTTCTTTGCCCGACATGACTTCTCCTCAGACGATTGGGGTTCACAGAACCGGGTGCCGGCGCCGCCGGCAGGCATCCGGGATTAAGCAGAAAACATGCCAGTCGCCGCCCCAGCCGGGGCTGGGGCGGGCAATCCGGACCGAAAATCGGGGCACAGCGTGGCCGAAATAGGGGACGAACACCAGCCATGCCTCAGGCATCGCTTGAAATAGCTTGGCTATACTCGCGTTCCGATTGCGTATCTGCCTGTCCGGATGACCTTCCAAGACCTGATCCTCAAGCTCCAGGCGTTCTGGGCGAAGCAGGGCTGCGTCATCGTCCAGCCCATGGACATGGAAATGGGCGCCGGAACCTTCCACTGGGCGACCTTCCTGCGATCCATCGGCCCCGAGCCCTGGAACGCGGCTTACGTGCAGCCCAGCCGACGGCCCACCGACGGCCGCTACGGCGAAAACCCCAACCGCCTGCAGCACTACTACCAGTTCCAGGTTCTGATGAAGCCCTCGCCGGCCAATATCCAGGACCTGTACCTGCAATCGCTCAAGCTACTGGGCTTCGACCCGCTGACCCACGACATCCGCTTTGTCGAGGACAACTGGGAATCGCCGACGCTGGGTGCCTGGGGGCTGGGCTGGGAAGTCTGGCTGAACGGGATGGAAGTCACCCAGTTCACCTACTTCCAGCAGGTGGGTGGCATCGAGTGCCGGCCAGTGTCGGGCGAGATTACCTACGGCCTTGAGCGGCTGGCGATGTACATCCAGAAGAAAGAGTCGGTTTACGACCTGGTCTGGTCCGACGTCGGCGGCAAGGTGGTGACCTACGGCGATGTCTATCACCAGAACGAGGTCGAGCAGTCGGCCTACAACTTTGATCTGGCCGATAGCGCCGGCTTGTTCGAGCGCTTCAAGGTTTCGGAGGCCGAGTGCCAGCGGCTGATTGAGGCGCACAAGCCCCTGCCGGCCTACGAGCGGGTGATCGCGGCCTCGCACGCTTTCAATATGCTCGATGCACGCGGCGCGATTTCAGTCACCGAGCGGCAGGCCTACATCCTGCGCGTGCGCGCCCTGGCGCGCGCCTGCGCCACCGCGTACTACAACGCACGTGCGCGAATTGTCGGCTTCCCGCCCCTGAAGGCGGAGTAATTGATGACGAACAGCCAGAAGTCCGCCGACTTGTTGTTGGAACTGGGCTGTGAAGACCTTCCGGCGCGTTACGTCCGGCCGCTGGCCGAGGCTCTTGGCCAGATTGGCGCGGCGATGGCGGCGCGCGGCATCCAGGTTGAGGGAGCGACGCGGCTTTTTTCCACGCCGCGCCGGATTGCAGTCCTGGTCGCGGGCGTCGCGGATCGCCAGGCCGATCAGTCGATTGAGCGCACCGGCCCGGCCCTGGCCGCCGCCTACAAGGACGGCAAGCCGACGCCGGCCGCGCTGGGATTCGCACGCTCTTGTGGCGTCGAGCTTGACCTGATTGGCGAGAAGGACGGCAAGCTGCATTTTTCCCGCAAGGAGAAAGGCCGCCGCACCACCGAACTCTTGCCTGAACTGTTTGAAGAGGCGCTGAAAAAGATGGACGCCCTGGTTCCCAAGCGCATGCGCTGGGGCAGCGGCGAGGAAACCTTCGTCCGCCCGGTGCAATGGATCACCTGCCTGCTTGGGGCCAAGGTCATCCCGTTGCAGCGCTTTGGCCTCCAGGCCGGGAACAAAACCTTTGGCCACCGCTTTCATGCCCCCAAGGCGATTGCCCTGAAAACGCCGGACGGGTACGAAACCAGGCTCAAGGCGGCCAGGGTGTGGGCCGATTTTGAATCACGCAAGGCGGAGATTCGCGGGCAGCTTGAGGTGGAGGCGAAGAAGCTCAAGGGAACCGCGCGCATCAGCGAGGCGCTGCTCGACGAAGTCACTGCGCTGGTCGAATGGCCAGTGGCGATCCACGGTCGCATGGAAGACCGCTTCATGCAGCTGCCGCCCGAGGTGATCATCGCCACCATCGAGCTCAACCAGCGTTATTTCCCGGTTTACGGCCCCGGCGGGAAATTGCTGCCGTACTTCATTACGGTCTCGAACATCCAGTCCAGGGACGTAAGCCAGGTCGTCGCCGGAAACGAGCGCGTGGTGCGGCCGCGGCTGTCGGACGCGCTGTTCTTCTATGAGCAGGACTTGAAGAAGCCGCTGGCGGAATTTGTTTCCGGGCTGGATCGCGTCACGTTTCAGAAGGACCTCGGCTCCACCGGCGACAAGGTGCGCCGGGTCGCGGACCTTGCGGCCCGGATTGCGGAATCGCTGAAGGACGATCCTGCCGTCGCCCGCCGCGCCGCAACCCTGTGCAAGGCAGACCTGGTGACGCGAATGGTTTACGAGTTTCCGGAGTTGCAGGGCGCGATGGGGTGTTACTACGCGCGTGCGGCCGGCGAGCCGGAATCGGTGGCCCGCGCCATCGGGGAGCACTACCAGCCGGTGCAGTCCGGAGGGGCCATTCCGTCCACGCGCGTGGGGCAAGTGGTGGCCCTGGCCGACAAGCTCGACACGCTTGCGGGAATTTTCGCCATCGGCCAGAAGCCCACCGCCAGCAAGGATCCGTACGCGCTGCGGCGCGCCGCTTTGGGCGCGCTGCGCATTTGCATTGAGGGGCCGCTGCCGCTGGACTTGCGCGCCTTGCTCGAAACCGCGCTACAGGCGCAGCCCAGTGGCAACAAGAATGCGGCACAGCTGTCGGAGACCTGGGAATTCCTCCTGGAACGGCTGCGCGGCATTGTCGTGGACGCTGGCGCGGCCGTGGAGGTCTTCAATGCGGTAGCGGCCACGGGAGTCACCGAGCCGGCGGATTTTGTCGCACGGGTCGAGGCGGTGCAGGGTTTCCTGGCGATGAAACAGTCGAGGCAACTGACCGCGGCGCACAAGCGAATCCGCAACATTCTGAAGCAGGCGGGCGAGGGCGACCTCGAAGTCCGTCCCGACCATTTTCGCGAGGCGCAGGAGCATGGCTTGTACGAGGCGCTGACGCAGCTCGATGAAAAAGTCCACGCCGCGGCTGCGAGGCGTGACTACGCCGGCGCGCTCAAGGCACTGTCAGAGCTGCAACCGCCGGTGGATGCCTTTTTCGACAAGGTGATGGTGATGGCGCCGGAAGAAGAACTGCGCGCCAACCGGGTGGCGCTGTTGCGACGACTGGACCGGTTGTGCCGCCGCGTGGCCGATATTTCCTGCCTTCCCGGCTAGGTCTTTTTCCCGCGCTCGATCGTCAGGCTGACGTCTTGCGCAGCGCCAATGGCCCCGGGCTTGTGCACGGTCAGCCGCAGCCAGGGCAGCGCAAATTCCTTCTGCAAGGTCGCGGCCAGCTGCTCGGCCAGGGTCTCGATCAGTTGCAGCCGACTGGCTTCAACGAATTTTACGGCCACCGTGGCCACCGCGTCGTAATCCAGGGCGTCAGCGATTTTGTCCTTCGCGGCCGCCCGCGACGCATCGGTCGCCAGCTCCAGGTCAATCAGCAGCGGTCGGGGAAGCTTGCGCTCCCAGTCGTGAACGCCGATCAGGGTTTCGACTTTCAGCCCACGAATCTGGATGGTGTCCATTCAGGCCACCGGCGCCATCGGCGCGCGCAATTCGGACAGGTTCCAGCGCGCACGAACATCCAGTCCGACGGCGGCGTCACGCCCCTCGGCCAGGCGCGCCCAGCCGGCGTAGGCCACCATCGCGGCGTTGTCGGTGCAGAACTCGCGACGGGGAAAGAACAACCGTGTTTGCCCACGTTTCGCGGATTGCTGCAGCGCTGACCGCAAGCGCAGGTTGGCGGCAACGCCGCCGGCCACCACCCAGCGCTCATAGCCGGTCTGCTCAAGCGCCCGCTCGCACTTGAGCACCAGGGTGTCGACCACGGCATCCTCGAACCCACGCGCAATATCGGCGCGGTCCTGGTCCGACGCAGGCGTCGGCAACGCCATCAACACGGCCGTTTTCAGGCCGCTGAAACTGAAATTCAGGCCGGGCCGGTCGGTCATGGGCCGCGGGAACCGGAAACGCCCGGGCGCTCCCGCCTCGGCCAATGCCGCCAGCGCCGGCCCGCCGGGGTAGGGCAGATCGAGCAATTTGGCGACCTTGTCAAAGGCCTCGCCAACGGCGTCATCCAGGCTTTCGCCGAGGATTTCATAGCGCCCCAGGCCCTCGACCGCGACCAGCAGGGTGTGACCGCCCGATACCAGCAGCGCCAGGAAGGGAAACGCCGGCGACGGCGTTTCGAGCAGGGGCGCGAGCAAGTGCGCCTCCATGTGATGAACCGGGATCAGTGGCAGGTCCTGCGCCAGCGCCAATCCGGCGGCCGCCGAGGCGCCCACCATCAGGGCGCCGATCAGGCCCGGGCCGGCGGTATAGGCGATCCCGCCGAGGTCGCCAGCGGCCAGCCCGGCGTCGCTCAGTGCCGTGCGAATTAGCGCCGAGATCCGGCGCACATGATCGCGCGACGCCAGCTCCGGCACGACGCCGCCGTATTCCGCATGCAGCGCCACCTGGCTGTGGAGGACATGGGACAACAGCCCGCGCGGCCCGTCATAAACGGCCACCGCAGTCTCATCGCAGGAAGTTTCAATGCCCAGGATCGGGCCGGCGTGGCGCATGGACATATTGTGCGGCAGTCGCCGCAGAAATGGCGTTTTTGCCCCAATTTTCGGCCTCCACCGAAGGGCGTCCTGGAGGCGCTCTTTGCAATACCGACGCCCAGCGCATAAAATCGCCGCCCCTTAGCCAACCCCTGCCCGGGGCCAAAGAGTGGTTTGAATGCCTACCGTCCGAATTCGCGACAACGAGCCCTTTTAAGTGGCGCTGCGCCGCTTCAAGCGCACCTGCGAAAAAGCAGGTGTCCTGACTGACCTGCGCAAGCACGAGTACTTCGAGAAGCCCAGCCAGGAACGCAAGCGCAAGCGCTCGGCCGCCGTGAAGCGGCAGCAGAAGCGGGTTTCACGCGAGACCGTTCGCCGCATCCGCATGTACTGATTCTGGCGATGATCAGGGACGTTTCCTGATCTCCGCTACGAATCTTTGCACCGATACTTCCTCCTGCCGAGGATAGGGATCATCCCTATTTGTCTCCCATGAGCAGCACCATCCGGATTCGCCTGCAGGAAGACATGAAGTCGGCGCTGAAAGCCGGCGAGGCCCTGCGCCTGTCGACCGTGCGCATGGCGCTGTCGGAGGTGAAGCGCTCCGAAGCCGACACCGGCGTGGATCCGGACGAGGCTACCGCCGTCGGCATCCTCGAAAAGATGGTCAAGCAACGGCGCGACTCCGAGAATCAGTTCCGCGCCGGCAACCGGCCGGAGCTTGCCGAAAGGGAAACCGCCGAGATCGCGATTCTTCTCGGCTACCTGCCGCAACAGCTCAGCGAAGCCGAAGTTGGCGCGCTCATCGCCCAGGCCGTCACCGAGACCGGCGCCGCCGGCCCCAAAGACATGGGCAAGCTGATGGCCTGGCTCAAGCCCAAGGTTGCCGGCAAGACCGACATGGGCAAGTTATCCGGCCTGGTAAAAGCCAAGCTGGGCTAGGCTTTTTGCCAATGGCCGGCCTCATCCCCCAAAGCTTTATCCAGGAACTTCTCGCCCGCACCGACATCGTGCAGGTGATTGGCGAGCGCCTGCAGCTGAAGAAGGCGGGCAGGGAGTACATGGCGCTGTCGCCGTTCACCAACGAAAAATCCGCCTCGTTCACGGTCTCGCCGCAAAAGCAGTTTTACCACTGCTTCTCGTCGGGCAAGCACGGCACGGCGATTACCTTCCTGATGGAGTACGACCGACTCAATTTCGTCGAGGCGGTTGAGGAGCTGGCCAAGCGCGTCGGCCTGCAAGTGCCGCGCGAGGGTGGTGCGACCGCCCCGGCGCTGGTGCTGGATGGCCCGCTGGATGCGCTGGCGGCGGCTGAGCGATTCTACAAGGGCGAGCTCAAGAAGAGTCCGACTGCGGTCGCTTACCTGAAGCAGCGCGGGGTCACCGGCGAAACCGCCAAGCACTTCGGGATTGGATATGCGCCGGAGTCCTGGGATGCGCTTGCCCGCCAGTTTCCCCAACCCAAGCACGCGCTCGATGCCGGGCTTCTGATTCGCAAGGAGCGCGGCGAAGGCGTTTACGACCGGTTTCGGCACCGGGTCATGTTCCCGATTCGCGATACCCGCGGGCGCACAATCGGATTTGGCGGCCGCACGCTGGGTGACGACAAGGCCAAGTACCTGAACTCGCCGGAAACCGACTTGTTCCACAAGGGTCGCAATCTTTACGGCCTGTTTGAGGCGCGCGCCGGCAGCGGATCGATTCCCTACCTGCTGGTGGTCGAGGGCTACATGGACGCGGTGATGCTGGCGCAGCACGGCCTGACCCACGTCGTGGCAACCCTGGGAACGGCGACCACGCGCGAGCACCTGGCCTTGCTGTTCAAGACCACACCCCGAGTGGTGTTCTGCTTTGACGGCGATCGCGCCGGCCGCGCCGCTGCCTGGCGGGCGCTGGAGCAGGCGCTGCCGGAAGTGCATGAAGGTCGCGAGTGCCAATTCATGTTCCTGCCCGACGGGCAGGATCCGGATTCGCAGGTGCAGGAAATCGGCGCCGACGAGTTTCGCCAGCGAATCAAGTTGGCCCAGCCGCTGTCGGCGTTCCTGATCGGGGAACTGAGCCGGCAAGTGCAGCTGGCCAGCGCCGAAGGCCGGGCGCGACTGGCGGCGCTGGTCCGACCCCACCTGGCGCGCATGCGCGAAGGCGGCCTGCGTACCCTGATCGTTGACGAGTTGGTTCGTCTGACCCGGCTGAGCCGGGCAGAGCTGGGCGGCGCCGTGCCGGTTTCCGGGGACGCGCTTGCGCCGACGTCCGTGCTCGATTCGGTCTCCGCCCGTCCGGTGCGCCGGGCCCTGCAGATGCTGCTGGAGCAGCCAGAATTGGCAAATACCGTCGAAAATATTGACCAACTTGCGCTAGCAGACGCTCCGGGAATCGAATTATTGGTTCAATGCCTGCAATTCTTTCTCGAGCACCCAAAGGCCTCGGCCGGCCAGTTGCTGGAATTATGGCGCGACGACGAGCGCGGCCCGGTGCTGGACGCGGTCGCGGCTCGGCGCATCGAGCTGGACGAGCCGGCGTACGAGCAGGAATTTGCCGACGCCATCACGCACCTGCTGCAAAAGGCCCGGCAGGGCCGGGCGCATGCATTGCTGGCGCTGGCCCGCGAGCGGGAGCTGTCGGCAACGGAGCAGGGCGAGCTGACGCAGCTGGTCCGAACGGTAAACGCGGCAAAAAACCATTGAAATCATTAGCTCCGGAGGCGATTCCGTCGCTCGCCAGCCGACCGTTTTCCCGTATAATGCACGGCTGTTTGCCGCCCGGCGGCAACCCCCACTCTTTTTTGGTGTCCTCCGCATGAATCTGGAAAAACAGTCGCAGATCAAGACCCTGATCGCCCGCGGAAAGGAAAAGGGCTACCTCACGTACTCCGAAGTCACCGACCATTTGCCGGAGATTGTCGATTCCGAGCAGTTGGACGACGTCATCAGCATGATCAACAGCATGGGCATCATCGTTCACGATGAGGCCCCGGACGATGAGTCCATCCTGCTGCCGGAGCCGGCCTCGGCGTCGCAGGAAGAAGACGAAGACGAGATCGAGGAAGCCGCCGCGCAGCTGGCGGCCCTGGACGACCAGTTCGGCCGCACCACCGATCCGGTGCGCATGTACATGCGCGAAATGGGCAGCGTGGAACTGCTCGACCGCGAGGGCGAAATCCGCATCGCCAAGCGAATCGAAGAGGGCTTGAACGAATCCTTCTACTCGATGGCGATGTACCCGGAGACCACGGCGATCCTGCTCGAGGCCTTCGATGCCTCCAAGGAAGGCCGCCGTCGCCTCGCCGACATCGTGGCCGGCTTCTTTGACCCGAACGCCCCGGCGCCGACCGAAGTCCCGGTGCCGCCCGAAATCAAGGCGCCGCCGCCGCCCAAGCCGAAGGTCAAGGGCGCCGCCGTCGAGGGCGAGGATGACGATGACGCCGAGGCCGTGGACACCGGACCGGATCCGGTGGAGTGCGCGAAGAACTTCAACAAGCTGCAGCGCCTGTTTGATGCGGCCTGGGAAGCGATGGAGAAGGCTGGCAGCCAGGACAAGAAGACGCTGAAGAAGCGCGAAGCCGTCGCCGACCACCTGATGAGCTTCCGCTTGTCGCCCAAGATCGTCGATGAAGTCACCCGCAACCTTCGGCAGAAGACCGGCATGGTGCGCATGGCTGAGCGCGCCATCATGAATATCTGCGTGGTCGAGTGCGGCATGCCGCGTCGCGAGTTCCTCGAGAAGTTCAACGGCCATTCCGCCGACGGCAACTTCGTCAGCCGCATCACCCGTGGCGAAAAGCGTTACCACAAGGCCATCGCCCGCCGTGGCGACGAGATCAAGAAGCTGCAGGAAAGCCTGCGTGCGCTGGAGAAGGAAAACCTGCTCTCGATTGACGAGATCAAGACCATCAACCGCCGCATGAGCGTGGGCGAGGCCAAGGCCCGCCGCGCCAAGAAGGAAATGGTCGAGGCCAACCTGCGACTGGTGATCTCGATCGCCAAGAAGTACACCAACCGCGGCCTGCAGTTCCTCGACCTGATCCAGGAAGGCAACATCGGCCTGATGAAGGCGGTGGACAAGTTCGAGTATCGCCGCGGCTACAAGTTCTCGACCTACGCCACCTGGTGGATCCGGCAGGCCATCACCCGATCGATCGCCGACCAGGCGCGCACCATTCGCATCCCGGTGCACATGATCGAGACCATCAACAAGCTCAACCGCATTTCGCGCACGATGATCCAGGAGATGGGCCGCGAGCCCACGCCCGAGGAGCTGGCGGTCAAGATGGAGATGCCCGAGGACAAGGTTCGCAAGGTGCTGAAGATCGCCAAGGAACCGATCTCGATGGAAACCCCGATCGGCGACGACGAGGATTCACACCTGGGCGACTTCATCGAGGACACCAACGCGGTATCGCCGCTGGAAACCGCCACCAATTCCTCGCTCGGCGAGGCGACCCACCAGATCCTGGCCTCGCTGACGCCGCGCGAAGCCAAGGTGCTGCGGATGCGCTTCGGCATCGACATGAACACCGACCACACGCTGGAAGAGGTCGGCAAGCAGTTTGATGTCACGCGCGAACGTATTCGCCAGATCGAGGCCAAGGCGCTGCGCAAGCTGCGCCATCCGTCGCGCGCCAACTATCTGCGCACCTTCCTCGACGAGACCTGATCCCGGACGTCACAAATAAAAAAGCCCCGCGATGCGGGGCTTTTTTTGTGCGGCAGGATCAGAAGCTGAACCGGACCCCGGCCCGCAGGTCGGCGACGTCAAATTCCATCTTGCTGTCGGCGCCCTTCAGGCTGTTCTTGCGGTAGTCAATGAAGCCGCTGGTGCTGCCAAAAACCGGGAAGGTCAGACCGACCAGGTACTCGAGGCCCTTAACGTTCTCGGTCGGGCCATTGAGGTTGATGTAGCCAACCTGGGCGTACAGCCGCGACGGGCTTTCATTGCTCTCGAACCGTGCGTGAACGCCGTAGCCGTTAATCGGAGTCCCGCCGGTGTCCAGGCGAATGTACTCGAGGTACAAGCCGCTGGGCGTGGCTCCGGTCAATCCGACTCCCAGTCGGGTCTGCTTGGAGTCCTCGGTGGCGCCGTCGTAGCTAATCGACTGGTACTCGCCAGTCAGGACCAGCGAATCGGACAGGGCAGCAACACCGCGCAGCCCGTACCCCCGGCCATCGAACTTCTCAGACCCCGGCCCTGGGTCGGAGACCTCCAGGTTGGCGGAAAAGGTGTAAAGGGCGTCGAGATAGGATGCGTCGGCCGCCATCGAGGGTAGCGGCAGGCACAGGCCCGCCGCCAGCAAGAAGATGTTTCTCATGATGAATCTCTCTCCCGTAGTTTGTTATTGCGGCCCGGCTGCGTGCCGGCCCGATGGCCGTGCGACCGACTAGAAACCAAACGCGATGTTCATGCCCAGCCGAGCCATCGACACTTTCGGTTCGATCGGAAATCCTTCGACCTTGTAGGTCGAGACCTTGTAATCGGCAAAAAGTCCAAACATCGCATTGATGGAAAACGTCCCGCCCGCGGAATAGAAGAGTTCGGTGGGTTTGATTCCAGATTCCTTCTGGTACTTCAGGTACCCGAGATCGGCGTACAGCCGTACATCCGGGCGAGCCTGGCCGGTGACGCGTCCGCGGACGCCATACCCGCTATTGCTGCTGTCACTGTCGCGGTCATCCGCATACTCCAGGAACAACCCGGTGCCGGACGGCAAGGTGACGCCGACGCCGAGCCGCGTCTGCGAGACGCCAGTGCCGGCGTCCGGTTGCAGCCGGTTGTGCTCCACCAGCACCGAAACCATTTGGTAGGCCCTGAACTGGCCGCGCAGGCCGTAGCCTTCGCCGAACTCCTTCCCGCCGACGTCCACGGTGACCTTGGGGATCGCGTAGACATCCACGCTGGCGTCCGGCGCTTCGCCCCAGGACCAGGCGCTGGCCGTGCCCGGCAGTGCAACCGCGATCAACAATGCTGCGAGCCGCTTAGTCATGAATCCCCCCAAGTTATTCGAACGCTGGCCGACAATTCCGACCTAGAGCGTGAAATTATACGATGCGCCAAAGCGGAATTCAGTGGTGTCGACGTCCACGTTGCCGTCGGCGTGGCCCTTGAACATCCGCAGGTCGGCGAAGGCGGTCCAGTAGCGGTCGATCTTGTAGCCGCCACCCAGCGTCAACTCCAGACCATCAAAGTCGCCCAGCATCAGGTAGCCCAAGACCCCTTTGAGTTCCAGCTGCGGATTCAGGTTGTGCTTGAGCCCGCCAAAAATCCCGATGCCGTCATCGAAGTCCTTGTCGACCAGCGCCGCTCCCAGCACCCACGTCGTGTCCGGACCTGCCGGCAGCAGCACGCCGCCACCGAGGCGGAAGGAGGCCAGCTCGGCATCCTGCAGCTCGACTGCCGCGAAGATGTTCTCGTTGAACAACAAATGACCCTGGACGCCAAAGCCCAGGGAGCTGTCAGACCCGCTGCCGCCCGGAGCTGTTACTTCGCCACGTTCGTGGACCAGATAGCCGCCGGCCGAGCCGGTTACCGAAGTCTGTGCGCCCGCGATCGGGGCGACCAACGCAAGGCAACAGGCGCAGATAAATGATTTCATGTTCTCTCTCTCAGGTTTGGATAATTATCCGCCGGCAAGTCTATACGGTCGGCGGATGGGGGCGCTGACGGCCCGAGTCAGGTTACATTGGGCCATGCAGGCTAACGCGTTGGACTCATGAATTACCGGATAGTTCTGGGCTTGGCGGGGACGCTTCTGTCCGGCTCGGCCACTGGAGCGGAGGTTCGGGCGACATTCGGCGGCTGGCAGTATGGCCTGACCGGTACCGCGACGGATGCCGGGACCGTCTACGATTTCCAGCGGGATCTGGGCGTCAACCGGGACAGCGGACGAAGCGGACAGTTGGCCTGGGATACGGGACCCGGCTGGTGGCCCGACCTGGAGCTTACTTATTCCGGGATCAAGGCGAGTGGAACGCGGACCGTCCCCTCGCCGCCGCCGCTCCCGGGGAGCCGCACCTTGGCGGTTGCGGCCGACGCGGTCGACCTGGACCTGACGGCGCGCTATCCGTGGCGCTGGAACGACCTGTCCACTTCTCTCGGCCTGACCCTGAAGCAGCTGGCCGGCGATATCCGTATTGACGACAGCGACCAGGCACAGCCCAGCCGACAGCAATTTAACGAGATCATCCCGCAGGGCCAGCTGCAATTGCGTTGGCACCTGTCGCGACTTCTGATCCTCGGAGCCACCGGCCAGGGAATCGCCTATGACGGTGATCGCGCCGTGGAATGGCGGGCGGGATCCGAGCTGCGGCTATTCGAGCCCGTGTTGGTCGAATTCGGCTGGCAGGAAAAACGCTACAAGCTGACCGCGGGCGACTACGCGCTGGACGCTCGCGTCCGTGGCTTGTACCTGCGGGTTGGCGTGGCGATCCCGCGCTGAGCCCTAGGGCTTGCTGGACGTTCGCCGCGGCGGCAGGTCGTATTGGGTGATGAAGTAGGCGCGGAACCCGATCGTGAAGTCTGTTTCCGTGATGCCGGGCCGGTCTACCGCCTGGTAGGTGGCGATGGTTGACCAGGTCGGGGACAGGCGGCCCTGGACGGTGAGGCGGTAGCGCTCGTCACGGTTACCGCCGCCAAAATCGACAAACTTCGCGTCGGCGCCGACCTCAATTGACTCCATCACCGGCCAGCGCAGCCCGAACTGGGTGGCGTAGCCTTCTTCCGTCTCGCCCGAGCCGAACACATAGGCGCTTTCGTAGGTGGCGGCGGCAAAAAACTGCAGGTCGCGTCCGAGCGTGTGGGCACCAAGACCGAGCGAGGTGTCGCGAAGCTGGATCGAGCTGCTGTCAAAATCAACGTGGTTGTACTCGCCAGTGAAGTACATCCAGTTTTGCAGCGAGACGTTGAAGTTGAAGCGGCCGCCATCGGCTTCGGCCTCGTTTCCGGCGGCATCCTTGAACTGGGTGTCAACGTAGGCCAGGTCCAGATAGCTGTAGGTCGGGCGCGCGGCTTGTGCCGGAAGCGCTACGGCGACGGCAATCAGGCCGAGGGTAAAAATCCGGGAAACATGGTTCATGACAGTTCCTTGTGATCAGCCGTTGTCGCCTTAATGGGCGGCGCCGTGGACGCTGGGGGTGTAGAGGGGAGCTTCCTGTGACGAAAAGTACGCAGCGAGTGCCTTGATGTCTTCATCGGTCAGCGCGGCGGCCTGCGAGCCCATCACCGGATTCTTGCGCGCACCGGACTTGTACTCGTGCAGGGCGTGCACCAGGTAGTTGCGGTGCTGTCCTGCCAGGATCGGGTACTCCGGCGTGATTGGCTTGGCGCCGTTCGGGCCGTGGCAGGCGCTGCAGGCGGCCGCCTTCTCGAGAGTTGAATTCGTCCCGCCGCCGGGTTGGCCGTCAGGATGCACGGCGGCGTGGGTCAGGAAGGCCGCGATATCCGCCATGTCCTGATCGCTCAGGTTCGCGGACTGGGCGCGCATCGTGCCGTGCGGCCGCTGGCCCGACTTGTACTCCTTCAGGGCCGCCACAATCAGCCCCTCGCTCTGCCCGCCAATTTTCGGGACGCGGTAGGTCGGGTAGGCATTGGTGTAATTGGGGATGCCATGGCATCCCATGCAGGTATTGGCCTTGGTGCGGCCGGCGCCCGGGTCGCCCGCCGCCGACGCACCTGGCGCTACGAACAGCAGTCCGGTGAGTGCAAAGACGCACGGCAAACGATTCATCATGAAAGACCCCGAATCTGGCAACTGATTTTGGATGGCGCGGGCGATAACCGCTGCAGGGTGGCTATGCTCAGGGAAATCGCGTCATTGCACAACTCCCCCCGCAGGTCTGGTTCGCTCGGCCCGCGCCTGAGCCGCCGTGCCAAACGCTTCGATTGGCCGGAAATCGCCGGGGGCAGCGGGTTATAGTTCGCCCATTCACCGGGAATCGAATGACACTCCTGCCGTCGCAATCGCCCCTCACCCAGAGCGCTGCGCGCGTTCTGGGCCCGCTGCTGATCGTGCTTGCCGCGCTCTCCGCGGCTTTGACCTAGCGTCAAGGTCAGCGCGTGGGCAGTGGCGAAGTCCGCGACCGAAGCCTGGAGGTCGCTGCGGTCGATCTTGGGTCGAACAGTTTCCACCTGATCGTCGCCCGCGCGCAGGGTAGCGACCTGCAGGTGATGGACCAGCTGCGCGAACCGGTGCGGCTGGCCGCCGGACTCGACGAGGAGCGTCGGCTGTCCGAGGAGGTCCAGAAACGCGCGCTCGATTGCCTGGAGCGGTTCGGGCAACGTCTCGCGGGAATTCCTGCTGACCGGGTACGTATTGTCGGCACCAACACCCTGCGCAAGCTGCGCCGGAGTTCCGAATTTCTGCGGGCGGCCGAGAAGGCGCTGCGACATGAAATCGAGATCATCGCCGGGCGCGAGGAAGCCCGGCTGGTGTACGCCGGCGTGGTTGGCGGACTGGGTTCGGCGCCGCCGCGTCGCTTGGTGGTGGACATCGGTGGCGGCAGCACCGAATTGATCATCGGCCGCAATGCCGAGCCCCGACTGATGGAAAGCGTGTCCCTGGGCTGCGTGACCCACACCCAGCGCTTCTTCGCCGATGGGGAAATCACCGAGAAGCGCCTGCGCAAGGCGCGACTGGCGGCGCGGGTGGAACTGGAATTCCTGGAGCAGCGCTACCGGAAGATGGGCTGGGAGATTGCCGTCGGATCCTCGGGCACCATCCGGGGTGCCTGGCGCGTGATGCGGGCACGCGGCTGGGTTGACGAGGCGATCACCGCCGAGGGCCTCGACAAGACGCTGAAGCTGTTGGCCGAAACCGGTCGAATCGAAAAGATTGACTACGCCGACCTGCGCGAAGATCGGCGCGCCGTGTTTGTCGGGGGCATCACCGTCCTCGCTGGGGTGTTCGACAGCCTCAAGCTGGGCCAGATGTCGACCTCCGAGCGCGCGCTGCGTGAAGGCGTGCTCGACGACCTGATCGGGCGGCTGGGCGATCGCGACATCCGCGGCGACGCCGTGAACGCGCTGGCGCAGCGCTTCGGCGAACA
>JANNAK010000215.1:0-8575 GCA_031384195.1 Gammaproteobacteria bacterium
CCGGCAACCTGCAATTGCGCCGGGTTGACGCCAAGGCCGCTCAGGAATTCACGTGCCGCTTCGGCGCGGCGCATTGAAAGCCGCTGGTTGTAGCCCGCCGGGCCGGTGTGGTGCTGGAAGTTGCAGGCTACGCCGACCCCACGGGCCCGGCGGGCTACAACCAGCGGCTTTCAATGCGCCGCGCCGAAGCGGCACGTGAATTCCTGAGCGGCCTTGGCGTCAACGCGGCGCAATTGCAGGTTGCCGGTTACGGAATCGCGGCGCCGCCGGCTGTTTTCCCGGACAATCGCAAGAGCATGACCGACGACGAGCGCTCACGGCGCGTAGACTTCCGCGTGCTGGAACAATAAGGGCAGTGTAGGATTTACCCGGACCGGGGATTCCCGGCCGGGACGAACTAGCAAAGGGAGCAAGAATTATGTCCAGCAAGGTCACGTTTGTCCTGGCTCAGGTGACGAGTGCGATGTTGATGTCGGCGGCCAGCACGGCCGCGCACGCGACCACTCTTGGGGAGCTCGGCCTGTCCCCGGAAAATTCCCAGTATCTGGAGTCCCAGCTGTACTACCCGGGCTCGTCCCCGAGCATTTCCTTTGGCTCGCCGATCGGCTTTGGCGCCGGCTACACCGAATTCATCGCCGGTGTCGGCGGCCAGACCATGCCCCGGGGCTCGCCGGACTCACTCGACGGCTCAATGAGCGTGGGCGTGGGCATCGGTGATCCAACCCAGTGGGTGGGCCTGGAGGTCACCTCGACCATCATCAGCCTGCAGAATAGTTTCGCCGAGGACGGCAACTTCAACTTCAAAGTTCACCACGCGATTCCGTCCTACCGCATGTCGGTGGCGATTGGCGTTGAGAACACCGGCCGCTGGGGCGCTGCCAAGCAGACCGAGTCTGCCAACTACGCCGCCGTCACCAAGATTTTTGACGCATCGCCGGCCGGCTCGAACGTGCCGATGTCGCTTGCTTTAACGGCCGGTGCTGGCGACGGACGCTTCTCCAAGCCCGGCGAAGACACTGTCAACCCGTTCGGCGCGGTGGCCTTGTCGCTGTATCGCCGCATCTCGGTGATCGCGGACTGGACTGGCCGTGACCTCAATGCGGGCGTGTCCTTCCTGCCGCTGGCCACCTGGCCGATCGTGGTCAGCGTCGGCGCGATCAACCTGACCGAGCGCTACGCAACAGTTGTCCAGTTTGCCGGCGGTATCGGCTACACCTACCGGTTCAAGTGAGCATTCACCCAGGAGCAATCATGAAGAACACGACTCGGATTTTTGCAGCGGCGGCCCTCCTGTCAGCGGCCCCGGTGATGGCTGGCTCGGCCGGCACCTGGATCGGCAACGGCGCCACCGTGTTCGGCGCGCTGGGCTCGACCATTACTTACGACCGCAGCGCCGAAGGTGTGAAGTTGACGGCGCAGGAAATGGAAGTGTTCGGGCTTTCAAGTCTCCCGCCCGGTTCCACCGCGAAGCTCATGTTGTCGCCAGAACAGGCCGCGGCCCTGCTTGCGGAAATGCTCAAGGTTGGCGGCAGCCGCGTGTCGAACGATGGCAGCGCGGCCTCGGTGGCGGTGGTGACGTCTGACGGGCAGAGCGCGACCGTGCTGGTCAACGCGACCACCGGCCAGGTGCTTCTGATCAGTCTCTAGCACCTTGGCGGCACAGTAGGCGCAGGGCGGCACGACAGTGCCGCCCTACTGTTAACATTCGCGCCGACGATCAAATCGGTCGGGAAATAATCGCTTTGAAACACATTCTTGCCCTGTCCGGTATCGCCCTTTGCGGTTGCACCGGTCTGTACATGGACTTGCCGGACGACGCTGAAACCAGCGACGTCGACATCACCGTCCAGCCCATCACTGCCAAACTGGTCAATGCGCAGGCGCAGGCGCGCACCAGCTCCGCAACGCCGGCCGGCGACGCCGCCGGTGCCGGCAAGCCCGGCGAATACCGTTACCGCATCGGCGTGGGCGACGTGATCGAACTGCGCATTCCCAGCCTGGCCACCTTTGGCACGCCCTCGTCAGCCACCGCACCAGGCCTGATCGCCGAGCGCGATGCCGGCTACGTGGTGGCGCCCGACGGCACCATCGTGGTGCCGTTCGTGGGCCCGGTCACGGTGGGCAACACCACTCTGCGCGAGGCGCAGGAACGCGTGGTGCAGGGCCTGAGCCGCTTCATCAAGAATCCGCAGGTCAACGTGTCGGTGAGCGCCTTCCGCAGCCAGAAGATCCTGGTCGGCGGGCAAGTGCCCAAGCCGGGCTTCCTGCCGGTCACCGACGTGCCGCTGACCTTGATTGCCGCCCTGACCGAGGCCGGCAGCACCCCGCAGCTGCGCGGCGACCGCGTGCCGCGGCCACTGTCCGGCGCCGCCCAGCAGAGCGCCCAGGTCGAAAGCCCGGACTACACCCGGGTCGAACTGGTGCGCGGCGGCAGCCGCCAGACCTACAACGTGCTCGAACTGCTGCGCAGCGGCGACCGTTTGCGCGACCCGCTGCTGCGCGACGGCGACTCGGTGTACGTGCCGCCAGTGGCGCGCGAATACGTGTTCGTGCTGGGCGAAATCAAGCAGCCGACGCTGCTGGAGATCGCGCGCGGCCAGGCCTCGCTGGCCGAGGTGCTGATGGCCAGCGGCGGGGTCAACCAGCAAACCGCGAAGGCCGATCGGGTCTACGTGATCCGCGGCCAGCTGGAGAAGCCGGACGTGTTCCAGCTCAACGCCAACGCCGCCGACGCCATGCTGCTGGCCGACGCTTTCCAGCTCGAGCCGCGCGACGTGGTGTACGTGGCCGAGGCCAACATCAGCCGCTGGAACCGCTTCCTGTCGCAGTTGCTGCCGACCCTGCAGGCCCTGATCACCGGCACCGTCGTTGACAACGCGCTGAGCAAATAATGAACCTGCCCCACGCCGACCAGCGCGAACTGCAACTGCAACAACAGCAGCAGCCGGACGAGGAAATCTTCAACCTGCGCTCGGCGCTGGCCACGGTGCTGGACAACTGGGCGCTGGCGCTGGCGCTGTTTGTGGCCGGCGTGCTGTTCGGGGTGTACAAGGCCTGGATTGCCGCGCCGGTGTACGAGTCCGCCGCGCTGGTGGAGGTCGAGTCGCAGAAATCCGGCTTTGCGGTCGGCCCCGAGGAGATGAACTCGTACTCCTCGTACATGATGCCGCAGGCCATCAGTGCGCAGATCGAGATCCTGAAGTCGCGTCGCATCCTGGGCGAGGCCGCCGAGCAGATGGGCCTGACGGTACGCGCCGACCCAAGCCACCGCGGCGCCATCGGCGCGGCCATGGCGCGCCGTTACACCGGCGAGGGCCCGGCCTCGGCCCCGTGGTACATCCCCGGCTCGGGCAAGTACGCCTGGGGTGGGGAAAAGATCGAGCTGGCCGGCTTCCGCGTGGCGGATGCGCGGCAGGGCGAGAACTTCACCCTGGTGGCCGGCGAAAATGGCGCCTGGACCTTGCGCGACCGCCAGGGCACGGAGCTTGGCCGTGGCGCGGTCGGCGCCGAGTCGGTGTTCGGCGCGCCGCCCGACGAGATTGTCCTGAACATCAAGGCGCTGGTCGGGCGCCCCGGCACCGAGTTCATGCTCAGCCGCATTTCGCCCAAGGACGCCGCCGATTCGCTGCGTGGCCGCCTGCGGGTGAGCGAGCGGGGCGCCAAGGGCAGTTGGGCGGGCAGCGGCATCCTGGAACTCTCGGTACGGGCGTCAACCGCGCGCGAGGCGGCCGACGCCGCCAACGCCATCAGCAGCACCTACCTGCGCCAGAACGTCGAGCGTTTGTCGCAGGGCGCCGAGCGCAAGCTGGATTTCCTCAACAGCCAGCTGCCGCGGCTGCAGCAGGAGCTGGAAACCGCCGAGCAGGCGCTGCTGGAGCAGCGCAGCAAGAGCGGGCCGTTCCAGCTCAGCGATGGCGCCAAGTCGATCCTCGATTCACTGGCCAACCTCGAGCGCGAGGCTTCCGAACTTGCGCTGCAGCGCGCCGAGCTGTCGCAGACCCTCACCGGCGACCACCCCGCCATGGCCTCGCTGGACCGCAAGCTCGACCAGCTGAGCGCCGCGCGCGCCCGCATCAACGTGCAGATTGGCACGCTGCCCGACGCCGAGTCGCGCCAGCTGCAGCTGATGCGCAACGCCAAGGTGGCCGGCGAGCTGTACATCTCGCTGCTCAACAAGGCCCAGGAACTCAAAGTCGCCAAGGCCGGCACCATCGGCAACGTCAGAATCGTCGATACCGCCATGATCGAGCCATCGCCGGTCGAGCCGCGCATCCAGCGCATCCTCACCTCGTGGGCGGCGCTGGGTTTGATCGCCGGGCTGGCGGCGGTGTTCCTGCGCGCGCACCTGAACGTGAAACTCGAGTGGGCCGAAGAGGCCGAGCGCCGCATCGGTATCCCGGTGTATGCCACCGTGCCCTTCACTCAGGCGCAGGCCGCCCTGGATCGCAAAACCCGCGGCAAGCTGCTGGCCGAGACCGACCCCAAGGACATGGCGGTGGAAAGCCTGCGCAGCCTGCGCGCCAGCCTGCACTTCGCGATGATGGACGCCAAGCGCAATCTGGTGGTGATTACCGGCTCCACCCCCAACGTCGGCAAGTCGTTCGTTGCCGCCAATCTGGCCCGGCTGGTGGCCGATACCAACAAACGCGTGTTGCTGATAGACGCCGACATGCGCAAGGGCCGCATGCACAAGATGTTTGGCCTGGGCCGCTCGCCGGGCCTGTCCGAGGCGATCGCCGGGGTGGTGCCCGCCGGCGAGCTACGGCAGAAAGTCGGCGAAAACCTGTGGCTGGTCGCCACCGGCAAGCTGCCGCCCAATCCGTCGGAGCTGCTGGGCTCGGAACGGTTCGTCGAGATCGTGGAAAGCGCCTGCAAGGACTTTGACCTGGTGATCGTGGACACCCCGCCGATCCTGAACCTGGCCGACACCGTGCTCATCGCCAAGTCGGCCGGGGCGCTGTTCGTCGCCATCCGCGCCGGCCAGAGCACCGTGCCCGACGTGCTGGACTGCGTGCAGCGTTTTGCCAAGAACGGCATCAAGGTGGACGGGCTGATCTTCAACGGCCTCAAGCCCGGCTTCGGCTCCTACGTGCACCCGCAGTACTACCACTACCGCTACCGTTACGGCCGCTACCGCTACGGCGCATCAAGCAAAGCGTAAAGCGTCATGTGCGGCGTCGCCGGCATCTACGCCTACCACTACGCCGCCAACCCGGTTGACCGCGACGAGCTGCTGCGCATCCGCGACCACATGCGCAAGCGCGGCCCGGACGCCGAAGGGCAGTGGTACTCGGCTGACGGCCGGGCAGGGCTGGGACACCGGCGCCTGTCCATCATTGACCTCGACCCGCGCGCGAACCAGCCGATGGCCAGCGCCGATGGCAGCCTTGTCATCAGCTTCAACGGCGAGATTTACAACTACAGGGCGCTGCGCCAGAAGCTCGAGGCGCAGGGCTGCGCTTTTCGCACCCAGTCCGATACCGAGGTATTGCTGCATCTGTACCGTCGGCAGGGCGCGAACATGTTCGCCGAACTGCGCGGCATGTATGCCTTCGCGATCTGGGACGCCAGCAAGAACGCCATGCTGCTGGCGCGCGACCCCTACGGCATCAAGCCGCTGTATTACGCCGACGACGGCTGGACGTGCCGGGTGGCCTCCCAGGTCAAGGCCCTGCTGGCAGGCGGCAAGGTCGCGCGGGACCCCGAGCCGGCCGGACTGGTCGGGTTCTACTTGCTCGGCAGCGTTCCGGAGCCTTACACCCTGTACCAGGAAATCCGTCAGGTGCCAGCGGGCAGCTCGGTGTGGATCACCGAACTGGGCGCCGGTGCCCCAGTCCAGCACTACTCCATCGCCAAGGTCTGGGCTGAGGCGGCGAAGGTCGGCGCCGAGAACCCTCACCAGGCGATCCGCAGCGCGCTGCTGGACTCGGTAAAGCATCACCTGGTCGCCGATGTACCGGTCGGGGCCTTCCTGTCCTCTGGCGTGGACTCCGGGGCGCTGGTGGGCCTGATGCGCGACGCCGGGCAGCAGGAAATCCGCACCATCACGGTCGCCTTCGACGAATTCCAGGGCCAGGCCGAAGACGAAACCCCGCTCGCCGCAGAAACCGCGCGCAGCTACGGCACCCGCCACAGCGTGCGCCGCGTGACTCAATCGGAGTTCCTGGCCGACCTGCCAGGCATCCTCGATGCCATGGACCAGCCCAGCATTGACGGCATCAACACCTGGTTTGTGGCCAAGGCCACCGCTGAGCTGGGGCTCAAAGTCGCCATCTCTGGCCTTGGCGGCGACGAATTGTTTGGCGGCTATCCGGGTTTCCGCGACATCCCGCGCTGGGTTGCACTCGCGCGCCTGCCGAGCCTGATTCCCGGCGCCGGAATCCTGTTCCGCGCGCTGGCGCCGCTGCTGCTGCCCGGCGCCAATCCAAAAGCCCGCGGCCTGCTGCAGTTCGCCGGCAGTTATCCCGGTGCCTGGTTCCTCAAGCGCGGCCTGTTCATGCCCTGGGAACTGGACCGCGTGCTCGACCCCGGCATCGTGCGCCTGGGCCTGGACCGCTTGCGCCTCAACCAACACCTCGCCGCGCAACTCAGCCCGCAACCCCAGTCTGCTTTTGCCCGCGTGTCCGCGCTGGAATCCGCCCTGTATATGCGCAACCAGCTGCTGCGCGACACTGACTGGGCCAGCATGGCCCACTCGCTGGAAGTGCGCGTGCCGCTGGTGGACGCCGCGCTGCTGCCCGCCATCGCCACGCAAGCCGTGGCCGGGCGCATCAAGGACAAATCGCAGTTGATCGCCAGCCCTGGCACGCCGCTGCCATCCGGCGTGATCCGCCGCGCCAAGACCGGCTTCAGCATTCCGGTCGCGCAGTGGCTGCAAGAACACCGCGACCTGGACCAGTGGCGCAAAATTCCCGCACTCGCCGCACCCAACACGCCCTGGGCCCGGCGCTGGGCGCACGTCATCGCGACACGATTCGCGGCGTGATGTTCCGCGTTATTCCCAACTACAACATCCCCGAAACGGCGGCCACGGGCCGCCCTACAACCGCCTCGTAGGGCGGGCCGCGCCCGCCGTCTTCTATCCGTGGGGCGATCACGCGGCCGCCAGCTTCACTCCCGTTTTTGCCGCCGCCGCCTTCAATGCCTTGTCCTGCGTTGCCAGCGGCGCGCCTTTGCGCAGCGCCAGATCCAGATAGGCGGCGTCATACGCGGTCAGCGCGTACTGCTCGGCCAGCGCCACGTGGGAGTCCAGCACACTGCGCACCGGCCGATGATCCACTTCGATGGGAAGCTTGAGCAGCTCCTCGACAAAAGCCACCCGCTGCGCCGCCGTAAGCCGTCCGCGCTTCTGAGCCATGAGCAATCCATTGGCAATTTCATGCGGCCAGATTCCCGGCACCCACGCTTTACCGGAGGCTACGTTCTTGAGTATCGCATCGGTGTACGCGGAGGCTTCATCCGGCAAAGCCCAGGCCAAGGCCAGCGACGCATCCAGAACAACCTCGGCCGCTCCGGTCACCGCCGGCCCTCGTTAATCAGATCTCGCATTGAAAGTTTTCCCTTCTTGAGGTTCGCGCGAAGCTTGAGGATGCGATCCGCTGCAAGCTGCGTATCGACCACGGGCGTCAGTCGTGCGACAGAACGGCCGTTGCGCGTGATCGTTATGGTTGCGCCTGCCTCCACTTCATCCAGCAGGCGGGGCAAGTGTGTTTTTGCTTCATAAGCGCCGACTTTCGACATGGCTTGTTCTCCAGACTGGTCTACACACCTAGTCTACTAAAATCGACGTCGGCAACGGGTTGCCGACCTACCTCAATCTGGACGTAGGGCGGCACTACCATGCCGCCAAGGCCTTCGAGCCCATAGACGGATGATACTGATATCAGTATCATCCGTGCAATGAAGCCTCGCAAGACTCCTGAGCGGAAGGCGGTCGAATTTCTCGACAGCATGCAGTTGGGCGCCGAGCCGGCCGATTGGGCACCAATGACCCGCTATGCCAGCGTATGGGATGCGCTCAAAGACACCCCCCAGGAGGCCGCGAAGATGCGGCTGCGTTCGGAGACGATGTTGCTGGTCCGTACCGCCGTACAAGGCTGGGAAATGACCCAGCGTGCGGCAGCCGCCAAGCTGGGGGTGACTCAACCCCGTCTCAATGAATTGCTGACCGGCAAGCTCAGCCGGTTCAGCCTCGATGCTCTCGTGGGCTTGGCAAGCGCGGCCGGAATCGAGTTGGACATTACGCGACGTATGACCGGCAAGACGTCATCGAAACCGCGACGTCCAGCGCGCGCGTCAGCTGCCCATGAACCGATGCATGCGTGAGCATGCAGGTGAGGGGGTCCACATCCGTGTCATCCCCGCGAAGAATCAATGTCGGCAAGGGGTTGCCGACCTACTCACTTGAGGGTCGGGTGAACCTTTTATGAGAATCCTCGCTCTCGTCACTGACGCCTTTGGCGGCCACGGCGGTATTGCGCAGTACAACCGCCATTTCCTCACTGCCCTGTGCCAGCCTCCGCAATGCGTGGAAGTGGTCGCCCTGCCGCGCCTCATCCCCAAGCCGGAAGAACCC
>JANNAK010000228.1:0-2833 GCA_031384195.1 Gammaproteobacteria bacterium
TTTCAATGAAGGCCGCGACCTGGCGTGCGCCGCGCCCGCCCGCCAGCGGCCGCCCGGGCTTCAGGTAGCCGTAACCGGTTTCGGCGCGCGTCGGCCGGATGCCGAAGGTCATCAGGCGGCCGCTGGCGGCGGCCCGCGACGCGATGCGTGCGGCGCGCACGAACGCGCCCTCATTGCGCATGGCGTGGTCGGCGGCCATCAGCAGGACCTGGGTGCCGGGTCCGTGCCGCTCGAGGGCGTGCACCGCCGCGACAGCGGCGGCCGGCGCCGTGTTGCGCCCCTGCGGCTCAAGGATGATGGTAGCGCCGGTGATGCCGGCTTCGCGCAGTTGCTCACCGACCAGGAAGCGGTGCGGTTCGCCGCAGATCACCACCGGCGGCAATGCACCTGGGATCTTCTTCGCCCGCAGCGCCGTATTTTGCAGCAGGCTGTGCTCGTTGGTTAGCCGCAGGAGCTGCTTGGGGTAGAGCTCCCGCGACAGCGGCCATAGCCGCGTTCCGGAGCCCCCCGCCAACAGTACGGGCAGTATCGGTGCCGCCATCAGGACTCCAATTCGGGCTTGGTTAAAGTCCGGCAGTGTCGCGCACGGCCGATGGCGGTGTAAAACCGCAGCTGCGAAAGGGCGGGCGGCTACCCGGCCGGCGCCCCCGCCTACCGTTTATCGGAATCCCGGCGGGACCGGCCAGGCGCACCCGCCGAACCGACCCCGGCACCGGCGTCGGCCCTATACAAGGGCTCGTTTTTGGCACAGCTTATGCACAGGATTTACACCCCCTTGAGCAATACCTGTTGGGGTTGACTGGGTGTAAAACCACAATATATTGTTTGCGTTAGGGTCCGGGAGTTTCCCACGTCATGTACGGAAACTCCTTAGGAATGTGTTCTAAGAGAATGATCTTGTTGGGGGAGTTGATAAATGCACGCCATAACTACAGAAGCCCAAAATTCCCTGCACCTGCCCAACGTTCCGCTGGCGACTGAGCCGACTGAAGTGACCGCCACGGCGCCGGGCAGCATCAAGGTCATTCGCCGCAACGGCAAGGTCACCAGCTTCGACGCCAGCAAGATCGAGATTGCCATGACCAAGGCCTTCCTGGCCGTGGAAGGCGGCTCCGCGGCGGCCAGCACCCGCGTGCGGGAAAAAGTTGCGGCGCTGACCGAACAGGTCGTGTTGGCGCTGACTCGGCACTTGTCCGGCGGCGGCACCATCCATATTGAGGACATCCAGGACCAGGTTGAACTGGGCCTGATGCGCGGCGGCGAGCACAAGGTCGCCCGCGACTACGTCATTTACCGCGACAAGCGCTCGCAGGAACGCGCCCGCGAGGCCGCGGCCAAGCCGGCCCCGACCAGTACCACCGTGCTGAAGGTAACGCTCGACGACGGCAATGTGGTGCCGCTGAACGAGTTGCGTATGCGCCGCGTGGCGGCGGAGTCCTGCACCGAACTGACCGGCGTGGACGCCGGCGAAGTTGTCTCGGCTGCGCTGCGCGATCTGTACGACGGCATCCCGGAAGGCGAGGTGTCGCATGCCCTGACGCTGTCGGCGCGTGCCCGCATCGAGAAGGAACCGAACTACACCTACGTCTCGGCGCGCCTGCTGATGGACGCCATGCGCCACGAGGCGCTCAAGTTCCTGGGCATGCCAGAAAGCCGGCCGACCTTCGAGGACATGAAGGGCCTGTACCCGGCCTACTTCCGTTCCTACGTTGAACGCGCGATCACGCTGGAGTTGCTCGATCCGCAGCTCGCAGAGTACGACCTGGATGCCCTCGGCCGCGCCCTGTTGCCCGAGCGCGACATGAAGTTCGACTACCTCGGCCTGCAGACCCTGTACGACCGCTATTTCTTGCACTCCAACAAGGTCCGCTTCGAGCTGCCGCAGGCCTTCTTCATGCGGGTGGCGATGGGCCTGGCGCTAAACGAAGCCAAGCGCGAAGCGCGCGCCATCGAGTTCTACCAGCTGCTGTCGAGCTTCGACTTCATGTCGAGCACCCCGACCCTGTTCAACAGCGGCACGCTGCGCCCGCAGTTGTCTTCCTGCTACCTGACCACGGTGCCCGACGACCTGCACGGCATCTTCGGCGCGATTCACGACAACGCCATGCTGTCCAAGTTTGCCGGCGGCCTGGGCAATGACTGGACCCCGGTGCGTGGCATGGGCGCCTACATCAAGGGCACCAACGGCAAGTCCAACGGCGTGGTGCCGTTCATGAAAGTCGCCAACGACACCGCGGTGGCGGTGAACCAGGGCGGCAAGCGCAAGGGCGCGGTCTGCGGCTACCTGGAGACCTGGCACCGCGACATTGAGGAGTTCCTCGACCTGCGCAAGAACACCGGCGACGAGCGCCGCCGCACCCACGACATGAACACTGCCAACTGGGTGCCAGACCTGTTCATGAAGCGCGTCATGGAAGACGGCCAGTGGACGCTGTTCTCGCCCGAGGACACCCCGGACCTGCACGACCTGGTCGGTGCCGCCTTCGAGCAGCGCTACAGCGAGTACGAGCTACGCGCCGACCAGGGCGGAATCAAGAACCACAAGCGCATGCCGGCGGTGCAGCTGTGGCGCAAGATGCTTTCAATGCTGTTAGAGACCGGGCATCCCTGGGTCACCTTCAAGGATCCCTGCAACCTGCGCTCGCCGCAGCAGCACGTGGGCGTGGTCCACAGCTCCAACCTGTGCACGGAAATTACACTCAACACCAAGGCCGACGAGGAAATTGCGGTCTGCAACCTCGGGTCGATCAACCTGCCGTCGAACATCAAAGACGGCAAGCTCAACCTGAAGAAGCTCGAGCGCACCATCACCACCGCGATGCGCATGCTCGAC
>JANNAK010000235.1:0-11567 GCA_031384195.1 Gammaproteobacteria bacterium
CGGAACCCGCACGGCGGTGGACGTCCTGAACGCCCAGCGCGAGCTGTACAGCGCCCAGCGCGACTATGCCCGCGCCCGCTACGACTACCTGCTGAACGTGCTGCGGCTGAAGAACGCCGCCGGCCAGCTGGGCCAGAAAGATCTGGCCGAGATCGACGGGCTCCTGATCAACTAAAAAATAGTGACTGTCACTATTTTTTCGGGGCGTACAATCCGGAGATGCTTCCCCGTCTGACGATTGCGACGCTGCTGGCGCTGGTGCTGGGCTCCGGACCGGCTTATTCGATCGCTTTGAAACCCGACCTCGCCTCGCTGGATGCGGTGCCGCGGGTCAGTCTGCCGGCGGTGGCCTTGTCCAAGGCCCTGGCGGCCGAACCGAAAAAGCATCGCCCGTTCCAGTTTGCAGTGGGCGTTGCCACGGATTTCACGTTGTCGCACGGCGCCTGGGATACGCTGCCCGATGGCAGCCGGCGCTGGCGCCTGCGCCTGGATTCACCTGGCGCGAAGTCCCTGAGCTTGCATTTCGCGCCATTTGAATTGCCGTCCGACGCCGCGGTCTGGATTTATGCCGCCGACGGCTCCCTGGTCCAGGGTCCATGGCGCGCCGGCAACGCCACCGCCAACGGCTTGTGGACGCCGATCATCCCGCAGGACTCGCTGGTCATCGAGGCGCGGGTGCCCGCGGCCCAGGCCAGCCAGCTGCGCCTGGGTATCGTCGCCGGCTTCCATGGGTTCCGCGAATGGAAAGACGCGGCGCTGACGGCCAAGTCCGGCTCCTGCAACATCGACGTCGCCTGCCCGATCGATGGCGTGTGGGCCGACGAAATTCGATCTGTCGCACGCATCCAGTTTGGCGGCGGATTCCTGTGCAGCGGCCAGTTGATCAACAATACCGAACAGGACCTCGACCCCCTGCTCATCACCGCCAACCACTGCGGGATCGGCCCGGGAACCAACGATGCCCCGCCGGACTCCGTGGTGGTGTACTGGAATTACCAGGCCAGCCAGTGCCGCGGCAACCGCAACGGCTCGCTGTTGGATACCCAATCGGGCAGCACCTTCCTCGCCGCGAACGCCACCGCCGACTTCACGCTGTTGCGGCTGAACGCCTCGCCAAACGCCTTCGGGGTCTACTACGCCGGCTGGAATGCCGAATCCAGCAACACCAGCGGCAGCAACTGCGGCGTGGCGATCCATCATCCCAATGGTGACGAGAAGGCCATCAGCTTCTACAAGACGGCGATCAGCGCCGAGGACAACGTGCTGATCGACGGCAAGACCGTGCACGTCTGGCGGGTGCCGCGCTGGGCCTACGGCACCACCGAGCAGGGCTCGTCGGGGTCCGGGCTCTGGAACAGCCGGCACGAAGTGATCGGCGTGCTCTCGGGCGGCGATGCGTCCTGCAGCAATCGCTCGGGCTCGGACTATTTCGGGCGACTGGAATCCGGCTGGACGCCGATGAACTCCACCGCCAGCGGGCAATTGCGGGCCCACCTGGATCGCACCAGCCGGCTCACCAGCGGCAACCTCCACATACCGGGTCGCGAGCCGACCGCAGCGCCGCCGGCGCTGGATGCAGTGAGCAGCAACCAGTGCGGCGCGCCGGAACAGCTGGCGCCAGTGGCCTCCAGCGGGGGCGGCGGACTTGGAGTGGTGCTGTTGCCCTTGCTGCTGGCGGCGGGATTCAGAACTCGAGCGTGACCAGGATGCTGTCCTGATAGGTTCCGGCGGGCACGGTCTGGCCGCCAGATAACCTTCCGTACACCGGCACCACGCAGGCGGCTGCGCAAATGCCTGCCGACTTGCTGGTCCCGGGGCTGCCGTCGCCGAAGACCTGGAGGCGCGAGGGATCCAGGTAAAGGTTGTAATTGAGTCCGTACGCCCCCGATTGCAAGCGGCGCTGGCTGTAACTGCCGCTGTTGCCCGGGCTGGCCGCGACCGAATAGGACACCGGCACGCCCAGCAGCAGATCCGGCACGCAGGTGAAGCTGACCTGGCCGATGCTGTCGCGCGGGCCGCTCATTGCATCGTAGCTGCCGAAATTCGCCAGGATGCTCCCGGCCGAGCGAACGATGGTGCAACTGGCCGCCGCCATCGCCGTGACGGGCCAGGCCGTCCCCAGGAGCAGCAGGATCGCAATGTATTTTTTCATGGCCGTATGCCCTCGCATTCGTATGGCCCCAGTTCCGGGATGCTGTCTTTCGAAAGCTCGCTGGCGGGCGGCAGGCGCACCTCAATCACGCACACCTGCCCGAGATAACTCAGGCTGATCGTCGATTGGTCCTGCAGGCCCTCAACATAGACCTCGCCGTCTTCGCCGGTCGGGTACTTGGCGTCGCCGCCCGCGACCATGGCGAAGGCCCCCACCGGCAGCGCTACCGGCGCGCCGGCCTCGTCGCGCACGCGCACGG
The DNA here is from genome assembly GCA_031384195.1 of Gammaproteobacteria bacterium. Taxonomy (GTDB): domain Bacteria; phylum Pseudomonadota; class Gammaproteobacteria; order Nevskiales; family Nevskiaceae; genus JACPFV01. Next base: position 2,412 of record JANNAK010000235.1, read on the forward strand.
TGAGCATGGCGCTGCGCACCCGACGGATTTCCGGTCGCAGCAGCACGCCGCTGCGATACCGGGGCACGGCCTGAAGGTGCATCTGGTCCAGGCGCGCATTGCTGGCCAGGTCTGCCGGGTTCACGTTGATGGCATTGGGGTAGTACGCCAGCAGTGGCGCGACCACCCGATCGCCGTCCGCGTCGGTGCGCTGGCCGTTGACCTCAACACCGCCGTTGCCGCGCCCCAGCCGCACCAGCGCAAAACTGCCGTAAAGCGGGGCGGACAGGAACAGGCTGTGGTCCATCCACACCAGCGCGCTGCTTCCGCTCACCGTGTAGTTCTGGCCCAGCTCGGTGTGCTGGACTCCCGCGGCGCCGATGAACTTCGGCCCGCTCCAGGTCATCGACGCAATTTCCCGTTCGGCGCCGACCAGGGCCGCGCCGACCTGCGCGCTGGCGGTGCCGCCGGCCAGCGGCGCGGCGTTCGAGACGCGTGCGAATGCGGATTCGGTGCCTTCGCGGCTGGCCGCGGCGTCGAGGGCCAGCGTCGCGGCCTGCGCATCGAGCAAGGTCCGCTCCAGCGACGGACGCGTGCGCCTCACCCGCGCGCCGAGCGAATACGAGAATGACAAGCCGCCGTTGACATCGCCCGCGCCCTGGTTGGTCCAGCCCATGTACAGCAGCAGGTAGGCCCCCGGCACTGGTCGCAAGCCGTACTGGATTCGCGCGCTGCGCGTCGCATCGCTGCCCCGGAACGTCGTCGCGGCCAGCGACAGGCCCAGCGAATCTTTCCAGGGAAGGGTGCCGGTGATGCCCGAGTACGCGCGGCACGCGGTTGACACGACCGGCAGCACGTTGACGCTGGGCAACAGGAAGTCCTGGTCCTGGCAATCCGCGCGCAAGCCGTAGGCAACGCGCTCAAAGCGGTTCTCCAGCCCGACGGCGCCGTAGGCGCCACTGCCGCTGGCCAGGTCGTGGCGGGTGCCGGCGACCGTCCCGGTCAACACGCCCCAATAAGGAACCGCCACCGCCGCCGATCCCCCGGCCGCCACGCCCGGCCCGGCTGCTTCGCCGTGGACTTCGGCGGTGAGCGTATTGCTGATACCCCGGCGCCAGGTCGCCGCGCCAAAGCCGTCCTGGTAGATATCGTCCGTGACGCTGCGGCGCAACCATCCGGCCTCGACGCTGTAATCGGACAAGCCGGCCCGCAGCAGTCCGTCATTGAAGAAAAAGGGCTGGCGCACGGTGGTCTCGCCGCCCAGGTAATCGCGCAGGGTCAGCTCGTACTCGCCGTTGTTGTAGGTCGGCATGTTGACCAACTCCACCGGCCCGTAGGGCACCGTGGTCAGGTTGGTCATGAACCCTGCGCGCTGCCGCGCCTCCTCGTCCCATACGTCGCGGGTTTGCAAATCGAGGACCGCGTTGCGGCGGGTTGCCGACTCCATCATCTGGACCGGCGCGATCTGCATCCGCGGCCGGGTCCCGAAATTGGTGCTGTATTGCAGGCCACCCACGGCCGCGCCAGTGCCGAAGGAACCGCCCCGGCTCTGCACATCGCCGGCGCGAAAGCTGGCGACCTGTTCCAGGATGTCGCGCGTATAGGTCGTGGCGAGCCGCGTCAGCGTGCGCTCGCCATTCAGCTCGGTCCCGAACCAGTCCGAGGTCACCACGCCCCAGTCCCCGAACACTCCCAGCCCGGCGTTCGCGCTGCGGTAGGAGGCGGCGGCATCGTAGGACCAGGCGGAAAACCCGCCATAGTTGAGGAAGGCGCCCGCTGCGGTGTGTGCCGGCAGCGGCGCCGGCGGCGGCGCGAAATCGATGACCGAGGGATAAAAGATCCGCGGCTCTCCCTCGACTGCCAGGATTTGCCGCACCGGGTCGAGGACGTAGGTGAGGCCGTCATACTGGTTCAGGTTCAGGTAGGGGGCGTCGTCGATCAGCACCGTGGGCTTGCCGGCGGTCTTGATGCGCAAGCGCTCAAGGTCGGCCTTCTGGATCAGCAGCGCCCCGCAGGGACGCTGCAGGATCACCGGTTCCTCGCGGGTTTCCGCGCCATTGACCCGCACCCGCAGCAGCCGCGGCAGCAGGGCGGTCGTGCCGCGGTCCGATTCGCAGGGAACCAATGCCTCGCTCGCCGGGGCGGGATCGGGTCGCTGCACCGGCTGGGTGGCAAGGCCTGGCGCCGACTGGCCCAGGGCAACTGCCGAAACCAGAATCAGCGCGGCGCGGCGCACTTAGGGCTTGGTCTTGGACCCGGACGACGCCGCCGGTGACTGCGCGTCCAGCGATTTCCAGGACCATCCGTCCCGGCTGATTCCGGTTCCAGGGCGGCCTGAACGATCATCGGTACGGATGCGCAGCACATGGCCTGCCGCAGCGAATCCAGCGGCAACCGGGATCGCCCAGTCCAGCTGGCTTCCCGGCAGCAGGTAGCTGACGCCTTTCGCGCTCTGGCCGGCCGACGCGACCGCAACGGCAGTGGCATCGGCCCGGTTCACCGTCGCCGGAAAGATGTCCACGCCCTCGATCTTCAGGTGCTCGGTGCCGGCGTTCCGGAACTCGGCCAGCAACTGCCCGGCCACCAGGGACGTTCGCACTTCAAGTTTCGGCGCGGCCGGCATCGACGGCCGGACAAAAAGCGGAATCCCGAACCGCACACGCAAGGTCGTGCCGGCGCCCTGGCTGGCGCTGTCGGCCGGCGGCAGTTCCTGGAAATAGACCCGATAACTTCCTTCGGCCTGGTCCGGGGCCTTGGCCCGAAGGCGCAGCCTTACGGAGACCTGTCCGGCGGCGGGAACGGTGACGATCGGCGGGGCAAAGAAAATGTCCTTGGTCAGTTCGTAGCGGTCCTCGCCGGCTTCCTGTCGCCACTGGTAGGCGCGCACCTGAACCGCGACGTCGGTCGGTCCGAGGTTGGTGAGGTTGACTTGCGTGGAGGGCGCAGAGGCGGAGATATCCAGCCGCACCGGGCTGATCCGCAGTCCCGCCGCCCCGGCGCTTGCCGGATACCAGGCGCCGGCGATGGCGAAAAAAACCGCGAGGCGCGCACCCAACCCCGTCACGATCTGGACTCGAGTCATGGTCGTACTCTAATGGATTCCAGATGCTCGGAATGACTCGACCGTAGCGCCCCGCCGGCTGCAAGAAAACCCCCCGCAGGGCGGGGGGAGGTTTGAAGACTTCTTTGTAGCCAGCGAACAGCGGCCTGGCCTAGTAGTTGATGACCACCGTGCCGGTGTCGCTGTAGGAACCCGCACCACCCAGCGACTGGACCGGAATCTGCGTCGCCGTCGGGTCCGCCAGGAATGCGGCAGCGAAGATCGGAAGAATTCCGGCCACCGCCGTGGGCGCCGTCAGGCCGGCAAACTTCAAGGTGTAGTTGATCGAGGCCGCGCTGGTACTCCCGCCGAGGTACAGCTTGCCGGCCAGCGACGCAGCCGGCGTGGTCGTCAGGTTGGCCGTGGCGCCGTTCTGGAGCGTGACCACGATTGAGGACGGCGTGGAGGTGCACACCACCATGACGCCAGCGACGCCCGGGGCCGCCAGGCTGACGCCCGGAATGACGTCGGTCAGGGAGTGGGTGTCCGCGGTGTTCGGCAATGCGCCGATCACCGGAGCGATCATCGGCGAGACCACCGGCCCGAAATTGATGCCGGTCGCGATGACATCGCAGGAATCAATGACCGTGGCGACTGACACAAAGGGATCCGAGTCGGTGGCGGCGTTGGCCCCGCCAAACACTGAAAGCAAACCTGCCACCGCAGTCATCTTGAACTGATTCTTTGTGAACTGATTTTTAGTCTTCATTTTCGTGCTCTCCAGATTCGTTGCTGCTTACCGGTTAGTCGGCTGCTGGCTGTTGTTGTTCTGGATGCACTATCCGATACCCGCCCCGCCCCGACCATTGGACTTTGGTCGGAACGGAGGCGTTTCAGGCTACGTCTTTGGTCGTGCCCAAGGCAAATCGCGAGACGTCCATCACAATGCCCGTTACGCTGTCGGTACCGGACCCCTTCCATGCCCGCCTCGACCGAATCGCGCAAATTTGTTTTTCAGTGCGGACTACGCCGGGGCCGCCGGCTGGGTCTGGTGCTGGGTCTGGTGCTGGGGCTCGCGGCACGGGCTGCCGATCCGTCGCCCGAGGCGGCGCCCGAGGCGGCGCCCGCAGCCGACCAGACTCTGCCGTCCGGGCACTACGTCCAGTCCGGGCATTTTCCGGAGGAATCCAGCGACGCCGACGGCGATGGCGTGGCCGACATTGACGACAACTGCCCGGATACCAATCGCAAGCCGGCACTGGTGACCGCGGCCGGAACCTTTCCCTACTCCGTCGACAATTGCGGCTGCCCGGTGGACCCCTGCTCCAAAGACAGCGACAACGACGGAGTCAACGACTGCCAGGACACCTGTCCCAATACCTACCCCGGTCACCGGATTGGCGACAGCGGCTGTCCGCTGCCGATCGAGGAAAACGAACGGGTCAAGCTCGACGTCAAGTTCGAATTTGACCGTTACAACATCCAGCCGGGTTTTGAGCAAGACCTGGAAAAGGTCCGCAACCTGCTGCTGCGCTACCCGGAAGTTGGCGTCACCCTGGAAGGCCATACCGACTGGAAGGGCAGCGACGCCTACAACCAGCGGCTGTCCGAGCAACGCGCCAATGCCTGCCGGAAATTCCTGCTGGCCGATCCGCGCATCGCCCCGGAACGGGTCAAGGCCGTCGGCTATGGCGAGTCGCGGCCGGTGGCCGACAATGAGACCGAGCAAGGGCAGGCGCTTAATCGCCGAACGGTGGCCGAACTGACCGGTGGCCGCACCATCGTGCCGGTGAACGAGGAGCCGCCGCCGCTGCAGGGTCTGGGCGGCGAAACTATGCCGCCGCCGTCACCACCAACAGCACCCCGCTGATTGCCAGGGCGCCACCGACCAGCTGCCGGGGGCGCAGCCGCTCCTTCAGGAACAGCCAGGCCAGCAGCATGATGAACACGGCGGCCAACTCGTTCAGCACTGACGCGATCGAGGCCGTGGTGTATTTGTAGCCGGCCAGCCACAGCATCATCGACAGGTAATTGCCGACAATTGAGCCGGCGATGACGTGCGGCCAGTGGCGCACGTGGCGGAAGGCGCTCCAGGCGTTGGCCCCGTCGGTCTTCCAGGCCATGAACGGCAGCAGTCCGATCAGGCCGCCAAGGATGCGCAGCATTACTATCCAGAAGAAGTCGTACTGCTCGAGCAGCGGCTTGGCCAATACCACACCCAGTGCCATGACAAAGACCGAGGCGCCGGCGTTGATCGCACCGCGACGCAGGCGGGCGGCGTCGATGGCGGCAAGTCCCGGATTGAAGTTGACCAGGGCAATGCCAGCCAGCACCAGCACCACGCCCGCCCACTGCCAGGCGACGAGTCGCTCGCCCAGGTACAGCGCGGACAGGCCGATGACGCTGGGCGAATACAGGGTCTGGGCGATACCCATGCGGCTGGCGCCGATGGCATTCAGGGCCCGGAAGTACAGGGTGTCGCCAACACCGATCCCGAGGAAGCCGGACAGCAGAGCCAGTCCCAGCGCCATGCCAGACAGGCCGGGCCACTGCGGGCCGCTGACCACCAACACGGTCACCAGCATCAGCGCAAAGCCGACCAGGTTCTTGAACAGGTTCAGCGGCAGCGGCGGCAGGCTCTCGCCGGAGCGTTTGTACAGGATGACCGCAACCGCCCAGGCCAGCGCACAGGCCGTTGCGTAAAACTCCCCAAGTCCGAAATTCATATCTTCAAAGCCCAATGGAGCCGCTCAAAGAGACGTTCAAAGGGGACGCTCCCCATTGAATTTCAATGGCGTTCCAACGGGGACGCTCCCCATTGAAATCGTTCAAAGGGGACGCTCCCCATTGAAATCGTTCAAAGGGGAGCGTCCCCTTTGAGCGGCCTAGCCGAGGAGGTCCTTGAGCCAGGGGGCCGGGCGAATCGGGCGATACCACTTGCCGCCGATGCCCTCGACTGCCTCCTCGGGCTTGGGCGTGCCGTGGAACACCAGCACCTTGGCCCCCTCGGGAACTCGCGGCGGCAGGAAGTAGGCCAGCGGGAATGGCGGCACGCAGTCGTGCTTGTAGCTGGCGCACCAAGGCTTCGGCCAATACTCGAGGATGCCCTTTTCGCGCATGAAGCAGGAGATGGTTTCCTGTTCGTTGCGGAAATCGGTCATCAGCCGGTCGCCCATTTTCCCGATCGCAACCAGCACGTCAGCATGCGCGCCAGCCTCGAACCGGAACACCGAGGTGTTGCCGGTGTAGGCATGCCGATAGCGCACCGGCTTGTAATCCTTGATCACCCGGAACTTGCCGGGCAGCTCGAAGAACGGATCCAGCGACTGGACCATGGCCACGTCCAGGTCCATGTACAGCACCGGCCCCTGCAGGTTGCCCAGCGGACTGGCCAACAGCCCCAGCTTCTTCCAGCCGCGATTGTTCAGGTGCCCGACCACCGGCACCGGCGGCAGCGGGAAATGCTCGATGCCGGGGGTCAGGCCAGCCGGGTTGTCGGTGAAGCAGACAAAGCGAAGCGGGCCGGTAACCCAGCGCTGCACGTTGCGATACAGGCGGTTGACCTCGTCGGCCGGGAACTTCTCGCCCCACTTGGCGCAGATGATGGTTTTCGCGTTGGTCTGGGGCATCGGCGGCGCGCGCGCTGGATTGGGTACGCATATCATACGGGCCATACGATTCCAGATTCCGTCCGGCGACCGAGATGCCCTGCGCCAGCGTCATCCTCAGCACCTATAACTCCCCCCGCGCCCTGGATCTGGTGCTGACGGGCTATCGCTGCCAACAGGCAGGCGATTTTGAACTGGTCATCGCCGACGATGGCTCGCGCGAGGAAACCCGGGATCTGGTCCGGCGTCACAAGCGCGAGTCGGAACTGCCGATCCTGCACGTATGGCAGGCAGACGATGGCTTCCAGAAGTGCCGGATCCTGAACAAGGCAATCGCGGCAGCGCGCTCGGATTACCTGGTGTTCACCGACGGCGACTGCATTCCCCGCGCCGACTTTCTCGACGTGCACCTGCGTGCGCGGCGGCCGAACCAGTATGTGTCCGGCGCGATGTTTCGCCTTTCAGAGGCAGCGACGGCCGCCGTTCAGCGCTCCGATGTCGAAGCTCAGGCCGTGTTCAAGACCGATTGGCTGCTGGCGCACGGGCAACCGCGACAGTACCGCCACCTTTGGAAACTCACCCGCCGACCGTGGTTGGCGACGGTACTCGAGTCGCTGAGCACGGCCCCGGCGAGCTGGAACGGCGCCAACTCATCCTGCTGGAAAGCCGACGCCATCAAGGTCAACGGGTTTGACGAGCGCATGCGCTATGGCTCGGAAGACCGGGAGTTTGGCGAACGGCTGGTCAATGCGGGCGTCGGCACCCGCAAGGTTCGCTACTCGGCTGCCATCGTTCACCTGGAACACAGCCGCGGCTACGAGACACGCGAAACCTGGACCGCGAATCGGGCGATTCGTGAACGCACTCTCCGCGAGCGCCTGAGCTGGACCGACCACGGCCTCAAGCCACACCTCGGCCACGCAAGCACCCACCTGATCGAATGAACCCCAAGACAATACGCACACCGGGACCTTCCTGGTTTCCGGCCCTGGGGCCTTACGCGCCGCTCGCCACCCTGTTGCTGATCACCACGGCCGGGCTGGGCGCCGCTCGCCTCGGGCTCATCGTCTGGAAGTGGCAGTCCGTCGCAAGCCTGGGTCCAGGGACCGCAGGCCACATCCTGCTCCAGGGACTGCGCAGTGATTTGATCACGGCCGGCTGGGTTCTGGCACCGCCAATACTGCTCCTGCCGCTGTTCGTCGCGCTGCGCCGCGAATCGGCGTGGCGGGCGCTGGCCTGCCTGTGGCTGCCGACGGCGGCGCTGTTCCTGGCGTTCATGGAGTTGGCGACGCCGCAATTCCTTATCGAATACGGGGTGCGCCCGAATCGGGTGTTCGCCGAGTACCTGATCTACCCGAAGGAAGTCCTGGCGATGATCTGGGGCGGATACCGCTACGTACTGTTGCTGGTGCTGGCCGCCATGGGCGCGCTGGGCTGGGCCGTGTTCCGGCATTTTCGGTGCTACCGCGCTGCCGCCGAGTGGCCGCGCCGGCGCACATTGGCAGTCTGGCCGTTGGTGGCATTCGCCCTGCTCATGATGATCCGCTCGAACACCCATGGCCGGCCGGTGCACCTGGGCAACTTCGCGTTCTGCGACAACCCACTGCTGAACAGCCTGGTCGCCAACTCGGCCTACACGATGCTGTATTCAGTGTACGAGACCAAGCACGAGACCGGGCTCAGCCTGCAATACGGACAAATGCCGGTGCCCGCGATGGTGGCAAGCGTTCGTGCCGATATGGGCGTGCCATTGGCGGATTTCTCTTCCGACGCGTTCCCCACCCTGCACCAGCAAACGGCCAGCGTCCGGCGCGAGCGCCCGCTCAACTTGATCCTGGTGCTGGCCGAGAGCATGGGCGCAAAGAATGTTGGTCGACTCGGCGGCCGCCCGCTTACGCCGAATCTCGAACGGCTTGCGGAACAAAGCATTTGGTTCGAGCAGCTTTACGCCACTGGCACCCGAACGTCGCGGGGTCTTGAAGCGGCGCTGGCAGGATTTCCACCGACGCCAGCGCAAAGCGTGGTGCGCCTGCCCGGAGCGCAGAAAGACTTCTACACGATGGCGACCGCATTGCGGGAAGCGGGCTTCCACAATGAGTTTGTTTATGGCGGGGATTCAAACTTCGACAACCGGCGCCGGTTTGCCCTCAGCAACGGCTTTCACGAAGTCATCGACCGCGCAGACTACGAAGAACCGATATTTTCCGGGTTCCTTGGAGTCTGCGACGAAGACTTGCTGCAGCGCGTGCACGAACGCGCGAGCCTGCTGCACAGGGACGGCAGGCCCTTCTTCCTGCTGGCACTAACGCTGAGCAATCACCCGCCGTTTGACTTTCCGGACGGCCGCATCGAAATCGACGGCGAAAAGCACACAGCGGAGAACACCACCCGCTACGCCGATTACGCCATCGGGCAGTTCGTCCAGAAAGCCCGAGCCAGCGAGTACTGGGCGGACACGCTTGTGGTGGTTATGGCCGACCACGAAGGCCATCAGGTGTCCGACCTCCTGGTGCCGGTGACCGGCTTCCA
>JANNAK010000242.1:0-2245 GCA_031384195.1 Gammaproteobacteria bacterium
TGATGGATGTGCCGCTGACGCTCGACCGGCTGCTCGAGCGCGCCGGAACGATGTTCCCCAACGTCGACGTCATCAGCCGCAGGCCAGACCGGTCGCTGCATCGAAGCAACTACGGCCAGATGTATCGGCGCGCCCGGCAACTGGCGCAGGCCCTGACCAGAGCCGGGCTCAAGCCCGGCGAGCGCGTCGCCACGTTGATGTGGAATCACAACGTGCACCTTGAGGCCTACTACGGCGTACCGGCCTGCGGCGGCGTCCTGCACACGCTCAACCTGCGTCTCTATCCCGAGGACATCGCATACATCGTCAACCATGCCGAGGATCGCTTTCTCATCGTGGACGACGTGCTTCTGCCGCTGTTCGAGAAGTTCCGGGACAAGGTCAAGCTCGAGCGCGTGTTGGTGGTGAACTTCGGTGACGGCGTGCCGCACGGCTACGACGACTACGAGCAGTTCATTGGCGCCGCCGATGGCGACTTTGATTATCCGGTGATTGATGAACGCGCCGCCTGCGGCATGTGCTACACCTCCGGTACTACCGGTTCACCCAAGGGCGTGGTCTACGGCCACCGCGCAACGGTGTTGCACACCCTCGGCATGTTGCTGCCGGATGCCACCGGCCTTTCAATACGCGATACCGCCGTGCCGGTGGTGCCGATGTTCCATGCCAACGCCTGGGGACTGCCCTATGCGGCTCCGGTGGCGGGCAGCCGCCTGGCGTTTCCCGGCCCGCTCCTCGACGCCGAGAATCTGCTGGACCTGTTTGAGCAGACGGGAACCACGTTCGCCGCCGGAGTTCCCACCATCTGGCTGGGAATCCTCCACGCGCTGCAGAAGGAGCCCCAGCGCTGGACGCTGACGCCGGGCATGAAGATGCTGGTGGGTGGCTCGGCCACGCCGGCGTCATTAATTGCGTCGCTGGCGAAGTTTGACCTTGAGATTCTCTGTGCCTGGGGACTGACCGAGACCTCGCCACTGGCCAGCGTCAACCGCCTGCGGCCGGAACTCGACGGCTTGCCGTCGGCCGAGAAAACCCGGGTGCGCGCGCGCGCAGGATTGCCGCTGCCACTGGTGGAACTGCGCATCCGCAATGACGAGGGCATCGCGCCCTGGGATGGCGAGTCGGTAGGCGAGATTGAGCTGCGCGGGCCGTGGATTACCGGCAGCTACTACCGCCGGCCGGACGCCGTCGACCGCTTCGCAGCCGATGGCTGGTTTCGCAGCGGCGACATCGCGGCGATGACTCCCGATGGCTATATCGGCATCACCGACCGGGCCAAGGATCTGATCAAGTCGGGTGGCGAGTGGATCAGCTCGCAGGACCTGGAAAACGAGTTGATGGCTCATCCGGCGGTGGCCGAGGCGGCGGTGATTGCCGTCCCGCACGAAAAGTGGATGGAGCGGCCGCTGGCGGTGGTCGTAAGGAAACCCGGTGTGGAAGTGACGCCCGAAGAATTGCGCGCACATCTCCAGGGCAAGTTTGCCGACTGGTGGCTGCCGGACGCCTACACCTTCATTGACCAGATTCCGCGCACGTCCACCGGCAAGTTCCAGAAACTGAAGTTGCGCGAGATGTTTCCGGAGGCGCCGGCCACCTGACGCGTTGGGATGCACCATTGAGTGAGGCGGCGCCCAAACCAGCGGACGCGGCTCGGGAATACTTCATTTACCAAGGGCAAAGGCAAGACGATGACCAATACCGCGAACTCGAATGGCTGGCCGCTGCTGGCAGGCCTGACCTTCCTGAATATCCTGAATTTCGCCGACCGCTACTTGTTGATCGCGTTCTCGCCAGCGATCGTGAAAGAGCTGGAGCTCACCAACTTCCAGTTCGGATTGCTGACAGGGATTGTCTTTACCGGCGTCTACACATTGTTCGGAATGTTTGCCGGGTCGCTGGCCGATCGCGTGCACCGGCCGCGACTCATCGCCGCCGGCCTGGTGCTGTGGAGTGGCTTGACGGCCATTACCGGAATCACCAGGAACTTCGCGCAAATGGCAGCGGCGCGCATGCTGATTGGCGTGGGCGAGGCCTGCCTGACACCGGCCAGCATGTCACTGCTGGCCGAGCGCTTCGCGCCGGCGCGGCGGGCCATGGCCGGCGGCATCTATTACATGGGCTATCCACTGGGCATCGGCGGCAGCTTCATTTTCGCCGGGATGGTCGGGCCGGAACTGGGCTGGCGCGGCAGCTTCATCCTGCTGGGCGCGGTTGGCATCGTCGCGGCCTTGCTGCTGTTCCTGCT
>JANNAK010000019.1:0-4993 GCA_031384195.1 Gammaproteobacteria bacterium
TCGAGGGGCTGACCAAGGAATACGGGGCGAAGATTATCTGCACCGAATTCACCCGCAACGCCGGGCCGTCGGACTGGTCGTATCGCGAACTGGATCTGGTGAAGGTGAAGGGCAAGGACAAGCCGGTGGCGATTTACGAGCCGCTGGGCCCCAAGGACGCGCTCGCCGCAGACCTGCGCAACGAGGTTGCCCGCCATCGCGGTGCCCTGAAGATGTACCGGGCACAGCAATGGGAACAGGCCGAGGCCGAGTTCTTCAGCCTGTCGCGCGGGGCGCATCCGCAAAAGGTGTACGAGCTGTTCCTTGAGCGAATCGCACACTTCCGCAAGAACCCGCCCGGCGCCGCCTGGGACGGGGTATTTACGTTCACGACCAAATGACAGGCCGCAACGGCGGCATGTCATCCTGAGCGAGGCCTCCCCGGGCCGAGTCGAAGGATCTCTCGATGGCAACCTCATTTGACTGGCAAGACCCGCTAAAGCTCGACCTGCAATTGTCGGACGACGAACGGGCCGTTCGCGATGCGGCGCGAAAATTCGCGCAAGAGGCGCTAATGCCCCGGGTGCGAGAGGCCTTCCGGAATGAAACGGTGGATCGCGAACTGGTTCGAGAGTACGGCCGCCTGGGCTTGCTCGGCATTGGCCTTGAGGGCCACGGTTGCCCCGGTGGCAGCCATGTCCAGTACGGACTGGTTGCGCGGGAGATTGAGCGGGTCGATTCGGGCTACCGCTCGGCCTTGTCGGTGCAGTCCAGCCTGGGCATCTACCCGATCCACGCCTGGGGCAGCGAGGCGCAAAAAAAGAAGTTCATTCCGGGGCTGGCCGCCGGCGATCTGGTGTCCTGTTTCGGGCTAACCGAGCCGGACGCGGGGTCGGATCCCAATGGCATGCGATCCCGGGCGAGAAAGACCAGGGGCGGCTGGACGCTGTCCGGCAGCAAGACCTGGATCAGCCACGCGCCCATCGCTGACGTGATGGTGATCTGGGCCAAGGACGAGGCCGACGTGATTCGCGGATTCCTGCTGGAACGCGGGATGAAGGGGCTGGAAACGCCGAAACTGGAAGGCAAGTTCAGCCTGCGCGCGTCAGTGACCGGGCAGATCGTGATGGATGGAGTGGTGGTGCCGGATGAAAACCTGTTGCCGGGTGCGCAGGGATTGAAGGGGCCGTTCAGTTGCCTGAACAAGGCGCGCTACGGCATCGCCTGGGGTGCGATGGGCGCGGCGGAGTTCTGCTGGCAGGCGGCGCGGGATTACGCCTTGTCCCGCAAGCAGTTCGGCAAGCCGCTGGCGGCCAGCCAGTTGGTCCAGAAGAAGCTGGCAGACATGCAGACCGAGATCGCGCTGGGGCTGCAGGCGGTGCTGCGGCTGGGGCGGTTGTTTGACGAGGGCGGCGCGACGCCGGAGATGGTGTCCCTGCTCAAGCGGAACAACGCGGGCAAGGCGCTGGACATTGCGCGCGCGGCGCGCGACATCCACGGCGGAAATGGCATCGCGGATGAGTACCATGTGATCCGCCACATGCTGAACCTGGAGACGGTGAACACTTACGAGGGCACGCACGACATCCACGCCCTCATTCTCGGCCGCGCCCAGACCGGCATCGCCGCGTTCTAGTGGCCTGCGGCGGCCCTTGCCAGTCTCGGAGCCGCGCCCCGAGCTTCTGTTCGAAGCCTGCACCGACCCGCTGTCTGCGGCGCTGCGTGGCTCGGCGTGACCGCCGCAAAGGGGAACGGGGCTAAGTCCGGAACAGAAGCAGCGGCATAGCCCCGTTCCCCTCCGCGGCGCCCTGCGCTAACGCTCCGGGTTCCAGTCACGCCTGCGCTTTACCTACGCGCCGCAGACAGCGGGCCGGCGCAGGCCGATCGTGCCGTGGCGGGATCACGAGTCGTGGCGAAGCTCGGGGGCGCGTTCAACCCGGCAGCGCGAGCCATTGCGCCTATGGCAAGCCAGCGCGGGGCGCGGCTCCGAGATGGCCATGAAGCCCTGCAGGCAAGTGGCCGGCACAGGCTCCGAGAGGTTGTCGGCGCAGAGGAGCCGCAAGACCGCACGGCGATCCGACGCGGCTCTACTTGAGCCAGCGCGCCAGCCAGTCGTTGACCGTGTTGTGCCACTGCACGCTGTTCTGCGGCTTCAACACCCAGTGGTTCTCGTTCGGGAAGAACAGGAGCTGGCTCTGGATGCCGCGGCGCTGCAATGCGGTAAAGGTCGCGATCCCCTGGCTGTCGGGGATCCGGTAATCCAGGCCGCCCTGGACCACCAGCATCGGCGTCTTCCAGTTGGCCACCTGGTTCACCGGATTGTGCTTCTCGTACAGCTCCGGCTTCTCGTAAGGCGTGCCACCGAACTCCCACTCGTCGAACCACAGTTCTTCGGTGGTGTAGGCCATGGCACGGTTATCGAAAATGCCGTCGTGGTTGACGATGCACTTGAAGGCGTCCGGCCAGTTACCGGCGATCCAATTCATCATGTAGCCGCCGTAGGACGCGCCCAGTGCACAGGCCCTGTCGCCGTCGAGAAAGGCGTAAGTCTTGAGCGCGTGCGCCCAGCCTTTCTGCAAGTCCACCAGCGGCTTGCCGCCCCAGTCACCGGAAATGGATTCTGTGAACCTCTGGCCGTACCCGGTGGAGCCGTGGAAATCGATGAACACCACGGCGTAGCCCCGGCCGGCGTAGGTTTGCGGGTTCCAGCGGTAATGCCAGTGGTTGCCCATGCTGCTTTGCGGCCCGCCGTGGACGATGAACGCCACCGGATACTTCTTGCCGGCTTCGTAACCGGCTGGTTTCATCACGTAGCCGTGCACTGTTTCATCATTCCAGCCGACAAACTTGAACTGTTCGTAGTCGCCCAGCGCCACCTCTGCCATGCGCTCCTTGCCGTGGTGGGTGAGAGCGGTGACCTTGCCCCCATTGGGCGCGACGCGGTACAGCTGGGCCGGCGAGCCCAGCGTGTCTTGCGCGTAAATCACGAAGTGCTTTCCGACCGAATATCCGGCGACCGAGCCCACCGCGGCATGGGTTTTCAGATTGCCGCGAAGGTCGGATGAAAACAGCGGCGTCTGGCCAAGTTCGTCTGCCGTGGCGTAGATCCGGCGGCCATCGGGTGACCACTGCAGCGCGCCGGGAGAGGCGTCCCACTTGTCCTGCAGTTCGCGCGTGTCGCCGGTCGCAAGGTCCTTGAGCAGGATTCGGTAGCGATCGGCCTCGTAGCCGGCGCGCCGCATGGACAAATAGGCCAGGGTCTTGCCGTCCGGCGAGACCGCCGGTCCGGTGTCATAGCCCGGGCCGTCCGGGGTGAGGTTCCTGGGCGCGGTCGTTCCATCGACCGGGACCAGCCACAAGTCGGTGTTGGTCGACCAGGCTTCAGTCTCGCCGGCAATGCGGGCGGTGAAGATCACGTGCCTGCCATTCGGGGTGAAGGTGAATTCCTCGTCGCCACCAAAGGGCTTGGTCGGTACATCGCCATCAATCCCGCGACTCAGCAAGCTGGGCTCGGCGTTGACCGTGCCGTCGGTGCCCAGTCGCGCGTAATACAACTGCGCGCGGCTGCCATTCTTCCAGGTGTCCCAATGCCGGATGAACAGGCGGTCATACAGCTGACCGCTGGCCTTGCGGGCCTGTTGTGCATCCAGGCGCTGGCGGCTGCAGGCCAACGAGTCGCAGTCGGTAAACACCTCCATCGACAGCGCCAGCGCCTTGCCATCCGGTGCAATGGCGTAGGCGCCGACGTCCAGCGGCAGCTTGGTCACGGCCTGCGCGGCGCCACCCTCGACGGCCATTCGCCAGACCTGCTGGCTACCCGAGCGGGTGGAAAAAAAGTACAGCCGGCCGTCCGACGACCAGCGCGGCGTGTTTGATTCCGCGTCCGCGCCTGTGAGCCGGCGGGGTTCGACCGGCTTCTGCGACAAGTCGATCAGCCAGATGCTGTTACGACCCTTGTTGGCGTCCCAGTCGGTCTCCCGCAACTGGTAAGCGACGTAGCGCTCGTTGGCTGACAGCTGCGGATCGCTGACCCGCTCCAGCCGGACCAGGTCGTCGGCCGAGAACTGGCGGAGACCGGCGGCTTGGGCCGGCAGCGTCACCGACGTCGCAAGGAGAATGGCAAGAGAGTATTTGATCGGAAGGCTCCGGCTTTTCATCAGGATGCGGCGTCGGTGGATTGGGTCGCGCTTCGATACAACAGCCAGCCAACCCCGGCGACCAGCAGCAGGCCCAGCCACTGGCCAAAATGCAGGGCTGAGGGCAGGGCCAGTACGTCGGCCTTTCCGGACATCACGATGGGGATGGCGATGAAGATTCCCATCAGGGCCTCGCCGGTGATGAGTCCTGCCGAGAACAGCACGCCTTTGCGGTGCACGCGGTCCTTGACCTCGGCGTTGGCCGTGCTGACGCCCAGCCGCCGTTCGACGATGTGGCACATCAGTCCGCCGAGGAAGATGGGCACCATCAGTTCCAGCGGCAGATAGATGCCGATGGCGGCGGCCAGCACCGGCACGCGGAATTTGCTGCCGCGGGACTTCAGCCATTCGTCCAGCGCGATGATGGCCGCGCCGATTCCCATGCCGATGACAATCATGTCCCAGGGCAGGTGACCGCCAAACATGCCCTTGGCGACCGAGGCCATCAGCGTGGCCTGCGGTGCGGCCAGCGGGTTGGGATGCTCGGCGGTCGGGACGCCGATGCCGTAGGCGGCGGCCAGCAGGTTCAGCACCGGCGCCATGACCAGCGAGCAGGACAACGCGCCAATGCCGAGCATCAACTGTTGCTTCCACGGCGTCGCGCCAACGATGTAGCCGGCTTTCAAGTCCTGCAGGTTGTCGCCGCCGACCGCAGCGGCACAACAGACTACTGCGCCGATCATGATCGCGGCCACCGGGCCGATTTCGGAGTCGCGGCCCAGCAGCAACATCAGCACCAGCGACGCGAACAGGATGGTGGCGATGGTGATGCCCGAGACCGGGTTGTTGGAGGAACCGACCAGGCCGGCGAGGTAGGC
>JANNAK010000236.1:0-3109 GCA_031384195.1 Gammaproteobacteria bacterium
GCCTCTTGCGCCGGATAACCCTACGGCCCTGCGGCTCCTCTTGCGCCGGGAAAAATGGTGACTGCCCCATTTTTGCTTGCCTCGTCCGGGGCGGGCCGCGGGGGGCGCCGCGGATGTCCACGGTAGCGCCCCGGGGGGGCGGCCCCGCCCTCGGCACCCCCGCCGCGTCGGCCCCGGCGCGGCGCGGCGCCCCCGCACGCCCCCACGGCGATCCGACGCGGGCGCTTCGAGAGACTAGGCAGCTTGCTTGCGGCGGTAGAACCAGGCGCCCAAGGCTGGCAGCAGGCACACCGCGCCGATCATGTTGACCAGGAACATGAACGCCAGCAGCAAGCCCATGTCCGCCTGCAACTTGAGCGCCGACAGCGTCCAGGTCCCCACACCGATCGCCATCGTCACCGCCGTGAACACCGCCGCCGTGCCGCGCTGGCGCATCGCCTGATAGAACGCCTCGCGGAAAGACTTGCCCTCGGCCAGTTGGTGCTGGAGGCTCTCGAACAGGTAAATGCCGTAATCCACGCCCACGCCCACACCCAGGGCGATCACCGGCAGCGTCGCCACCTTCAGACCAATCCCCAGCACCGCCATCAGCGCGTTGCAAAAAATCGACACGATGGTCAGCGGCACGATGATGCAAATCACCGCCGCCCACGAGCGGAAGGTCAGCAGGCACAGGATGGTCAGGGCACCGAAGATCGCCAGCAGCATCGTCACTTCGGCTGACTCGACCGCCTCATTGGTCGCGACCATCACCCCGACATTGCCCGATGCCAGGCGCAGCTTGACTCCCTCGACCGGGTTGTTGTCGATAAACCGCTTGACTTCGCTCATCACGTTGGCAATCAGTGTGCCGTCGTGATTCTTGGTGAAGATGATGGTGCGAATCGTCCGGCAACCGTCGTTGTTGAACCCCAGGCCCGGATCAAAGCCGCGCGAGCCGGCCGACAGACCGGTTTGCGTGCGCGGCAGCGCCCGCCAGCGTGGGTTGCCTTCGTTGAAGGCCGCGATCACCAGCTTGCCAATGCCGCCGACGCCGACCACCGACTGCACCCCGTCAATGCCACGCGCGAACTGGTCAAGCCGGTCCAGCAGGTTCACCACCTCGTAGTGCAGGCAGGAGTCGCCCTCGAACTCCTTGGCCTCGGCGATCACGGTGAGCACGTCCACGCCGATGTCGTAGGAGTCGGCGATAGTCCGGCTGTCGTTGTTGTAGCGCGAATCCTGGTGCAGCTCGGGCACGCCGGTTCCGGTGTCGCCGATGACCAGGTCACGCGACAGCACCGCGCTGCCAGCCAGCAGCGCAAGGCACACCGCGAACACGCCCAGCGCGACCCTGGGCTCGGCGCACTTGGCGATGGCGTCCCAGACCGGCGATCGGCCGCCGTCCTGCTCCTGTCGCGAATGCTGGCGACTGCGCTCTTCCAGGGTGATGTGGGTGAGGAAGATCGGCAGGATCATCTTGTTGGTGATGATCATCAGCAGGACGCCGGTGCAGGCGGTGATGCCCAGCTCGTGCACAATCGGGATGTCGATGATCATGATCACGGCAAAGCCCAGCGCGTTGGTGAGCAGCGCGACAGCGCCCGGCACGAACAGCTTGCGGAACGACTGCCGGGAGGCTTCGATCGGCGTCTGGCCCGCGACAATTTCCTGCCGCCAGGCGTTGGTCATCTGCACCGCGTGCGACACGCCGATCGAGAAGATCAGGAATGGCACCAGGATGGACATCGGATCCACGCCCAGGCCCAGAATCGGCAGCGTGCCGAGCAGCCACAGCACCGGCAGCAGCGCGACCGCCAGCGCCACCAGCGTAATGCGCAGCGACCGGGTGTAGGCCAGCAGCAGCAACAGCGTGATGACGAAGGCCAGCGCAAAGAAACCGAACACGCCGATCAGGCCGTTGATCACGTCACCGAGCAGCCGGGCGAAACCGATGATGTTGGTTTCGAGGTTCGGGTCGTAGTCCGGGTTGTCGACGGTCTCGACGTTCAGCTCGCTGCCGGAGATCGCGATCGAGCCGGCCACTTCGGGCGAGGTGGCATAGAACTTCTGGAATCGGGTCATCCAGCCGTAGTCGGTGTAGCCCTCCCACACCGTGTCGCCGGCCTTGAACGGCGCGTGGTCTTCCTTGAGCGTGTAGACGTACTTGTGCGCGTTCTCGAAATGTCCGCGGATGTCGTCCAGCTTCATGATGACCGCGCGGTAGAACGCCTCGGCCTTGGCCGGGTTGCCGGTGTCCACGTCTTGCAGGTCGGCGCGCACCAGCGCGCTCTTGTGGTCGTTGGCCACCAGCAGGCCGATCTGGCCGGACAGCGCCACGTTCTTGCGCACCACGTCCAGTTGCTCCGGTTCGCCGGAGAATTCAGCCGGAATCACCGGCTTGCCGTCGAAGCCGTACTCGGTGATCTCGATGTAGTAGGTGCTGGGCGTGAAGATCGAGGTGACCTTGGTGCGGTTGACGCCCGGGATGAAGAACACGTCGTCGGTGATCTTCTGCATGCCCGACATGAACTTCGCGTTGTAGATGTCGCCCTCGCCTTTCCAGCGCAAGTTCACCAGCAGGGTGTTGGCCCCCGAGAAGTCGAGGTACTCCATCATCGTCTTCATGTACGGGTGCTTGATC
Source organism: Gammaproteobacteria bacterium (assembly GCA_031384195.1). Classification (GTDB taxonomy): domain Bacteria; phylum Pseudomonadota; class Gammaproteobacteria; order Nevskiales; family Nevskiaceae; genus JACPFV01. The sequence goes on from JANNAK010000236.1 coordinate 2,624, forward strand.
GGGATCAACTTGAGGAAGCCCGGATCCAGCTGCACCCGCGTGGCGCTCCAGCCGAAGAACAAGGTCATCGCGGTGAACAGCGCGGCCAGCAGGTGGCGCTGGCCAATCAGCACATCCGAGAGCCGATTGACGAAACGATCGAGCAAGCTCATGTCACTTCCCCGCCAGTTCGCGGACCACGACGCCGCCTTCACCCACCGCCAGCACCTTGCTGCCACCCGCCGGCAATGCCGCCGTCAGAGCGAAACGGTCGTTGTCGGAAACCTGGGCAAAGGTCGCGCCGTCATCCGTGGACACCAGAACGGTGTTGCTCGCCCCGACCAGCACCACCTCGCCGGTCTCCAGCAGCGTGCCGCCGAACAGCGAGTTGTTGTTGGGCGTCGCGCTCTTGGTCCAGGTCTTGGCGCCGTCGCGGCTGACATACACGTTTCCGCGCATGCCGTAGGCCAGCAGGGCGCCGGATGGCAGCGACAGCGCGCCAAAAAA
>JANNAK010000044.1:0-3503 GCA_031384195.1 Gammaproteobacteria bacterium
TGGTTAGAATACATGCCTGTCACGCATGGGGTCGCGGGTTCGAGTCCCGTCCGCTCCGCCATTTATAACGCCTACGGGGTGCCGATGAGCACCCCGCTGTCATTCTGAGGGGTACCGATGCTGCAGCAGCTGCGTGACCGCATGAGCGGTCCTTTTGTTTGGGTCATCGTCGGCATCATTGTGGTGCCCTTCGCCTTCTTCGGCATCGAAACCCTCCGCACGGGCGGTGGCGACCCCGCCGTGATCAAGGTCGACGGCCAGAAAATCACCGAATCTCAGGTCCGCCGTGGCACCGAGCAGCGCATGCAGCAATTGCAGCAGCTGATGGGTGACAACTTCCGGCAGGACATGATTGACACCCCGCGCTTCCGGCAGGCGGTGGTTGACGACATGGTCCAGGAAATGGTCATGCGGCAGCACGCTGAAGAGGCGGGTTACCGCGCATCGGACGCGTCGGTTTTCGAGGCGATTGCCGCGGTCCCGGCGTTTCAGGTGAACGGTGTGTTCTCGACGGAGGCCTACCGCGCACGCCTGTCGCAGATGGGCTACACGGTGCAGAAGTTTGAGTCGCAGCTTCGGGATTCGCTGGTCATCGATCAGGTGAGGGAGGGCATCCTGGACAGTGGTTTTGTCACTGAGACGGCAGCCAGCCAGGCCTACCGGCTGGAACAACAGCAGCGCGAATTGGCCTATGCACTGTTCGAGACCAGCCACTACCTGCCGAAGGCGCAGGTCAGCGCCGAAGACATTGCGGCGCGCTACGAACAACGCAAGTCCAGCTACCAGGCGCCCGAACGGATCCGGCTGCAGTACCTCGAGCTTGCGCTGGCGGAGCTGACCGACGACGCGGTTCCGGGGACGGAAGTCCTGCGGGCGATCTACGAATCCGAAAAAGCCTCGCGCTTCTCGACTACCGAGGAGCGTCGCGCCAGCCACATCCTGGTGAACTTCGGGGCAGACAAAACCGAATCGCGCAAGAAGATCGCGCAATTGGCCGGCATGGTCAGCAAGGGGTCCGATTTTTCGTCGCTTGCCCGTTCGCAGTCAGACGACCCGGGCTCCAAGTCCAAGGGTGGCGACCTCGGGTGGATCAAGCGTGGCCAGATGCTGGAAAAGTTCGAGACCGCACTGTTCGATCTGGAGCAGGGGCAGGTGAGCGAGCCGGTCGAGACTGAGTTTGGCTGGCACCTGATCAAGCTGGAGGAATTGCGGGCCGCCCGGGTAAAGCCCTTCGAGGACGCGCAGGTGCAGGGTGAGTTGACCCGCTTGTACCAGCAGCGCGACGCCGAGCGCCGCTACCGCGAGATGCTCGACAAGCTCGAACAGCTGGCGTTTGAGTCGCCGGCCTCGCTGGAGCCCATCGCCAAGGCGCTGGTCCTGACGCTGAAGGAAAGTGAATGGATCACGCGGACCACCGCCGAGGGACTGTTTGCAAATCCGGCCCTGCGCGAAGCGGCGTTCGCAACGGACGTGCTGGGCAACGGCGAGAACAGCAAGCCGCTCGCCGCCGGCGACAACCGCGTGGTCGTCGTGCGCAAGCAGGCCTACGAGGCGCCGCGCCAGAAGCCGTTGGAAGAGGTCTCTGACGAGATCCGCGAGCAACTTCGACTGGAGGTGGCCAACCGTCAGGCGCAGGCGGATGCGGCGGCCGCGGCGAAGATCCTCGCAGAAGGCGGCGCCACTGCCCAGGTTGCGCGGGACAAGGGTGTGGACTTCAAGGCGCCGGCGCTGCTGGCGCGCAATGCTCCGGGCGTCGACAGCCGGATCCTGGATGCCCTGTTCGCCCTGCCGCGCCCGGCGGATTCGAAGGCGCGCTGGACCAGCGTCACGCTGGCCAATGGCAGCACCGCCGTGGTCGGGCTGATTCGAGTGGTGGATGGCGATTTTGCCGCGGCCCCCGACGCCGTTCGGGCCGGGCAGCTCGCACGACTGCGTGAGGCCGAGGCCGGTGCCGAGTTCCTGGCTTATCGCGCCGACCTGCAGAAGCGCACCAAGGTCGATCGGTTCGAAGTGCCGGCGACCGACGTGCCGGCGACGGCGCCGGACAGCGGTGAGTCTGCGCCCTGAAGCAGTTTGCTGATTCCTGGCCGGACTCCCGCCAGGGCGCGAACTTTGGGACACTGAGCGCATGAGCCGCATTGCGCTGCACTGGCAAATTGCCATCGCGCTGGTCCTTGCCGCCATTGCCGGAACCCTCACGGCGGACAATGCCGGCGCGATGGAGGTGTACTCCATCCTCGGCACCCTGTTCCTGAATGCGTTGAAGATGCTGATCGTGCCGCTGATCGTCAGCGCCATTGTCGGCGGCATGCTCGCGCTGGAAAAGGACTCCTTGGGTCGCCTGGGCGGCAAGACGGTCCTGTACTACGGCACGACCACGCTCATTGCCACGTTAATCGGGTTGCTGGTGCTGGACGTCATCCAGCCCGGCATCATTGACGGGGCGCCGGCGGGCCCCCGGCTCGGGCTGTCGGCGGACACCGGCAAGGTTGTGGCTGCCGTGGCCGGGCGCGGGCTCGGGGATATTGCCGGCCTGCTCGAGAGCATGATTCCGGCCAATCTATTCGTGGCCGCCGCGCAGGGCGAGATGCTGGGGCTGATTTTCTTCTCCTTGCTGTTCGGTGGCATCACCGCCCGACTTCCCGAACGCCATCTCCGTCCGCAGCGCGAATTCTGGACCAGCCTCTACGAGGCGATGATCGGCATCACCGAGGTCGTAATGAAATTCGCGCCGCTGGGAGTCTTCGGCTTGGTGGCCAAGACCGTGGCGGCGACCGGATTCCAGGCGATTCAACCACTGGCCTTGTTCTTTTTTTCCGTGCTGTTGGGTCTGGCCATCCACACCTTCGTGATCTTGTCCCTGATCCTGAAATTCCTTGGCCGGGTGCGTCCCGGGCTGCACCTGCAGGCGATGAGTCCGGTGCTGCTGATGGCGTTCTCCACCAGTTCCTCGTCCGCGACCCTGCCGGTCACTATCGAGCATGTGCAGAAAGGGGCCGGCGTCTCACCCCAGGTGTCGGGCTTCGTGCTGCCGCTGGGCGCCACCGTGAACATGAACGGGACGGCCCTGTATGAATGCGCTGCGGCGATCTTTATTGCCCAGGCCTACGGGCTGGAGTTATCGATCTTCACGCAGTTCACCGTGGTGCTCCTGGCATTGGTGACGTCCATCGGAGTGGCGGGGATTCCGGCGGCGAGCCTGGTAGCGATTGCGGTGATCCTGGGGGCGGTGGGCCTGCCGATTGAGGGGGTCGGCCTGATCCTCGCGGTGGACCGCGTCCTCGACATGTGCCGGACGGCAGTCAACGTCTACGGCGACACGGTGGGGGCGGTGGTGATTGCGCGGCTCGAGGGCGAGGACGGCATCCTCGGTGAGCCCGCCCTCAAAAAGTAGGGAGCGTTCCCTGCTTTTCCTGCTGCCCCTGTTTAGCGCGCCGCCGAGACCTTCGACGGCGCCCCGATAATCGAGGGCGCGGGATACGCCGATCAGGCGGCCGGGGGGG
>JANNAK010000074.1:0-10210 GCA_031384195.1 Gammaproteobacteria bacterium
CGGTGGCGCGGGATCGCCAGGGCCACCTCGCGGCCGCCACCTCCACCGGGGGACTGACCAACAAGCGCCGGGGCCGCGTGGGCGACACGCCCTTGATCGGGGTCGGAACCTGGGCCGACGATGCCACGGCAGCGCTGTCCTGCACCGGGACCGGCGAGAGTTTCATCCGGGCGGTATTTGCTCACCGGGTTCATGCACAGATGGCGTTCGCCGGCTGGGACTTGCAGCGGGCCTGCGAAGACGCCCTGGCGGCGGTGCGAAGCGACGGGGGGCGCGGCGGCTGCATTGCGATCGACCGCGACGGAAATATCGCGATGCCCTTCAATTCCCGTTCCATGTATCGTGCCTGGGCGGGTGCCGACGGCCAGGTTCGGGTCGCGGTCCAGGCTGGCGAAACCCTGCGCCAAGCTGGCGCCGGCCCCATAAGGTGATTCGCGCATGATTCTTTCCATCCCCGACGTGCTGACGCCTGCGGAGCTGGCGTCCCTGAACCAGGCCCTGGAAAAGGCCCAGTTCGCGGACGGACGTGCAACGGCCAGCGGAGCGGCCGCGCGTGCCAAAAGCAATCGCCAGGTGAGTCCGAAGGATCCCGCCCTCCCGACGATGCAGAAGACCGTGCTCTATTCAGCCTGCACCGTGCATCGGGTCGAGCCGGTGACTCGCGGCACCCGGCTGGCCGCCGTTGCCTGGGTGCAAAGCATGGTGCGGAGCCGGAGCGTCGCCAGCTTCTGGTCGAGCTGGGGACGGTTCGCAAATGGGTGGAAAGCCAGTTGCCGGAGGCGCGCGAGGGACTGCAGTTGCAGAAAATCCGTGCGCAGCTGATGCGGTGGTGGTCCGAGGTCTGATCAGGCGGCGTCGGCGGCCGGGGCATCCAGAAGATTGAACAGCTCGACCGGTTCGGCGTAGCCCTTGATCGCCAGGGCGGGCCGCGCCTCCACTGATGCCAGCGATTCGCCGCCGCATTGGTGGATGCTGTCGCCAGCGACCAGGATCTCGCCGTCGCGGGCCTGTTCGCACAGGCGCGAAGCGAGGTTTACCGCCGGTCCGACGGCGGTGTATTCGTAACGGCCACTGGATCCGATGATGCCGACGGTAACGCGACCGCTGGCCACGCCGACGCCCAATCCCAGCGGGTGCCCGGGCAGGCTTGCCTCGCGAATGACCGGACGGACGGCGGTGCGAATTTGTTGCGCCAGCGCCACCCCGGCGCGGGCATGGTCATCTTGCGCCAGTGGCGCCCCGACCAGGATCAGGATTCCGTCGCCGGCGTAGTCTTTGATGGTGGCGCCGAATTCCGCGACGGCAGTCCCGACCGCGTCGTAGTAGTTTCGCAGCACCTGCAGCACGCGCTCGGACGGCTGCGCCTGCGCGTAGGGCGTGAACCCACGCAAGTCACAACAGACGACGGTGATTTCCAGGCTGTTGACCTGCATCGCGTGTTGCAGGCCACGGTCGGCGACCAGGCGCGCCACTTGCGGCGAAAGGAATCGCGCCATGAACGCGCCACGCTGGCCCTGCAGGACGTGATATTCCACCGCGCCGACCAGGAAGAAAATCAGCCCGACAATCACCACCACCGCCGAGTACTGCAGGGGGACGATCAGGCTGCCGGCCAGCATCGGGATTGCCCCGATCATCGCGATCACGCGGACCCGCTCGGCACGGTCCGGGCGACGGTTCAACAACAGGAGCAGCGCACCCACGGCGCAGGTCGAGCCCAGCAGGATCGGTGTCACGAACAGCCAAAATCCGGGCCGGTGCAGTGCGCCGTCCTTGCCAAGTCCCCCAAGAAACTCGGTCGCGCGCAATTCCGGCAGGGTCACCGAGATCACGGCGTAGAAGACCGCCGCGGCCTGGCCCAGGCGCAAGGCGACGTCGCCGGTCTTCGTATTGAGGTCGCCTGCCGGAAGCGTGCGCCGCACGCGCAGGATCCATTCCAGGATGGCGTAGGTGGCGATGGCTTCGGTGATCCCGAACCAGCCCGAAACCCACACTGGCACCGGCCACTGCACGCCGACCACGATGTTGAGGTCGGTCGAGATCCCGATGAAGGCCAGACCCAGCGCCAGGGCCCGGCTGGTCGGGGAATCCCGGTCGGCGACGATGAACGCCAGCGCCATGCCCAGCGCCACCAGGCTGACCAGCACGTATTGGGTGAGGTCCATGCCGATGTACTGCGGATACAGCGGGTTGGCGCCGATCACTTGCCGGTCTCCTCGGTCTGGTCCGCTTCAAACAACTGCTCAAGTTCACGGGCGGCTTGCTGGGCGGTCTGGATCAGCCGTTTCTCGTCGCGATACACCGCCTGCTGCCGCAGCAGCGTCGCTTCATCATGTTCACGGAAGGTTTCGATGTCGCGTCGCGCCCGCGCCTCGGGTTCGCCGAGGGCGACGAACAGTTGCCGGCTCATTTCCAGCGACGAGTAATACGCCCGCCGGATGCAGTCGGTAATGCCCATGTCCATCAGGCGCATCGCGTGGTCACGGTCATTGGCGACAGCAAAAATGCGCAGGTGGGGAAAATGCTTGCGTACGGTTTCGGCGATGCGCAGGGACGTTTCCGTGTTGGCGATGGAAATGACGAAGATCCGTGCCTTCCCGGCATGTGCCGCCTTCAACAACTCGATGCGGGCGGCGTCGCCATAATAAATCTTGTTGCCAAAGCGGCGCACGAAGTCGACCTGCTCCCAGCTCTTTTCCAGGACGGTGAAGCCGATTTTCCGGACTCGCAGGAGGCGGCCGATGATTTGCCCGAACGGGCCAAAGCCCGCGAGGATTACCGGTGCTTCGGAGGCATCGATGGTGTCGTAGGCCGGACCGGTCAGGGGTTTGCGCCACTTGGCCTGCAGGGCGTACAGCGGCGGCGTCAGCAGCATCGACAGCGTTACCAACAGGATGAGTTGCTGGTTCAGGTCCGCGCCCAGCAAGCCGGCGGTCGCGGCGAGCGCAAAGATGACGAACGCGAATTCGCCGCCCTGGGAGAGCACGACGGCCGTGGCGCGGGCGTCCTCGGAGTCCATGCGAAGGATTCGTGCAAGGACGTAGAGCACAATCGATTTGATGGCCACCAGACCCAGCGCGGCGGCGAAAAATGCGAGGGGGCTTTGCGCCAGCATTCCCAGATGCACCGACATGCCGACGGCCATGAAGAACAGGCCGAGCAGCAGGCCCTTGAAGGGCTCCAGGTCCGCCTGAAGTTCGTGCCGATACTCGGAGTCGGCGAGCAGCATGCCGGCGAGGAAGGCGCCCAGGGACATGGACAGGCCAACGGCTTCCATCAGCAATGAGGTGCCGACCACCACCAGCAGCGCCGCTGCCGTGAAGATTTCCGGCACGCCGGCCGCGGCCAGCGCCCTGAGGGCCGGTCGCAGTGCATAACGTCCCGCGAGTACCAGCATGCAGACGACGGCGACCGCCCGGAGAACCGGTTCCCACGACAGGCTGTCGACGCCGCCGGACGTCATCAAGGGGATCACCGCCAGGAACGGGATGACCGAGAGGTCCTGGAACAGCAGGACGGAAAATGCGGCCCGACCGGGCTGCGTCTGCAATTCATTGCGCTCGGACAACAATTGCAGCACGAAGGCCGTTGACGACATCGCCAGCCCGAATCCGGCCACCAGCGCCGCCGTGGGCGGCAGCCCGAGACCGGCCGCGGCCGCGGCCAGGGCCAGCCCGGTGAACATGAATTGCGCCAGACCGAGCCCGAATACCTGCGTGCGCAGGGTCCACAGGCGCGCCGGCTGCAATTCGAGGCCGATCAGGAACAGCAACAACACGACACCAAACTCGGAGAAGCCAAGGATGCTCTCGACATCCGTGATCAGCCGCAGTCCCCACGGACCGATAGCCATGCCCGCCGCGAGGAATCCCAGCACCGAGCCCAGTCCGAGGCGGCGCGAGACCGGCACTGCGATGACCGCAGCGACCAGAAAGATGGCGATATCGTGCAACATGGACAGGATAATCTCTGGAAAAAGGTGGGTATCAATGGTGCGGATTCTCGGATGTTACCTGCTGGCGGGCTGGGCGGGCGTGGCGGGCGCGCAGATGACGCTCCCGGAAAAAAACGTGGGCGGGCTTGAAGTCCCGGCCGACGCGACGGTGGAACAGCCGCTGGCGACTGACGCATCCGTCGCGGGCAACCCCCCGGAAAAGCAACCGCACGCACCGAATCCCGAAGCGGGGCGCCTGAATTTCAAGGTGGACCCGGACGGCTATTCCATCATCAGTACCGTGAGGGGTCTGTCCACGCATCGGGTCTCGTTCGTTTTTCCGCTGACCTACAGCCGCGACTATTACGGCGACAGCACCGAGATGGTGTTCCAGTTCAGCGCCAAGCAACGCGTGTTCGGCACCAACTTCTACGTGGCCTACACGCAAAAATCCTTCTGGCAGTATCTGAATCAGGCCCAGTCATCACCGTTTCGCGAAACCAATTACGCCCCCGAGGCGTTCTACCGCTGGATTCCCGCCGCAAAGGCATTCAATCACTGGGGAGCGGACTTCGGCTTCGAGCATGAGTCGAACGGCCGGTCCATTGGCGAGTCCCGCAGCTGGAACCGGGTGTACGTCGCCCCGTTCCAGGCCAAGGGCAAGCACCTGGCCTTCCTGAAATTCTGGTACCGCCTTCCGGAAGGCGCGCCGAGCTCGATTGACAACCCCAATGGCGATGACAACCCGGATCTCACCGATTACCTGGGCCACGGCGAATTGAATTATTCGCAGCAGATTGGCGGCGATCAGCTGTTGACCGCCTGGGTTCGCGGCAATCCGGCAACGGGCAGGGGCGCGGCGGCCTTTACATGGAGTATCCCGTCACCGGGCGGCGATGCCTTTTACGGCCTGACCGTGTTTCATGGATACGGGGAAAGCCTGATCGATTACGACCAGGCGACGACACGGGTGATGGCGGGAATTCTGCTGGCGAGGTGATTGGTGCCGGCTACAGGACTCGAACCTGTGACCCCCTGATTACAAATCAGGTGCTCTACCAACTGAGCTAAGCCGGCGTCTCACAAATCGAACTTGACTCCCTGGGCCAGGGGCAACTCGCTGCCGTAGTTTAACGTGCAGGTCTGGCGGCGCATGTATGCCCTCCAGGCGTCGCTGCCGGATTCGCGACCGCCGCCGGTGTCCTTCTCGCCACCGAAGGCGCCACCGATCTCGGCACCGGAGGTGCCCAGGTTTACGTTGGCGATGCCGCAGTCCGACCCGGCAGCGGACAGAAACCGCTCCGCCTTCTGGAGGTCACGGGTAAAGATTGCCGACGACAGGCCTTGCGGGACCGCGTTGTGCAGGACGATGGCATCCTCGAGCGTATCGAAGGTCACCGCGTACAGGATGGGGGCAAAAGTCTCGTCGTTCGAGACCGGCAGCGGGGCATCGGAGACTATCAGCGTTGGCTGGACATAGTTCCCGGAACCGCTGATCGACTCGCCGCCGGCCAGCACGCGACCGCCCTGTTGCCGGGCGAGGGCCACGGCCTGCCTGAAAGCGGCTACCGCCTCGGCATCGATCAAGGGCCCCATCAAGGTCTCCGCGGCAAGCGGATCGCCAATCCGGATCGAGCCGTAGACCGCCGCCAGTCTCTCGAGCAATGGCTTGGCGATGCCGTCTTGCACGAATAGCCGCCGGGTGGAGGTGCAGCGCTGCCCGGCGGTGCCTACGGCGCCAAAGGCCAGCGCGCGCAGCGCGAGTTCGGGATCGGCGTCGGCCATCACGATGACGCCGTTGTTGCCGCCCAGTTCCAGCAAGGATCGCCCGAGGCGGGCGGCGCAGGCCTGTGCAACTTCGCGCCCGACACGCACCGATCCGGTGAAGGAGACCAGGGGCAGACGCGGGTCCTTCGCCATGCCCGCGCCCAGTGCATGGTCGCCGCAGACCAGGTTCAGCACGCCCCGAAGCCCGTGCCGGGCCAGCACCCGATCCGTCATCTTTTGCGCGGCAATGGCGGTAAGCGGTGCCTTGGGCGAGGGTTTCCAGATCACGGTGTCGCCACAGACCGCTGCAATCATCGCGTTCCAGGCCCAGACCGCAACCGGAAAGTTGAACGCGCTGATGACGCCGACCGGTCCCAGCGGGTGCCACTGTTCGTACATCCGGTGCTGCGGCCGCTCCGAGTGCATCGACAGGCCATACAGTTGCCGCGACAGCCCGACGGCGAAGTCACAGATGTCGATGACCTCCTGCACCTCGCCCAGGCCCTCGCTCAGGATCTTGCCGGTCTCCAGCGACACCAGCGTGCCCAGCGCCTGCTTGTGCTGGCGGAATTCGTCGCCGATTTCGCGAATGATTGCCCCGCGCTGCGGCGCCGGACGCAAGCGCCATTGCTCAAATGCGATTGAAGCCGCGGCCACGACGCGTTCGTAGTCCTGCCCGGTGGCGAGCTGGACATGGGCGAGGGGTCGGCCGGTGGCCGGGTTGGTGGAGGCCACGCTTGCGCCGCCGGCCGGGCTGACGAAAATTCCATCGGAAACGCCGGCGTTCCGCGGCCCAAGTCCGAGCGCTTGCAAGGCCGCCGTTGCCACATCGGCATTGACGGAGTTCATCGGCTGGCCCGCATCCAGAGTTCGGCGATCGCTTCGAGGCCCAGGCGATCCTGCTCGTCAAAGCGATTGGTGCGTGGGCTGTCGAGATCCAGCACGCCGAGCAGGGTGCCGCCGCGGACCAGCGGCACGACGATCTCGGAGTTCGAGGCGACGTCGCAGGCAATGTGCCCCGGAAATGCATGCACGTCCTCGACGATGACGGTTTGCCGCTGTTGCGCGGCGCTGCCACAGACGCCCTTGCCCAGTGCAATGCGGATGCAGGCGGGCTTGCCCTGGAACGGACCCAAGACCAGTTCCCGGCCGTCAAAGAAGTAGAACCCGGCCCAGTTCAGGTCCGGAAGTGTGTGCCAGATCAGCGCTGCAAGATTTGCCGCGTTCGCCACTCGATCCGGCTCGCCGGCCAGCAGCGATTCTGCCTGCGCCCGCAGCCCGGCATAGAGCTCCGGCTTCGGCGTCGCCGGACGGGTCGGCTTGAGTTCATGCATGACGGGCAAGGATCTCCAGGCCTTCGAGCACCAGGTGCGGCCGATGATTCCATCTGGCGCCCAGCGCCGGCAATAGTGTGGTGGCATCGCCGCCGGTGATGACGCGAGCCTCGTCCGGCGTCTCGCCGGCGCTGCGCAGGCCGCGCTCGATCACACCCAGGCTGGAAAAATACGCGGCCTGCCGTACCGCCGTTTCGGTATCGCGTCCGAGATGCTCGCCGTAGGGCCGCAACGGTGCTGAAGGCCGGCCCTTGGTAACGGAAAGCAGCGCGTGCTGCGCGGACGTCAATCCGGTGGCAATCAAGCCGCCCAGGTGCTGGCCACTGGAATCAACCCGATCAAGGGTCAGCGCGGTGCCGGCGCTGACCACGCAGAACGCCGCGCGGCATCCGGCCCATAGCGCCAGCATCGCCAGCCAGCGATCCGAACCCATGCGCGCGGGCTCGGCGTAACTATTGACCAGGCCATCGCGAGCCGGCTCCGCAACGGCCCGGTGGGGGTCACGCCCGGTGACCTGACGCAGCCCGAACTCCAGCTCATCCCAGTTGATGGACTTTACGCAGGACACCCACACCGCATCCGCTTCCGGCAAGCCGTGCTCGCGCAGGGCGACGGCAGGAGCGCCGGCGTGCGCGAGCGCGCCGACGTCGGCCAGACCGGCGTCGGTGGTACGCGCCCACTTGACCCGGGTATTTCCAACATCGATGAGCAGGATCATGGCGTCAGGCGCAGGCGTAAGTCGCCCGACAGGATACGCCGCCGCTCGCCGTCAACGTCGAGCAGCAGGGCACCGTCGTCGTCCACGCCGCGCGCGATGCCGTGAATTTCGGTGGCGTCCTGCTCAATTCGTACGGCGCGATTGCGGGTGAGGTCGCGGGCGCGCCAGCCGGCCACGAATGGCCCGAAGCCCTCGTGGGAAAACCGCTGGAGCAAATCACACCAGCGCCCGAGAACCTGCGCCGCCAGCAGGTTTCGCGACGGCGGTCGTCCCGCCACTGCCTCGGCCAGGCTGGTCCAGACTTGCGAGATTTGCGCGTCGGTCGCGGCCTGCATGCTGACGTTCAAGCCCAGGCCCAGCACCACGCGGCAGGCGCCACCGGCTTCCCCGCGCTGTTCAATGAGGATGCCGCCGAGCTTGGCGTCCTTGTGCCAGAGGTCATTCGGCCACTTCAGGTGCACGGCAGGAAGTTCCAGGGCGTCCAGCGCCTCGGCGACGACGACGCCCGCGGCGAGCGAGAGGGCGGTGAGCTGGGGCGGCCACTGTGGAAACGTCCAGGCCAGCGAGAGGTACAGGTTGGCACCAAACGGCGAGTGCCACGCGCGGCCTTGCCGGCCACGCCCGCGTGTCTGGTGCTCGGCCAGCAGCGCCTGCGGATCCGCTGCGATGTCCGCCTCGACCAAGCGGGAGTTGGTGGAGTCGGTGCTGCACAAGACCTGCAAGCCCAGATGGTCCTGCCACGCGGCAGGAAGATGGCCCCGGATCAGGTCGGGCTCGAGCAGGTCCAGCGCTTGCACCAACCGGCATCCGCGACCCGGCTGAGTCTCGATTTCGAGCCCGAGGTCCAGCAGCCGGTGGACGCGCTTCGACAATGCCGCGCGGGTGATGCCAGCGTCGGCGGCGAGGCGTTCCCCGGAGTGCCAGGCGCCGTCGGACAGCGTCCGCAGCAGTGGCAGCAGCGCCTCGGGATTCAGGGTCCGAGCCATCGTCTCAGCACCATGACGCGCGTGAACCGGGTTTCCGTTCCCTGCCAGACCCGAAGCAGGTTTCCGCGGTGGCTGTAGCTGACCAGCGCCGCCATGCCCAGCGTGAAGCCACCGGCCGGGCTAAACAAGCCGTCGGGGTGAAAGCAGGTGACGTGCAACACGGCGGTGAGCGCTGCGGTGACGGTCGCCAGCCCCACAAAACCCGTCAGTACCAGTACCAGGGCAAAGGCCGCCAGCATCCACAACAAGGCGACCGGCATCAGCACGGCGAAAATCCCGCCCAGAGTCGCAGCGCCCTTGCCGCCGCGAAACCCGTACCAGACCGGGTATACGTGCCCCAGTGCGCAAGCCACACCGCAGGCGTAGGGCAGGATGGCCTGCCCGACCTGCAGCGCGCCGGGGAATGGCCAGGGCAACGCCGGCACCAGCGTCGCGGCCAGTACCCCTTTCGCGACATCGACCAGCAGCACCGCCGCGGCAAACCCGTGGCCTTGCGTGCGCAGCGCATTCGTCGCGCCCACATTGCCGCTGCCGTGCTGGCGCAAGTCGACACCGCCGCGCAGCCTTCCGACGAGGTGCCCGCCCATGACAGTACCCAGCAGGTAGGACAGTCCCGCCTTCAGCGCAAGCTCGAGCATGGGCGCCGTCCTTCAGCAGCCGAGCCAGGCCCGGCGTCGGCGCAGGGCGTCGGCGTCGGCGTCGGCGAGGTCGAATGTCCAGGTGTCGGTATTCGGCAATTCCGGCACCAGCGTGGTTTCGAGCAGTTCATCGCTGCGGAAGTAATGTGCAAGGTAGGCCCGACCCGGCACCAATTCACTGACGCGTTGCGACCAGCGCGAGGATGAGACCTTCAGCCCGTCGATCGCAACCAGGACGTCGCCGCCGGTCAGCCCGGCACGCTGTGCGGAGCCACCGGAATAGACATGGGTAATGGTGGTGTCGGTGGGGCGCAGCTTCAGCCCCAGCGAGGCGCTGGCCGGGCGCCCTGGCACGCGGCCACCCGGATCTGCGTCACCGGTGGTGGCGCGCTGCTCGGCGCGCACGCCGAAGGCCTGAAGGGCTTGCGCCAGTGGCAATTCCTCGGTGGAGCGCAACCAACGATCGAAAAGCGGCTTGAGTGCCAGCCCGGAAACCTGGCAGGCGGCGGCCTCCAGGCCGCCTTCGGGGACCGGCTTTCCGTGACAGCCGTACTCCTTCCAGATCGCGCGCATGACGTCGTCGAGTGTTGCCGTTCCGTGCTGGCGCAGGTGCAAGTCGAGGCACAGTGCCGCCAGGGCACCCTTCACGTAGTAACTGACGGTCGCGTTCGGAGTGAATTCGTCGGGCTGGTAATGCTTGGTCCAGGCCTCAATGCTGGCGTCAGCCAGTGTCTGCACGTGGCGGCCCGGGTTTCGCTGCAACCGCGTCGCTGTTTCGGCCAGCAAGTCGAGATACGCCGGGACCTCGATCACGCCGGCGCGCAGCAGCATCA
>JANNAK010000099.1:0-11624 GCA_031384195.1 Gammaproteobacteria bacterium
CGTGGATGAAGGCTGGGGCGCGGCGCTGAAAGGCCATGGATCCGACGTCAATGGGGACACGCTCACCTACCTGTGGGAGCAGGTCGGCGGGGACCCGTCGGTCACCATCGCCGCGGCGAGCCTGCCCACGGCCACCTTCACCGCGCCTCCGGTCGATCGGGAGACCGAACTGACCTTCCGCCTGACCGTCAGCGACGGCGAGTTTTCGGCTTCGGACCAGGTGACGGTCCGGATTCAGGATACCGACACCATCCCGGTGTCCGGCGTGACCAAGATCCTCGGCGGCGGTCTGCCGGCAGGGAGCCTGCTTATCCTCGCTGGATTGGCAGCGATCCGAAGGCGATTCGGACGCTAGTTTTTTGGCATCGACCTGGCCCCGGCGGCCGCTGGTTGCGCCGCCCGAATTCGCGCTTTCCCCCTCCTGAATTTGGGCGATTGCTGGAGTAGACTGCACGCCATGTAGGGGCGCCGGACCCCCGCGGAGCTGGAAGGCTCGACGGGAGCACCAAGGGACGCTCTGGCTATAAACAATAGCCTTTGGGAGAGACCATGATGTTCAGCACCACTCGCTGGGAAAGTGTCGTCCGTCGCCTTTCTGCCTGCCCGGGCTTGCTCGGCCCCCGGGGTCATTCCCGAACCGCGACGGCCCTGCGAATCGCGAGCCTTGCGATGCTGTTGTCGGCGCCAATTCCCGGCATGGCGATCACCCCACCGGCAACCGAGTTGCCTGCTGCGATTGATGTTCGGGGCGCCGAAGGCGTTCCCCGGGGGCTTGAGCAGTTGCAGCCAACCTCGGCGCAGTTGAAGGCGCTCGCGCGCCTTGAGTTCAAGGTTGGCGCACCGCTGAACGTCGAATACAACGGACTGACCGCAACGCCGCGCTACCTTTTCAGTGACGGCTACTACCTGACGCCACCGAGCGGTGCATCCGCCGAGCGCATCGCCCGCGATTTTCTGCAGGCTAATCGCGGCCTGTTCCGCTTCAGCGACGCAGACCTGCAAGGCCTTCGGCTGCGTTCAAGGGCCACGCTTCCGGACGCCGGCTCCACAATCCTGGTGCTGCAGCAGCACCTCGGTGACACCCCGGTCCATCAGGGCGAGGTGTTGTTCACCATTTCGGAAAACGGCCAGATCATCAGCGTCGCCAATGACAATTTCCCGCGCCTGCAGGCCAGCAATGATTGGCGCATCGCTCCGCAGACGGCCATCACCATCGCCGCTGCCGGACTGGGGATGCCGGGTTTGTTTCCTTACCCAATTGGGGACAAGGAAATCTTGCGCACCTACGGCGACCTGCCGGCAGAGTTCACGGCGACACCGGTGTTTTTCGGCGGCGATCTGTTTGGCGGTGAGATCGCCGTGAGCCGGGTTGCATTCCCGATGGGCGACACGGCCCGATATGCGTACGAATTCACCCTGGAAACGCCGCAGCTCTACGGCATGATGTGGCAGATCGTCGTCGACGCGGAAACGGGTCAGATCCTCCGTCGCCTCAGCCTGACCTCCTTTCAGCAGGGAGGTGGCGTTGGCGTGGGTCGCCGCGCCTCGTTCCGGCCGGACGTTCAGGACATGGTCGAGGGCATGAATCCGGCCCGGACCGCCCAGGCCAAAGTGTTCGATACCTATCCAACGATGCTGTCGGGCCGCTTGGGCTCCGGCCGATCAACCCGATCCGGCACGGCACCGGACTACACCTACACCCAACCGATCTACGCCGCTGAAACCCAGACGGTCCAGAACTCGGGTCGCGGCTTCAAGTATTCGCAACTCACTGGCCGCCATGAATCCGGCGTGCCGTTTGCCAATGCGACGCCGGCGGAAACCTTTCCACACACCTCCCTCCCCGGCAAGCTCGGCGAGGTAAACCGGGGCTTCCCCGACGCGGAGAATCCCAGCAAGGGCTCGCGGTTTGGCTGGTTTTACCTGCCCACCGACAATGGCGGCGCGGAAATTACCGCGGGGAACACGAATCGTGCGGCCACACAGGCGTTCGGCTACACCATGGCCACCGAGGCCAAGAACCGCAACGTGGCGGCCAACTCCCCGGGCGGCGACGGCGCGCAGCCCTACTCTTCGACGCTGACAACCCTGCCGGGGCCGATTGCCCTTGCGGATGGTCGGTCGATGACCACGGTCATCCAGTCCAACTACACCGAGGGCAACAACGCGCTGGTGGCGGATGACCGGGCCAATGACAACGAATCCACTCATGGCATCCGCGGATACCACGCGACACGTCAGTTCGTCGCGCCGCACTTTGATTTTGTAAACAGCTACGAATACGGCGGCGTCAATGCGGCCAGCGGAACCTTTCCTGCGAGCACCAACCCGGACGTGTTCCCGGCGACGACCTCGCTGTTCTTTCTGAACAACATCCTGCACGACTATTTGTACGAAATCGGGTTCACCGAATCGCTGTGGAATTTCCAGCAGGACAACTTTGGCCTTGGTGGCGCTTCCAATGACGCGGTCAGCGTGCAGGCCATGGATGGTTCGGGCATCAACAATGCGAACTTCGGCACGCCGGCCGATGGCTCCCGCCCCCGCATGCAGATGTTTCTCTGGACCGAAGACGCCACCCGGCGCGCCGACGGAAATTTCGATTTCGACGTGGTGGCCCACGAGCTTTATCACGGCGTGTCGAACCGGTCTGCAGGCAAGGGCAGTACCGGCTGCATGGGCCTGACCGCGGTGGGCGAGGCCGGTGGTCAGGGCGAGGGCCTGGGCGACTTCCTGGCCAATTCCATGGCCGACGACGACACCACCGGCGAATACGTCACCGGCGAACTCGATCGCGGCATTCGCAGACTTCCGTACACCAATTTCCGCTGGTCCTATGAATCCATCAATCAGCGCGGCCTGACACGGCGCGACGGAGCGCTCCCGCCGGATATCACGACGTCGGTCGGGACCGGCTCGGTACCCTTCGCCGTTCACGTTACCGGAGAGCTCTGGGGCTCCACGCTGTGGGACGTGCGCGAACTTTTCGTCTTGTCTGAACCGGGCGGCGTGTTCTACGACGGCACCCGGCGGCTTGGCAGCGGCACCAGCTTTTACGTCGGCCCCAGGCAGGTGCAGTCGGTGGACAGCAAGCACCCCATCGATTACCGGGCCTCGTTCCGCACCAGCAATACCCCCGCTACCGGCACGGACGGCACGTCACCCAATATCGGCGCCGCGCACTTCATCCGCCCGGGATTGGTCGCCGCTGAAATCCAGTCGCGCGGCAACCGCACCGGCCCGCTGGCCACGGCCGTCGCACGCGCCGGACGCAAGATCGACACTCTGGTGTTGCGCGCCCTGCAAATCGGCCCGTGCAATTCGTCGTTTGTGGAGTCGCGAAACTCGATGCTGCTGGCAGATCGGGAGATCTATGGCGGCGAAGATCGCGCGATGATCTGGCGCGCCTTCGCCAGCCACGGCGTTGGTGCCCAGGCCGCCTCCTCCGGCGGCAGCGGTGGCGACCAGGCCTCGCAATCGGCCCCCGCCGTGGTCGAGGACTTCACCGTTCCGGCAGGCGTCACTCAGTGTGAGCAATTGGGGCCCCTGCCAAATCCTGCATTCGCCCTGACCAACACCAAGCCCAATACCGCGACCATCACCATCAACGGCGGCACCCCGGTGGCCGGGGCCAGCAGCTATCTGATTTCGCGCTCCGCCAGTGCCGATGGGCCGTTTAGAAACATTGCCTCGGTCCCGGCGGCGACGACGACCTTTGATGACGACGACGCCGGGGTCGGCCTGCCCCTCAATGCCACCTTTTATTACAAGGTGCGCGCGGCACGCGATACCGACGGCAATTGCATGTCGGCTTCGAGCGTTCAATCCGTAACAATTACGGTCGGAATCGTGTTGCCGGTCAGCCCATCGTTTGCCGGACTTGAGCAAGTGAGCAATCCCCAGGTTTGTGAGCGCCTGGTGTTGTCGTGGAAACCGGCGACGTCCACCAGCCCGTCCCCCAACCTTGTGTACGACGTGTTCCGGACTCCGTCCGTCGCCCCCGGCAACGGCACCCTGGAGCCGACGTTCACCCCGGCGGCCGGCAACCGCATCCAGCAGGGGCTAACGGGAACCTCGTTCGCCGACACCGGGCTGACGCTTAATCAGCCAAATTACTACATCGTGCAGGCGCGAGATGCCGGCAGCGGCCGTATTGATACCAACAACACCGGCAACCGGCAGGTCCGATTCAACGCGGCCACCTCGTCGAGTTTTGGCACCCCGATATTCGCGCTGGAGGACTATGAAGCGACGACGGCCAATAACCGCTTCACGCCGGCGCTCCAGAACTCTGCCACCCGCAACCAGGGGCTTGCCGCATGGCAACGCGTGCCGGGCCTGAACCTCGGTGGCAGCGAAACCACCACGGCGATGTACGCGCCGGATTTTGATCCCGACAGCGACGGGGCGCCGAGCGACTTCTCGGCAGTGATTGGCCCGTTGACGCTGGCCCCGACGGCAGTCATGGAGTTTGATGGCCTGATCAACTCCGAGGCCGCATTCGATGGCGGCGTGATCGAACTGGCCCTGGGCGCGCCCAACTTCAACGCCACACCGTTCCCGGACAACACCTCCACCTTTGACTTGGGCAATTACATGGTTGCCGGCGGCTATAACGGCAAGCTGGACGGCACTCTGGCCGGACCGGCCTATCTGTCTTCGCTTCAGGGGCGGCGCGCCTTTACCGGCGTCCGCGGACTGACCCACACCCGCGTCGTGCTGCGGGACTTCGCGCCCGGCGGCTTGCGCAACCCCGCCAGCGCGCCGGTCTACATCCGCTTCCGCATGACTTCGGATGCCGGCAGCACCAATGGCCCGGGCAGCGGCTGGATCGTGGACAACCTGGTGATCAACACCCAGCTGCCCTGCCCGCTGAACAATGCTCCATTCGTCTCGGATCTGGCGAACTCTACCGCTGATGAGGGCACCCAGGTCACTCTGGTGGGCAGCGCCGACGACCCGGACGAAGACGCGCTGGAGTACTCATGGATGCAGACCGGCAATCCGGGTGATCCAGCTGTAAGGCTGACCGGCGCTGATTCGGCCATCGCCAGCTTCACCGCGCCCATGGTTAACGGGTCCAAGACGGTGACGTTCCGGTTAACGGTCAGTGACCCGTCCGGGGCAAGCGCCTTTGACGATGTCACGGTCACCATTCGGGATCTGGATGGCAATAGCGGGTCCAATCCGTTCAGCAACAATCGTTTGGGTGGCGGGCTGCCGATCCTGACCTTGACGCTCCTCGGACTGGCCGGGCTGGCGAGACGGCGGCGCTGATCGACTCCCTGGGCAACAAATAAAAAGGGCGGCCCGAAGGCCGCCCTTTTTTTTACGTCGTGTCGCTTAGCGCGCGCGGATCAACAACTCCACGCGGCGGTTCTCGGCGCGGCCTGCGGCCGTCTCGTTGCTGGCGATCGGCTGGGTCTCGCCAAAGCCCTTCGAAGTCAGGCGCGAGGCGTCGATCCCGCGGCTGTTGAGGTACTCCATGACGGCCTTGGCGCGACCGTCAGACAGGCCCTGGTTATACGAATCAGCGCCCTGCGCATCGGTGTGGCCGAAGACATCGACGGCCACGTCCTTCTCGTTCTGCAGGAAGGAGACGACGGATTCCAGCTTGTCCTTGCCGCCCGAGGCCAGCACAGTCTTGCCCGATTCGAACTCGATGTTCGGCAGGCTGATCTTCTGCTCGGCCTTGATCACACAACCGTTCCCGTCGACCTTGGCGCCCCTGAGCGTCTGCGGGCAGCGATCCTTGCCGTCCGCCACGCCGTCGCCGTCAGCATCGAAATCCACCGGTACCGGCGGGGCTGCTTCGACCGGCGCGGTCGGAACCACGCAGACCGTTTCCCTCTCGACGATCTTCTCGACCTCGACCGGGACTTCGACGATCTTCTCCACTTCGACGATCTTCTCGATGACCTTGAGCCGCTTTGGCGGCACTTCAATCGTGACGGTCAGCATCAGGTCGGTGGTGCTGTCGCCGATGGTGTCGTAGACCATCCGCAGGTCGGTGCGGGGACGCATGCCCCAGTTGGACCAGGTATCGCCGCGGTAGCCGATGCCGGCGTTGGCAAAGAAGCTGCTGCCGTCGTTGGAATCGGGCTTGACGTCGTTGATCGCAATTCCTCCGCCCGCCAGCCAGTACAGGTGACCGCGGTTTTCGCTGCCGAGCGGGAACAGGGCGTCCAGGCTCAGCGAGGTCTGGTAGAAGTCGATGGCCGTTGTCGGGCCGGACTCCAGGACCGAGAGCGCGCCGGTGAGTTCCCACCAATTGCTGCGGCCGAGGCGGCCGGCGTAACCCGCCCGGAAGCCAAGTCCGTAATCGACCCCGCGATCGCTGCCCGGACTCAGGTAGTCCATACCGAAGGTCAGGTAGTTGTTCTGCGCAAAAACCGTCGGCGGCTGGGCCATCGCGGGCTGCAGGAAAAGAACGGTCGCAAGGACCGTCACCAGGCGCGCAAGCCCGGCAGTCAGTTTCATCACTTTCATAAACCCCCCAAGAATTCTCGGGCTAGTTTACCCGTATCGAATGTACTTTTCGCTGGGAATTTCAACCCCCCCGAAAATCCCCATTTCGGGGCAGTTCAGGGGCGGACCTGCACCAGGATGCGGCCGGTCACGGTGCCGGCGATCAAGTCGGCACAGGCCCCGGGAAGCTGGTCCAGCGTTACCGTCCGGGTGGCGATCCGGTCCAGATGGCGCGGTCGCCACGGCCCGGCCAATTTGGCCCAGATTTCCTCCCGCCAGGGCCGCGGGCACTCCACCGAGTGGATCCCCAGCAGGGACACGCCGCGCAGGATCAATGGCAGGACGGTGGTATTCAGCTCGTGCGACTGCGCAAGGCCAATGCTGGCGATGTTGCCCCAGGGCCTTACGGTCCGGGTCAGCCAGGTCAGGGTCGGCCCGCCCAGGTTGTCGACCGCGCCGCCCCAAATCGCCTTCTCCATCGGCTTGCTGCCCAGTTCAAGTCCCTGCCGGGATACAACCTCGTCCGCCCCCAGTGCCTTCAGGTAGTCGTCGGCGGCCCCGGCCTTGCCGGTGATGGCGTGGACCGTGAAGCCGGCGCGCTTGAACAGGTCAATGGCAATCGAACCCACACCCCCGGTCGGCCCGGTCACGGCGATTGGGCCCATGTCCGGGGCCTGGTGGTTTTCCAGCATCCGCCGCAAGGCAAAGGCCGCGGTGAAGCCGGCGGTGCCAATGGCCATGGCGTCCCGCAGGCTCAGGCCGTCTGGCAGGGGGATGACGGCGCTGGCCGGGACCCGGGCGAATTCGGCAAAACCGCCGTCGAGCAACTCGCCAAGATTGCAGCCGGTCACCAGCACCGGGTCACCCGCCTTGATCCCTGAGGCGGAGCTGGACTCGACCGTTCCGGCCAGGTCGATGCCGGCCACACATGGAAACTTGCGCATGATCCGGCCCGTGCCGGTGACCGCCAGTGCGTCCTTGTAGTTGATGTCAGACCACTGCACGCGAACTACCACCTCGCCGTCGCTGAGATCCGCCAGAGTGATCGACTCAAGGCGCGAAACGGCGGCCTTGCCGTCCTGGTGCACGCGCATGGCGCGGAATGAGGTCATGGGAATTGTTCCGGTAGGATGAATGGGTCTTGAGCCACCAATATTCTACCGGCCCCTCCATGCCTCAATACACCCGCAATCCCCCGCTGACGGAAGCGGGCATCGATCGCAACCCGCTGCGACAACTCGAGCGCTGGCTTGCGACCGCGGCGCGCGCGGGGATGAAGGAGCCGACCGCGATGACGCTGGCCACCGTGGACCGGCGCGGACGGCCGTCGGCGCGCATGGTGCTGTTCAAGGGCCTGCACCGCAATCGACTGACCTTCTATACCAACCACGAGTCGCGCAAGGGCCGGGAGTTGTCTGGCAATCCGCGCGTGGCGCTGGTGTTCTGGTGGGAAAAGCTGGAGCGCCAGGTCCGGGTTGAGGGGCGCGTCGAAAAACTTCCGGCAAGCGTCGCCGAGCGCTACTTCCACAGCCGCCCACACGACTCGCAGGTCGGCGCGCTGGTGTCGCACCAATCACGAATCGTCGCAGGCCGGGCGGTGCTGGATGCGCGGTTTGACGCAATGGCAAAGAAGTTCGCCGGCCAGAGGGTTCCATTGCCGGAGTTCTGGGGCGGCTATGCCGTGACGCCGGAGTCTTTCGAGTTCTGGCAGGGTCGCCGCGGACGGCTGCACGACCGCCTTGCCTTCCGCCGCCACGGCCGGAGCTGGAAGCTGGTTCGCCTCGAACCCTGAGTCCGCACCCGGGTTAGGCCGCGGCGGCGCTTGACGGCGTGAACGCCGCAAAGGGCCGAATCAATTCCCTCGACAGCAAGCGTCCCATGTCCCGGGGTAGCAGGCCCCGCTCCGTCGCGATCGCCAGCGCATGCCTGGAATTCCGGGCCCCGAGTTTGCGCGCCACCACGGTTAACTGATAACGAAGGGTGCGCTCCCTGCGCCGCTGCTCCACCGCGACTTTCCGGATGGTGGAGCCATTCACCATCTGCCGCAGTGCCTGCAGATCGCCCTCGGAAAGACTTGGCTTCGGTTCGGACGTGAGCGCACAGGCCCTCTCGTGCAGTGTTCGCGCGAGCTGGAACACCCGATGCCGTCGCTCGTATGGATCGACTGGAATCTCGGCGGTCGCGGCCAACACCAGGACACTGCTCGATCCATCGGTACCCAACGTCACGCACGCAATCCCTTCCCCCTCGACAGGATCCTGAGGGCCTGCGCCCTCGCGACCCCACCTCCAGGGGACGCAGCTCGGTCGATTGCGAAACGACGTGCAAGCGCGCAGCAACGGACCGGGGTTGTCGAAGCCGCCTTGAGCGGCCGGATCGTTGGAAAAGACCAGCGGACTGCTTCCGCCCAATCCTGTGGATCGATGCAAGAACGCAAACTTGGAAAAACCTTCGGCCGCCGCGCCGCGCAGGGCGCCCTGCGCGAGTCGTTCGATCGTCGAGGCAGCGCGCACTTCCCGAAGGCTCATATCAAACGTTGGCTCCCGAATAGACCAGGCCGTATCCTGCGGCCTTGCGAAAATCATTCGGGGAAGTCCACTCCAATGGCTGGGAAGCGAGTTGCCGCAAAGGGTGATTTGGCGACTCTCGATGGCGCGACTGACTGCCTGATTCAGGGAACTGGCCCCGAGCTTCTCCCGCACGCGTAATGCGTGATACCGAACGGACCGCGGCGACACCGCCAGCATTTGTGAAATCTCCCGCGCCCCATGGCCACGCGCCAGCAATTCCAGCATTGATCGCTCAAGCCGCGTCAGTTTTCCCAGCGCCCCGCGACGAGCCGTGACCGGCGCAACAACGATTCGGGTGATGGCCTCGTGGACGTGCGCCACCAGCCACGCGACTTGCTCCCGAATGCCTTCACGATCCGGCGGCTCGACACGGGAGCCGCCGACAGTCAGGATTGTGGCTGCGCCCTCATGATCTTGTTGCGCGCTTGCCAGAAGGCTGGCGACGCCAAACTTTCTGGCGGCCTGCATGAAGGCCTGAGCCTTGGGACTGCGGGCAATGGCAATCGGATCAAGTTCGTCAGCGTAGAAGGGTGACATCGTGTCCATGGCTCGACGCAAGATCGGATCCTCGTCGAGGATTTGCTCCTGGTCGTACCAGTTCAGGAATTCCCGGGGCATCGACGACAGCAGGATTCGCCACGCACCGCCGCCGATATGCACCAGCCTCACCGTAACCGAAAAGAATTCGTAGCCCAGCGCTGATGTCGCGGCCTGCAGCGCCTTGATCAATCCCGATCGAGTTGTCGCGGTTTCGAACTGGTGGACAATCTCCCTGATATTCAGCATGGCTCTCCCCCGTTAAATGGTTGTCGTGGCATTCCCGAACACCACGAACCCGGCGCCGCCGGGGACTTAAACGGTAGACCAGGAGTGGCGTTACAATCCTGATCAAAGCCGGAGAAAATCCGGAGGAATTCCAGATGAGATTCCGGGGGGAGAAGAAATGGCCAGCGGACTGCAAGGCAGTCAGGGGCCGCCGCACGGTGACGAGTCGCGCACGCGGCGGTGGGGATTCGGTGCGGCGGTGTTTGACGAAGCCAGCATGGAGCTTCGGGTTGAGGGCGAGCGCGTCCATCTGGAGCGCAAGCCGCTGGAAGTTCTTCGGTTCCTGCTGCATCACGCCGGCGAGGTAGTGACAAAGGCCGAGCTTGCCGAAAATCTCTGGCCGGGTCGCATCCTGACCGAGACCGTACTCACCCGATGCATCAGCCTGCTTCGGCGCGCCCTTCAGGATAAGCAGAAAACGCTGCTCCGCACGGCACATGGCTTTGGTTACCGCCTCGACGTCGTTCCCACAATCGAGCTGTCTGCCGCTTACCAATCCCCTCCCGCGCTTACTTTCAAGCCGGGCGATTCACCCCCCAAGCGAAAACACTGGAAACTGGTCGCGCTCCTTGGCACCGGCGGACACGGTGAAGCCTGGCTCGCCCGGCACGAAAAGACTCACGACGAGCGTGTGTTCAAGTTCGCCGTTGACGAAAGGGCCCTGACGTCCCTGAAGCGTGAGATCACGATCTATAGGGCGCTTCGAGACACACTGGGAACCGAGAAGGGCTTCCTGCAAATTCTTGACTGGAACCTGGAAGACCCGCCCTATTTTCTTGAGGTGGAGCGCGCGCAGGGCGGGAACCTGGCCGAATGGAGCCAGGCGCGGGGCGGACTGCAGGCCGTGCCCCTCGACGTTCGGATTGAGGTAGGCGCCCGGATTGCTGACGCGCTCGCGGCCGCGCATTCGGTAGGCGTCCTGCATAGGGACCTGAAGCCGGCAAATATTCTGATAGATGCCCAAAATGAGCCGAACGGCGACGTGGCGGCCCCTCAGATCAGGCTCTGCGATTTTGGAAGCGGTGGAATCGACACCGAACGACTCAAGGAGCTCGGCATAACCCGCCTCGGCTTCACCAATGCCATGACGGACGATGGCGCGAGCGCCGCGACCCCCCTGTACCTTGCCCCGGAAGTGCTGGCCGGACAGCCGTTCACGGTAAAAGCGGATATCTATTCGCTCGGGGTGATTCTCTATCAACTCCTCGCCGGTCAGTTGAACAAATCCCTGACGCCCGGCTGGGAGCTGGACATCGAAGACGAATTACTCCGCGAAGACCTGGCAGTGATCGCGGCCGGAAACCCCACCCGGCGACTTGCCGACGCAGCTGAGATAGCCGTTCGATTGAGATCGCTTACAACAAGAAAAAAGGTTCGCGCGATTGAGATAGCCGCCCGGGCGCGGGCTGAGTGGGCAGAAAAAACGAGCCACGAACTCAGGCGAACCCGTCGCTTTTCGTTTTTGGTACTCACGCTGGCGTCCATAGCGGTGGCTGGGGTTATTACTGCCGATCGCGCCCGCCGGAGCGCGACAACAGCCACTGCAACGGCAAAGGCCGTTAACGATTTTCTTGCCGAGGGAGTGCTTCGCGTCGACCCCACGTCTGAGCGCCCAAAGGACGCTTCATATGAATCCATTCTGATCAAGGCTGCGGAGCGCGTCGACGGTTGGCTCACGCGCCAACCGGAAGCGGCCGCAAACATCCACTGGCTACTTGGCCGCCGCCTTCACGAGATTGGTCGAGTGACAGCGGCGGAAAA